>VGWF01000042.1 GCA_016873715.1 Lentisphaerota bacterium | reverse complement strand
CGCCGGAGCCCCGCCCTGCGGGGCGAAGGCGGGACTCGTGTCCGCGCCCCCTTCGGCAACGCCGCAGGCGGGGCGGGATCCCGCGCGATCCGGCCGGCCTGGTGCGCGTCGCACCCCCGCAACCGCAGGGGCTCCGGCGTCCACCAGCCACTCCGCGCCCCGCCGACCGGACGGCGCCACGACCCCGAGGAAGATGCGTCGGCCCTGCCGGCCCGGCCGCTTCGCCTTGCCGCGGGGGCGGCCGACGTGCCACACTCCGCGCCTTTCGATTTCCGGGAGTCCTTCGATGACGATTCGAAACGTGACGGTCCGCATGGTGGCCGCGGTCCTTGCCCTCGCCGGCGCGGCGCGCGCCGAGGAGGCGGCGGACGATCTCCGCACCCTCGCCGCACGCCAGCGCCAGCTCGCCCACGCCCTCGACCTGGCCCGGACCGACGCCCAGCGGCAGGTCCTGCGCGCCGAACTCGGCCCCGTGAACCACACCCTGCTGCTCGACCCGCGGTTCGCCGAGGGCAAGACCGCCTGCGTCGTCCAGTCCGGAGACTCCCTCGCCCGCATCGCGAAGAGGCACGGCATCACCGTCGAACTGCTGCGCGCCGCAAACGGCATGACGCGCGACACCGTCCGCGCCGGCCAGACCCTGCTCGTTCCCGCGGGCACCGTGTCGCTGCACGTCGACAAGTCCGACAACGTGCTGACCGTGCTGCGCGACGGGCGCTTCTTCCGCGAGTACCGGGTCGCCACCGGCCGCGAGAACCGCACGCCCGTCGGCGAGTTCACCATCACCGACCGCGTCGAGAAGCCGACCTGGTGGCGGCCGGCGGACAACAAGCCCATCCCGTACGGCGACCCCGAGCACGAACTGGGCACCCACTGGCTGGCGTGGAGCATCCGCGGCTTCGGCATCCACGGCACCAACAAGCCCGAGAGCATCGGCACCCAGGCCAGCCTCGGCTGCGTGCGCATGCTCAACGAGGAGGTCGTCCAGCTCTTCGCCCTCGCGCCCTCCGGCACCAAGGTCGTCGTGCAGGACTGAGGAGTGGACGCGCCCCGGGCTCGCGGCTAGGGTGGCGGCGGGGTGACGCCATGACACGGGTTCTCGCGGGGCTGGCGGCGGCGGGGCTTTCGCTTGGGGCGGCGCTCGCCGGACCGCCCAACGCGGTCGTCCTGATGATCGACGACCTGAACGACTACGTCGGCGTCCTCGGCGGCCATCCGCAGGCCCGCACGCCGGCCATCGACCGGCTCGCGCGCTCCGGAGTCCTGTTCACCTGCGCGCACTGCAACGACCCGATCTGCGCGCCGTCGCGCGCCAGCCTGTTCACGGGCGTCTATCCCCACACCTCCCGCAACTTCTCGTTCGACAACTGGGACGAGAACCCCGTGCTCGCGGCCGGCAAGACGATGATGGCGCACTTCCGCGACAACGGCTACCGCGTGCTCGGCGCCGGGAAGGTCATGCACAACCGCGACAAGCAGGAGTGGGACGAGGTCGGCGTGCGCACCCAGTACGGCCCGGTGAACGACAACGGTTCCTACGGCGCCAAGGACATTCCCGGCCACTCCTCCGTGCCGATGCCGTTCCGCGGCATCGGCCCGATCGACGGATCGTTCGCGCCGCTGTCCGATGTGCCCGTCCATCCGGACGGCTCGCGGGGCTGGTTCTTCCGCGAGTGGAGCCAGAAGGAGAACCGGATGGTGTCGACGCCCTACCGCTACGTCAGCGAGGACGACCGCGACCCGCTGCCCGACGAGGCCGTCGCGGCGTGGTTCGTCCGCCGCATCGGCGAACGGGCGGCGGAGAAGGATGGAAAGCCCTTCTTCATGGCCTGCGGGTTCATCCGCCCCCATACGCCGCTCTACGCGCCGAAGCGCTTCTTCGACATGTTCCCGCCGGAGACGGTGACGCTACCGGTGATCCGGGCCGGGGACAAGGACGACACGTCGTTCCACGGGTACCTGCCCGGGGACAGCAAGGGGCCGGGCTACTACCGCCTTCTGAAGGAATCGTATCCGACCGTGGAGGAGGGGCTGAAGAAGTACCTGCAGGCCTACCTCGCGTGCGTTGCCTTCGTCGACGAGCAGGTCGGCAGGGTCGTCGACGCGATCGACCGGAGCCCGTTCGGGGACAACACGATCGTCGTGCTTGCCAGCGACCACGGGTACAACCACGGCCAGAAGGACTTCCTGTTCAAGAACGCGCCGTGGGAGGAAAGCACCCGGATCCCGCTCATCGTCCGCGCGCCGGGCGTGTCCCGCGCGGGCGGCGAATGCGGCCGCCCCGTCTCGTCGATCGACATCTACCCGACGCTCGTCGACCTGTGCGGCCTGAAGGGCGACACGCGGCGCAGCGACAAGGGCTCCCGCCTCGAGGGACACAGCCTCCGCCCGCTGCTGGCCGACCCGAGCGGCGGCACGTGGACCGGTCCCGACGTCGCGCTCACCGCCATCTTCGCCGGCGGCGCGTCGAAGAGCGCCGTCGCCGCCCAGCACTACACGGTTCGCTCCGAGCGGTGGCGGTACATCCTCTATCCCGACGGGAAGGAGGAGCTGTACGACCACGCCGCCGACCCGCGCGAATGGACGAACCTCGCCGCCGACCCGTCCGCGCAGGCGACGAAGCGCGACCTGAAGCGGAAGCTTCTCGGGATGATCGGCGCCGCCCTCACTCCACCGTGATCGGCGCGCGGTCGGAGCGGCCGGAGGCGTCGGAGCAGACGACGACGTGGCGCCCGGGCTCGAGATCCCACAGCAGCGGCTCGCCCGCGCGCACCGATGCCAGGAGCCGGTCATCGACGAACCACCAGAGCTGCGCGCCGGACTCCGCCGTGGCGGCGAGCGGGATCCGCTCCGCCGGGCCGCCGAGCCGGCGGAAGACCGACCCCGCCACGGGCGAGACGATCCGCACCGGATTCCGCGGCGCGGCGGTGTCCGCCGGAGCGCGCGCGGCGACCTCCCGGCTGCGGTCGAGGAACGCCTGCACCTCCGGCGGCCAGACCTCGCGCACGTCGGACCGCGCGACGCCCCCCGGCCCGTCCGCCGTCACGCGGCGGTGCACCGCACAGACCTCGTGGCGCGTGACGCCCGGGACCGACCAGTCCGCCGCGGTCGCCCCGCAGCACGGGCCGGGCGCCATGCCGCTGACCGCGCACACGCGCCGCTCGCGCACGCCGGCCGGCCGCGCGAACCAGGGCCCGTCGTTGGCCGGGTAGAGGCCGCGGAAGATCTCCCACACCACCGGCACGGCGGACTTCGCGCCGACGAGTTGCGGCGCGCCGCGCCCGTCGGGGCGGCCGCACCAGACGCCGATCGCGACCTCCGGGTTGATCGCCACCGCCCACGCGTCGCGGAAGCCGGACGAGGTCCCGGTCTTCCACGCCATCCGCGGCATGCGCGCGTCGGCCGTATGGCGGACGGTGTCCACCGACCGCTCCTCGCCGCCGAGCATGTCCACGATCATCCACGCGGCCTCGGCGGACATCACGCGCCGGGCGGCGCCCGGGGGCGCGTTCTCGAACCAGCGGCAGGGACGCCACTCGCCGCCGCGGGCGATCGCCGCGTAAGCGTTGGCGAGGTCGAGCAGCGTCACCGATCCGTTGCCCAGCACGAGCCCGAGGCCGTAGTGCGCGGCGTCGCGGTCGAGCGTTCCGAGCCCGGCGGTCCGGAGCATCCGCAGCAGCGGGTCGACGCCCGTCTCCGCCGCGACCCCGAGCGCCGGGAGGTTCAGCGAAAGGACGAGCGCGTCGCGCGCGGACACGAGGCCCATCCACTCGTCGTCGAAGTTGCGCGGGTCGAGACCGGCATACGAGCGGGGCACGTCGGCCAGCACGCGGCCGGGCGTCAGGCGGCCCTGGTCGATGGCCAGCGCGAACGCGAAGGGCTTGAGCGTCGAGCCGGCGGACCGCGGCGCCGCGGCGCCGTTGACCTGGCCGGCGTGGTCCGCGTCGCCGTAGTCCGGCGAACCGGCGAGCGCGCGGACCGCGCCGGTCCGCACCTCGATCACGACCGCCGCCGCGCCGTGGATCCCGGCCGCGGCGAGCGGCGCGGCGTGGCGGCGGAGCGCGGACTCGACGGCGCCCTGAAGGACGGGGTCCAGGGTGGTCCGGCGCGTGCCGCCGCCCGGCGCGGCCTCGAGCGCGAGCTCCGCGAAGTGCGGAGCACGGAACGGGTAGGCGGCGGGGCGGATCGCGAGCGGCTGCGCGAGAGCCGCGGCGCGCTGCGCGCCGTCGATGACGCCGCAGGCCTCCATGCGTTCGAGGACGTGCGCCTGGCGGCGGCGGGCGCGCTCCGGGTGGCGGTCGGGACGCAGGCGCGTCGGCGACTGCGGAAGCCCGGCGAGCAGCGCGGCCTCGGCGAGACTCAGGTCGTGCGCGGACTTGCCGAAATAGCGGCGGCTGGCCGATTCGACGCCCACGGCGTTGCCGCCGAACGGGGCGCGGTTGAGGTATTGCGCGAGGATCGCGTCCTTGCCGAGGATCCGCTCCATCTGCAGCGCCCGGAAGGCCTCGACGATCTTGGTCGCAAGCGTCCGCGGCCGCGGTTCGAGGAGACGGACGACCTGCGTCGAGATCGTCGAGGCGCCCGAGCGGACGCGCCCGTGGCGCAGGTTGTCGGCGGCGGCGCGGAGGATCGCGACGGGATCCACGCCCGGATGAGAGCGGAAGCGGCGGTCCTCGACCGCGATGATGGCCCGGGAGATCCAGTCGTCCGCCCGCGGCTCGAAGTGCGGACGGCAGTCGCTGTCGTCCTCGCCGAGGCGGACGCGCAGCGCCCGGCCCTCGCGGTCGAGCAGCACGGTCGCCTCCGGGTATGTCGCGAGTTTCGCCGCCGGAAACGGACACGCGGCCCACGCGAGCGCGAACGCCCCCGCCAGCACCGCCGCCGCCAGCGCGGCCGCCCGAAGTTGCCTGGAGTATCGTCCCATGGCCCGCATGCCGGTACGCTACACGCGCATCGACAGGGGGACAAGACGACTGCGGGTCGGGAGGCCGATGCATGGGGGCCGGTCAGGGCAGACACATCTTGTTCCTGTCGAAACCGAGCCCTGCGAGCGGGATCCTCAGGATTCTCCTTCCACCGCCGGGAAAGGGAGATCCCAGCCGGACGATCCTTGAATCAAGGCAAAGGCGCTGCCGCGGCGCGCACCGGGTGGCCCCGAGCCCGCGAGGGGCCCGGCCGGGAACGCGGCAGACCGCCCCGGATGCAAGGCGACGAAGGGGGCGCGGGACTCGTGTCCGCGCCCCCTTCGGCAACGCCGCAGGCGGGGCGGGATCCCGCGCGATCCGGCCGGCCTGGTGCGCGTCGCACCCCCGCAACCGCAAGGGCTCCAGCGTCCACCCGCGACTCCGCGCCCCGCCGACCGAAAGGCGCCACGACCTCGAGGAAGATGCGCCTGCCCTGGGAGCCCCGGTGGCGGCCGGTTGACATCCCCCGCCGCGGAGCGGAACATGGGGCTCACCCTCGGGGCTGAATCGCGTGAACATGAGATCCGGAATCGCGTCGCATACGTTGTCTCACGGTGTCTGCGCCACGGGCATCCTGCTGGCGGCCGCGGGCAGGGCGGAGCCCGGCGCGCTGCCGGTCCCGCCGCGGGGGTTCGTCAGCTCCCAGCCCGCCAGGATCTGGGAGGAGGGACTGCTGTCCGGCAACGGAACGATCGGCATCAACGTCCTCGGCCGCCCGCTGGACGAGCGGATCATCTTCACGCACGAGCGGCTCTTCATGCCGATGGGGCCGCCGGTGATGCCCGCCGACCAGTCGGCGCGGCTGTTCGAGGTCCGGAGCCTGATCGACCGGGGGCTCTACAGGCAGGCGACGGAGCTCCAGTTCAACCTCTCCGGCCAGAAGGGCTTCCTGTACCCGGACAACTTCGTGCCGGCCTTCGACCTCACGATCACCAGCACGGCCCGGGGCGCCGTGCGCGATTACAGCCGGTCCGTGGACTTCCAGACGGCAGAAACCGCCGTCCGCTGGTCGGACGACCGCGGCACGTTCGAGCGCCGCATGTTCGCGTCCCGCTCGGACCGCGTGGCGGTGCTGTCCATCGCCGGATCGGCCCCCGGCCTCCTCGACTGCCGGCTCGCGCTCGAACCACGCGAGCCGAGCGACGAGTTCAACAGCGACAGCGACGTCTCCAAGCGCTCCGACCAGGCGTTCAAGGAGTTCGTGTCCGACATCGCCACGTCGGCCACGGACCGTTCCCTCACCTACCGGAACCGATACCCCAAGGCGTACCCGGGCAGCATTCACACGATCGAAGGGCATGCGCGGGCGATCGTGACGGGCGGCGCAACCGAGGCCCAGGCCAACGGCACGCTCGTGGTCAAGGGCGCGGACCGCATTCTTGTCCTCGTCGACCTGCGTCCGGTCTACGACCCCGACGCGCCGGCCGCGGAGGCCATGGAGAAGGCGCTCGCCGCACTGCCGGACGACTACGCCCTGCTGCTCCGGCGGCACGCGGAGCTGCACGGCGCGCTGTTCACCCGGGCGCGCCTGGATCTCGGCGGCGGCGCCGACCACCGGCGGACGACCGAGGAGCTGATCGCGGAATCCACCTGCGAGAATCCCAACCGCGCGCTGATCGAGAAGGAGTTCGACGCGGGCCGCTACAACATCATCTGCAGCACCGGGGAGCTGCCTCCGAACCTGCAGGGGGTCTGGGGCGGCACCTACGTCCCCGGCTGGGCGAGCGACTACACCCACAACGGCAACGTGCCGTCCGCCATCGCCGCCAACCTGATGGGCAACCTGCCGGAGCTGATGCGCGCCTACACCTCCTACATCGAGTCGCTCGTGCCGTGGCTCGAAGTCAACGCGAAGCACCTGTTCGGCGCGCGCGGCATCGTGCTGCCGTCGCGCAGCTCGACGCACGGATTCAACAACGCGCTGGCCCCGAGCTTCGCCGGCGGCTTCTGGGTTGGGGGCGCCGGCTGGGCGGCCCACTTCTTCTACGACTACTATCTCTACACCGGCGACCGGGCCTTCCTGGCCGACCATGCGCTGCCGTTCATGGAGAAGGCCGTCCTGTTCTTCGAGGACTTCCTCTACGAGGGCCCCGACGGGCGGTGGGTCTTCTCGCCCACGCAATCGCCGGAGAACACGCCCGGCAACACCAAGTCGCAGGGGACCTTCAACGCCACCATGGATGTCGCGGTGGCGAAGGAACTCCTGCAGAACACCATCGACGCCTCGCGCGAACTCGGCCGGAACGAGGACAGGATCCCCCGCTGGCAGCGGATGCTCGCCAAGATGCCGGACTACCAGGTGGACGAGCGCGGGATCATCAAGGAATGGATCACGCCGAAGCTGGAGAACAACGACAGCCACCGGCATTCCTCCCAGCTCTACCCGCTGTACGACGGGATGCCCGACGAGATCGCCCGGAGCCCCCGGCTGCGCGCCGCGTTCAAGAAGAGCATCGAGTTCAAGCTCGACCATCACTGGCAGAACAACCAGCGCGGCTTCATGTCGTTCGGCCTGGTGCAGCTCGGGCAGGCCGCCGCCAGCCTGGGCGACGGCGAACTGGCCTACCGCTGCCTGGTGCAGCTGGCGAACCGGTTCTGGCTCAGCAACCTCGCGTCGATGCACAACCACCGTTCGCTGTTCAATATGGATATCAGCGGCGGGATGCCCGCGGTCATCATCAAGATGCTCGTCGCCTCCGAGCCCGGCAGGCTGCAACTCCTTCCCGCGCTTCCCAAGGCATGGCCGACGGGAACGATCGAGGGCGTGCTGGCCCGCGGCCAGATCGAGGTGCGGCGCCTCCACTGGACGCCCGGCGGGGTTGAGTGCACCCTCCGCTCGGGGAAGGCGCAGACGGTCGTGCTGGACCTGCCCGCGGCCGTGGACTCGGTCACGGTCGACGGCAAGCCGGCGCGGGCGGCGCGGGGAAAGACCGCCACCTCGTGCACGCTGAAGCTCCCGGCGGCCGTGGATGTGAGTTGCAGGATCGCCTACGGGTCCGAAGACAAGAAAGGGGAAGGAAACCAATGAAGACGACATCATGGCTCGCGTCCTTGGGGGTGCTGGCGGCGGCGGCGCTGGGATTGCACGCGGTGGCCGCCGACCTGTCGAAACCGGTCAAGGTCTTCATCCTCATGGGGCAGTCCAACATGGTCGGCATGGGGAACGTCGCCGGGGACAAGGGTGAAACGCTCGAGAAGGCGGTGAAGACCGAGAAGCTCTACCCGTACCTCGTCGACGGCGCCGGCAACTGGGCGGAGCGCGACGACGTGCGCTTCGTGCAGGTCATGGTCGGCAGGGGCGGCGGCATGAACGTGCTGAACAACGGCCCGCTCAAGGTCGGCAAGGGCAAGATCGGCGTCGAGTACGGCTTCGGTCACGCGATCGGCGACCGCCTGGACGAGCCGGTCATGCTGCTCAAGAGCTGCATCGGCAACCGCGCGTTGGGCTGGGATCTCCTGCCCCCGGGCAGCAAGGGCTTCGAATTCACGTCCAAGGATCGGAAGACGGGCAAGGACGTGACGCACGTCTACGCCGGATACAAGCAGTCGCCCGATCGCTGGGAGAAGGGGACCGAGCCGGTGCCCATCGCGTGGTATGCCGGCAAGCAGTACGACGACGACGTGGCCAACGCGAAGAAGGTCCTGTCGGAACTCGGCACGTACTACCCCGGCGCCAAGGGCTTCGAGGTGGTGGGATTCCTGTGGTGGCAGGGCGAGCGGGATTGCGGAAGCGAGGCGCTGTCCAGCCGCTACGAGGAGAATCTCGTCAACGTCATCAAGTCGCTGCGCAAGGACTTCAACGCCCCCAACGCGAAGTTCGTCATCGCCACGCTCGGCGAAGCCGTCAAGGGCGGCGGCGGCAACACCGAGACCGTCATGAACGCCATGATGGCGGTGGATGGGAAGTCCGGGAAGTACCCCGAGTTCAAGGGCAACGTGGCGACGGTCTACACCCACGACATGGCCCGCGGCGGCAGCGGAAACGGCCACTACGGCGGCAACGCCAAGGTCTACATGGACGTCGGCGAGGCCATGGGCAAGGCGATGATCGAACTGCTGAAGCCCTGATGTCCGAAGCGAACGACCGTGACCGCGGGATGCAGGTCCATGGAGACCGCGCCCGGAGGAGGCCCATGACCCCCCACCCCATCATCCGACTCGCCGCGGTCCTGGCGGCGCTGGCCGTCGGCCGTCCCGACGCCCGGGCGGCCGCGAAAGGGACGGAGCCGGAGGTCCCGCTCACGGAGACCGGCCGGAAGCTCGAGGCCGCCTTCGCCGCATCCCTGGCGACCCAGCAGGCCGAAATCGCGAAGGCCCTTCCGGTCGTGGCCGATCCGAAGAAGGCCGCCCTCCAGCGGGCGCAGGAAGCGGTCAAGAAGGCGGAGGCCGACGCCGCGACGACGCAGAAGGCCCTCGACGGCGTGAAGACGGCGGAGGCGCTGGTCGGGCACGCGAAGGGCAAGTGGATCGGCGGCGCAGAGAAGGGCATCGCAGAGGCGCAGGCCGCGCTGAAGAAGGCGACCACGAATGCCGAGCGCGAGGCGGCGACCAAGGATCTCGCGAAATGGCAGGCGAACAAGGAGGACGGCCTCAAGGCGCTCGGGGAACGCCAGGCCGCATGGGACAAGGCGAAGGTCGACCAGCCGAAGCTGACCCGGGCGAACGAGGCCGCCCAAGCCGCGCTGGCCGCGGCGCGCGCCGACGAACTCACCGCGGTCAAGGCGCTCCTGGCGGACCTGGATCCGGTTCTGTCGAGCGACAGGCTGGATGTGAACCTCGTCCGATGCGCCGTCATGGCGGACGCGACGCCGAAGGGACTGGCGGCGTTCGCGCAGCAGGGGCCGGAGACGCAGGCCCTGGTGGCGAAACTGCTGGCCGATGACGGACTGATGAGGGACATGCTCGTCGCCGGCGGCGCGAGCGGCGGCCGGTATGGCCCGGCCATGCAGATCCTCTCGGCGATCCGGCAGGCCAGCCCGAAATCCGGCGAGGGCGCCCTGCAGCGGCTGGCGCTGGCCACGAGCCTGGAGCACGCCGTGCCGGTGCCGCAGTCCAACCCGGCCGCGCAGACCAACGGGCCGGCCCTGGTCGACCCGGTCCGGCGCTATCTCCACTACGAGAAGGCGTATCTCGACGGCGAACTGGATCCGGCGTTCAAGGACTTCACGGCATGGGAGTACCGGATGGTCGTCGGCTGCGACGCGCCCGATTCGATCCTGGCGTGGGGGCGCGAGATGCTGCGGACCTACCGGCCCGACCACGTCGTGAATCCCGACTACGGATGGCGCTACTCCGCGGCCGTCCGGACGGACGTCAGCTACGGCTCGCAGAACGTGAAGGACGACCTGCCCACGCAGCACAACTACCAGAACATCCCCCGGAACGGCGGCGTGTGCGGGCGGCGCGCGTTCTTCGGCCGCTTCATCCTGCGCAGCTTCGGCATCCCCGTCTGGGGCGTGACCCAGCACAAGCACGCCGCGCTGAGCCATTGGACGCCGAAGGGCTGGGTGATCAACCTCGGGGCCGGCTTCCCGCACAGCTGGTGGGACAAGGACGGCGCCCCGCGCAGCGGATCGGACTTCCTTCTGGAGAGCCAGGCGAGGGAGGACGCGCAGGGGTACATGAAGGTGCTGCGGGCGCAATGGGTCAGCCGCGCGCTCGGCGAAGAGGCCTACAACGACCGCAGGAAGGTGGCCGGCGGCTTCTGGAGCAACATGGCCCACCACCAGGCCGTGGTCCTGGCCTCGCGCGCCGTCGAACTGGGACCGCTCGGCCAGGAGCTGGGCGAGGCGAACGAGTCGCCCGACCGGCGGATCATGGCGCTGGCGCCGGTTCCGGCCGCCGACGAGCAGGTTGCGGTCAACGCCGACGGCTCCATCGTCATTCCGGCGACGGCGCACGGCAAGCCGTCGGGCCCGTGCGCGGTCATGAAGAGCTTCTCCGGCGGCATGCAGATGCACTGCAGCGGCGGATTCAAGGCCGACTACACCTTCGACGCGCCGCGGGCCGGCACGTACCGGCTGACGGCGCGGGTGGCGACCCTGCAGGCCGGCCAGAAGTTCCTGTTCGCGGCGAACGACGCCCGGACGCCGGCCGAGGTCGCGGTCCCCTGCACCACCGGCCTGTGGCAGCCCACGCCCCCGGTCGAGATCTCCCTGGCCGCGGGCCGGAACGTCCTCCGCTTCGAGCTGGCCCCCGCGAGCCGCGGGGTGACGATCAAGAGCTTCACGCTGTCCCCGGCACGACCGTAGCGGTCGCGGGGGACTCGCGCTCGCGTTCTCCCGTGGGCCCGCCGCATGCACGCGCGGGATCCGGCGGGGCCATCCTCTACTGCAGGGTGATCGCCTTCGCGAGTTCCGCGTTCGACGAAACGCGCGGCGGCTTCCCGCTGGCGGTCGTGAGGCCGCGGACGGTCACCGTCTTCGTCACGGCGTAGGGATGGGGTCGGTCCGCGTGCGAGCCGCCGAGCGGATCGGCGAAGAACACGACGCCCTCGTAGTCCTTGGGGTGATTGGAATCGTCGACGAAGAGACCCTCGATGCGGATCTCGCGCGGCATGGAACAGGGATAGCCGAAGTCGTGCGTGCCGTCGTTCTGCATGCCGAACATCACGGGGCGGGAGGGGGCGCCGCCGCTCGGGATCCAGCGGCAGTCGCGGATGAGAACCTCGCCGTCCCAGGGCGAGCCGTAGTCCGAACGGAACGTGATCAGGTTCGAGCCGTGCAGGGTGGACTCCTCGACGACCAGCCGGCCCCGCCCGACGGCGTTGAGGCCGGCGTGACCGAGCGTGCAGCGGCGGATGACATAGGACCCCGAGACGCCCTGGTGAACGTCCATGCGCGACAGCACGCAGTCCTCGAGCAGGATGTTCTTCATGAAGTTGCTGCCGATCACGCCCCAGCGGGTTCGGTCGTCGATCCGGTCCATCCGGCAGTTGATCATGTGGAAGTTCACGACCAGCGAGACGCCATAGCCGTACGAGCCCATGGAGACCGGCTTGCCCGCCGCGCCGATGGTCCGGTAGGTCCTGCGGCCGTCGATCGAGCAGTTGCGAAGCGTGATGTTCGCGCATTGCTGGATGCTGAGGAAGCCGCCGTACGGATGCCCGACGTCGGTCTCGCCGGTGACGCGGTGGGTCAGGCCGTCGACCTCGGTGTTCGAGCGGCGGATCTCGATGTTGCGGGCCCAGTAGTTGTAGCCCTTCTCCTGCCGCATGCGGTTGCCGACGTGGGTGAAGACGCCGCCGCGCAGGATCAGCGGCCGGGGGTCGACCGGCCGGGCCTCGACGCGCGTGACGGGATCGTAGTCCCAGTCGATCGCGCCCTCGATCGAGCCGTCGCGGCGGAGGACGAAGACCTCCTTCTGCGCGGTGCCGTCGTTCTGGTTGAGGCCGCGCCGGATGAAGATCTTCCGGTGACGGTTCTCCACGAAGACGAGACAATCGACGGCCGGGCGCGCGTCGACGCGTTCCTGGCCCCGCGCGAGCTTCTGGATCTTCAGCGACACCGGCTTCAGCAGCGAGACGACCTCGAAGAGCGACTTGCGGTGATTCTCGACGCCCTGGCTGTCGTCGATCAGGAAGCGCGAGGTGCTCCAGTCCGTGTCGGTGGCGATGACCGCGGTGCGCGCCGTGCGCCCGAGTTGGTACGTCGCCTTCGGATTCGACCGGACCGGCAGTCCGTGCCGGTTGGCGTGGGCGTGGGCGGCGCAGATCGCCGCGAGATCGTCCGCCACGCCGTCCCCCACGGCGCCGAACGCCTCGTAGGTGACGGGGTTCGTCGCCGCCACCGCCCCGCCGGGGCCTTCCGCCGCCGCCGCCACGCAGCCGGCCAGGAGGACCGGCGCCATTCCGAGCTTCCAGTGCGCTTGCATGCCCCTCCGGCTCATCCCTTGAAGAACGGCTTGAAGTCCGCCGACGGTTCGCGGTCCGAGTAGATGTACAGCGTGATGCCGTTCGGATCGACGATCGCGAAGCCGCGATCCCCCCACGGATGGTCGTCCAGCGGCATGACCGGAACCAGTCCGGCCGCCACGAGCCGGCCATGCTCCGCATCAACGTCGTCGACGCAGAAGTTGTACACCAGGCCCGCCGGATTGCAGGCGGGCGGCCCGGGGTCCCGCGGGGCCATGAACTGCAGCTCGGAGGTTTCACGTCCGACCTGCAGGTTCACGTACCACCCGCAATCGAAGGTGACCCGGGCGCCGAAGTGGCGGACGTAGAAGTCCCTCGACTCCCCGACCTTGTCGGTGGTGAAACACGCGGACAGTTTCCTGGCATTCATCCGGTCTCCCGATCGAAGGCCCGACGGTACGCCGCCGGACAACGGACGACAAGGAACTCGAGGAGTGAACCCGGGGGACGCGGGGCGGCCGGAGACGCACGGAATCCCAAGCCCGAAGAACGAAACACGCACGTCGCGCTCACGGGGACGTGCAGTAACCCGGGACAGGACGGGCGGTTCGGCGCTTCCGGCCTCCGCCGCCTTCCCGGCGGACGATCAGGGCGCGGGAGGCGGTGCGGCGGCCGCCGGCGTCGCGGCGCGGATCTCCTCCGGCGTCGGCATGCGCGCGGCGGCGGCGGGGAGAAGCAGGTCGGCAATGGCGTCGAACGGGAGGACCACCTCGATCGCGCCGACGGCGTAAGGGGCGATCTCGTATTCGTTGAAGGTGAAGCCGACGCCGCGGAGGTCGACGAAGGCATTCGACGGCTCGATCTTCGCGCCGGCGAACAATCCGGCCTCCCCGTCCGTCGCCGTCGCGGGCAGCCCGCGCTTCGCCAGGATCGCCTCGCGGATGCGCCGCGCCAGCTCGGGCCGCTTCTCCTCCGCCACGAGGTCCGTCACGCCGAGCCGGCGGCCGGTAGAGAGGTCGAAGATGAGATGGCGGATCGAATGCGCCGGGTGCGCGCCGCCCGTGTACCACTCCCGCCGGATCGTGATCGAAAGCAGCTTGCCGACGCGGGCGATCATGTGCACCTTGCGGAAGTCGCTCCACACCGCCGCGCTGTCGGGGAACTCGTCGCGGAAGGCCCGGTACCGGGCCTGGAACCGGTCCGCGATCCCCTTCGCCGCCGCCGCGACGTCGGCCGGCGCCTCGGCGAGCGGCGTCCACCCTTTGACGTCCTCGACGGCCCACAGCGCCCACATCTCGCGCCGGACCGTCGCCAGCGCTTCCGGCGGACACCCCTTCTCCGGCCACATGTTGCGGTACTCGATCCGGGCCACGCCCGCGTTCGGCATCGCCTTCGTGACGAGTTCCGATGGACGGAACGCATTCGCGGCGCCGGTCTCGTCGTCGGCCGATGCGCGCAGGGATGCAGCCAGCAGGACCGGGAGGAGGAGTCTCAAGTTCCGGGCTTCGCGTTTCGGGTTCATGTCGGGTGCCAGGGGGGCTCGTGTCGGACGGCCAGTGTCGGGTGGCCAGTGTCGAGTGGCCAGTGTCTGTTGGCTGTTGGTTGTTGGGCGTTGCGTCCGCCGTTCGATGTTCGGTGTTCGATGTTCGGCGTTCGATGCTCGGCGTTCTTCCTAGGGCTTCACCTCGATCTCCGCCTTTCCGTGCGTGCCGCGGATCGACGGATCATACATCGCCTCGGCGCGGAGCGGGGGCACGACGAAGCGCCCCGGGGTGACGGCGCGGACGGTGTAATGCCACGTCTGGGGGTCGCCGGGTGTGCCGGTGACCGGGCGCGGGAAGAGCACGAGGCGGTCGTCGCGGACGTCGCGGTGGATCATCCAGTTCCGCCGCTCGCCGAGCCAGGGCGCCTGGTTGGCGACTTCGAACGACGGATTCTCGATCTCGAAGCCCGCGGGCAGGAGCTCTTCGATCACGACGTTCTCGAGCGGCGCGACGGCCGGATCCACGGCGATCTCCAGCCGGACGACGACCAGGTCGCCCTGGCGGAACGTCATCCCCTCCCACGGCCGGCCGTCGAACCGCAGGAAGGCGCGGCGCACCCGGAGTCCGCGGTCCTCCTCGACCACCGTGCCCGCGGCGGGCACGCCGGAGACCGTCGCGCCGAAGTAGCAGCGGCCGGGGCCTTCGTTCTCGATGCGCACCCAGCGGGCGCGGCCCGGCGCGCCGGGCGTCCACCGGACGAGCGCCCGCTCCGTTGCGTTGGTTCCGGCGCCCTCGCTCGGCTGGAGCGCGGCGCGGAAGGGCTCGGTCTCGCGCGGTTGCGCGGCGATGTAGCGCCCGAGGGCGAGGAGGGCGATCGCGTTCTCCTGCGTCGTCGCCCAGCGTCCGTCGCGGCGCGCGTCCTGCACCTGCTTCGCGAAGGCCGCGGCCTCGGGGGCGGACGGATCGACCTCGACCCACGCGAGCAGCGCGAGCGCGGCGTCGCGGACGCGGCTGTTGAAGCAGCCGCCGGCGCGCCGGGTGTCGGCCCCGCCGGCCGGCTCGATGCCGCGAAGCAGAGGGGCGGCGTCGCGCGGGCGGCCGCCGAGGATCAGCGCCGCGGCGAGGTGCGCGCGCGAGGACGGGCGGAGGCGGGCGGACTGCTCCAGCAGGCGGGCGGTCCAGCCGGGCTCGGGCTTCCCGGCGCGGGCGAGGACCTCGCAGATGTAGGCGCGCCGCTCCTGGTCGTCCTGCCACGCGGCGTTGCCGGGATCGGCGTCGGTCGGTCCGGCGGCCTCGAGCCGGGTGCGGAGGGCGTCGAGCGCGGCGTCGAGGCGGTCCTCCGGCACGGCGTGGCGCGCGCGGCGGGCCTCGACGAGGAAGTGCGTCGCGTAGGTGGCGGTCCAGTCGGCCCCGTCGCCGACGTTGGGCCACGGGTGGAAGCCGCCGTCGGCCATCTGCATCGAGAGGATCCGCTCGATGCCCGCGCGGAGGAAGTCGTCGGCGTCCTCCTTCCCCATCGCGCCGGGCCGGGCGGCGTTGACGAGGTCCGGAAGCACGAGAAGCGGGAACGCCGAGCTGGTCGTCTGTTCGAGGCAGCCGTAGGGATAGCGCATGAGGTAGTCGAGCCCGCCGGCGAGGCCGATCTCCGGCCGGGCCGAGGCCCACACCTCGAAGTCGAGCGACTCGGGCACCCAGCCCTCCGGCGCCTCGATCCGCGTCTCGCGCCCGGAGGCGACGGCCCCGACCGCGGCCCGCGACTCGCGCGGCGCCGCCGGGCGCACGGCCAGCTCGATCGTCTCGGCGTAGCGTTCGCCGCCCGCCGTCACCTCGACCGCGCACAACGCCTTGCCCGGCGCCGCGCCGGCGGTCATCGGGATGGTCACGGGGCCGGCCGCGCCCGCCGCGAGATCCAGCGTCGCCTCGCCGCGGCCGGCGGCCAGCGGGCCCTGCGTCGTCACGCGCACGCGGGCCGTGATGTTCGCGTCCGTTTCATTGAAGATCTGCACGCTCATGTCGCACCGGTCGCCGGGCGCGAGGAATCGCGGCAGGCCGGCCTGGACGACGAGCGGGCGCTTCACCGTCACCGCGCCGGTCGCGCAGCCCGCGCGCGTGCGGTCGAACGCGACGGCCATCAGCCGCAGCCGGCCGGTGAACTCGGGCACATCGAACGAGGCAACCGCGGCGCCGTTGGTCCCGGTCCGCAGGCCGGAGGCCCACAGCGCGACCGGGCGGAAGCGCGAGGCGCGGATCGGGTTGAGCCGCCGCTGCAGGGCCGCGCCCTCGCCGCCGGCGGTGTGCGAGGCGCCCGCCGCGCTGTCCTCGAGGAGCGGCATCAGGTCGCGGAAGAGGTCGAACATCTCCACCGCCAGCGCGCGCCGGCCGAGGAAGAAGGCCAGCGGGTCGGGCGTCGCGAAGTCCGTCAGCCGGCAGATGCCCTCGTCCACCGCCGCGACGACGACGGCCGCATCGGCCGGCGCGCCGGCCTCGTCCTGGACCGACAGCCGCGCGTCCAGCCGCGTGCCCGGGCGGATCGTCTCCGGCGCCTCGACGCCGACGGCGAGGCGGCGGCCGGGTGGAACGACCGTCAGCGACACGAACCCGGCGGCGCGGTGGGCGGACCAGACCGGCTCGGGTTTCGCCGGGCGGAGCAGCGTGACGCCGCAGTAGACGTTCGGGCCGTATTCCGGCTTCATCGTGAACTCGACCGAGTGGGCGGTGCCGGCGAGGCGGATCACGCGCCGCTCGAGGACGCGGTCCGATTCCAGCGTCACGAGCGCCAGGCCCGCGAACGGCGCCTTGATCGCGATCCGCGCGAGGTCGCCGGGGGCATACGACGTCTTGTCCGACTCCAGCCGGACCAGGTCCGGCTTCTCCTTGGACCAGTCCACCCACCGGGCGTCCGCCGCGGCGGCGAAGAACCGGAGGCTGGAGGCGACGCCCTTCGGGCCCTCGACCGACACGAGGTAGTCGCCGGCGTGCTCGACGCGGAGCGTGAATCCGCCCGCGCCGGCCGCCAGCTCGAGATCCTGCCGCGCGATCGTCGTCAGCGTGCGCTCGGACCTCCACGACCAGGTGCCGTCCGGGTTGCGGCGCAGCGCGCCGGACCAGTCGATGCGGGCGACCGTCGCCTTCACGGACGCCGGCGCGGCGGCCTTCGCGCCGTCCGGCGCGACGGCGGCGACGGCCACCTGGAGCGGCTCGCCGACGCGGAGGTGCCCGCCTTCGCGCGCGGGCTTGAGGCCGAGGTAGTAGGGATAGACGTCCAGGGGCGCCGTCGCAACCGCGGACACCGGGCGCCCGCTGGCTTCGAAGACCGTGACCCCCGCGACCAGCCGCAGCGCCGCCGGCGGACGCCACGCGGGATCGGCCTTCACGTTCCACTCCGCGCGCCCCTCCCCGTCGAGCGCCTTGCGGCCGAGTTCGTGCGGGCGGGCCGGGAACGAGCGTTCGGCGTCGCCGAAGGACCACCCGTCCCACCCCTTCGGTTCGAACGGCGCCGGCTCGAATCGCGCCCGGGCCTCCGCGGCGAGGCCGTCCGCCGCGCGGCCGAACAGGTGGCGCGCGGAACTCCCGATCGCGATCCCCGCACCGGCGGCGAGGCGGCCCGCCGGGAGCGTCGCCGACGCTTCGATCTGCGGCGGCACGAAGTCCTCGACCGCCACCGAGGTCCAGCCCAGCACCTTGAATGTGCCCGGCACCTCGAGTTCGAAGCTGTAGAGGCCGGTCGGGAGGAACTCCTCGATGCGCACCGCCGCCTCGGCGGCGCCGAGATCGTCCAGCATGACGGGCAGGTCGCGGACGATGCGGCCGTCGGGCCGGCGCACGCGCAGCACGGTCGGGAACGGATCCGGTGCCTGCATCTCGCGGTTGCGGACCAGTGCCTTGACGCGGACCGTCTCGCCCGGCCGGTAGATGCCGCGGTCGGTGAAGACGAACGCCTCGAAGCCGGCGGCGAGGTAGGGCCGGCCGTCGACGTCCTTTTCCTGCACCACCTCCGAGCCCGGGAGCCGCAGGAAGGAGAGATCGCCGCCCTTCTCCGCAACCGCAAGGAACGGCTCGATCTCGGCGTCGTCGCGCAGCGGAACGAGCGCCAGGCCGTCGGCGTCGCTGACTCCCTGCCCCAGCTCCGCGTTGTTGTTGCCGAGGACCGTCACCTTCGCGCCCGCGACCGGCGTGGCGTCGCGGAGGGACGTGACCCACACGAGGGCGCCGCTGCGGCCGCGCTTCACGCTCAGGCCCAGGTCGGTCACGACCACCAGCCGGTGCGCGGGCGGCACGTCGCGTGCGTCGGCGGTGACCAGCCAGGCGCCGAGCGCGCGGTCCGCGGCGAAGTCGCGCAGGTCGACCGGAAGCCGTTGCGTCTCGTTGCGGCGGTCGGGGAAGCGGACGACCCGGTTCGACGCCGTGCCGGTGAGCTGGTCCGCCGCGTCGCGCGCGTCGTCGACGTAGGTCGAGGAGAACCGTCCCGCCTCGCGCATCGCGAAGTGGACGAGATTGCGCCGCAGCAGCGGCCGGGCGGACACGTTGCATTCGCGGACGTTGACCGCGGTGAGCGGCACGGCCAGCGGGCCGCGCGGCGAGAGGTAGCGGCCGTCGAGCCCGATCGCCAGCGACGGCGCGCGGTGCGGGAACTGGACGCGCCGGCGCACCTCGCGGCCGAGCGCCGAGCCGCCCTCGGACTGCAGCGTCGCCTTGAACGTGATGTCGTAGACGGCGCCCGGCTGGAAGTCGCCGCGCAGGGTGAGCCCCGCGCCCTGCCACGATTCGAAGGCCTCGACGGTGAACGCCACGGCCGGCTCGACCGTGATGTGGGCCGGCGCGCTGCGGGCATCGACCGCCTCGGTGAAGTAGGCCCCGAGGCGGCAGCCCTCGAAGGCCGGACTGTTCGGCGCCAGGCGCGTCAGCTGCAGGTGCGGCGCGACGGCCAGCGTGTAGACCTCGTCGTCCGGCAGCGGCAGCGTGCCCTTGGCGGGCGGAAGGCCGGCGCGGATGCGCAGTTCGAAGCGATCGTCCAGCAGCGGCGCGGTCCGGATGAGGACGTCGGCCGACTGAACGTCCCCGATCCGGCTGAACGCGACCGGCGAGCCGCCGGCGGTCTTGAGGACGATGTGCTTCGCCAGTTCCCGCGGCTCGGGCGCGGCGGAGAAGCGGAGCTTCAGCGTCACCTCGCGGCCTGCCGTCAGGCCGGCCTGCTCGACGGCAAGCAGGTTCAGCGGGGCGGTGCGGAAACGGAAGGTGCGATCGCCGTCCACGGTTCGCCCGGCGGCCGATGCGAGCCGGTCCGAGAGCACGGCCTCGAAGGCGGTGGCGGGCGGCCAGGAGCCGGCGGGCTGGAAGACGAGGTCGCGCGGACCGGTCCACTCGAACGTGCCGCGGACGGGCGGAACGAAGCGCACGGGCTCGCCGGCGGCGGCATCCGGCACGGCGCCGGCCATGTCCGCGCTGAAGGCCCAGACGACACGCTCGTTGCTCGCGATCACGCCGTCGGCCGCGGGCGCGGCCACCACGCGCGGCGCGGCGTCGGACGCCGACCGCGTCATCGTCCAGACGCCCCATGCGTTGAGGGCGAGGAAGGCAAGCGCGAGCGCGAACCAGCGACCGCCGGCGGTCCCCGCGCCCGTGGCGGCGGGGGCGCCGGTCTCGACCGAGGCGACGGGCCCCGCGCCGGGCCGGAAGCTCTCGGGCGGGTCCATGGCGCCGAGAACGGCCTCCAGCCGCTCGGCGGAGGGCGCGGCGCCATCGCGGGCAAGGGCGTCCAGGATGTGCGCCTCGAGATCGCGGCGCAGTTCCTGCCGCGCCGCGGGGTCGAGCGCGGCCTGCGCGAGGACGTCGTCGAGGTAGGTTTCGATCCGTTGCTGCAGTGCGGCGGGGAGATTCATGGGGCTTCCTCAGGCATCCTTGGTTTCGCGGAGGCGCTTCATCGCGGCGACGACGAGATCCCAGTGGGCGGACAGTTCGGCCAGCCGCAGGCGGCCCTGCGGCGTCAGCGAGAAGTAGCGGCGGGGCGGGCCCTCGGGCGAGGCGCCCTCGCGGACGCGCACGAGGCCCTCGTCGCGGAGGCGGGCCAGCACGGGGTAGACGGTGCTCTCCGAAACCGCCAGCGCGTCGACATCGCGCAGCGCCTGGACGATCTCGTAGCCGTAGCTCTCGCCGCGCCGCAGCACGTGCAGCACGGACAGCTCGACGAGCCCCTTCCTCAACTGTGTGACCCAGCCCTGCATGATACTACTATGCGGTGCGTAGTACGTATCATGGAGTACCAGGCCGCACGGGTCAAGGACGAATCGCGACAGGGGATCGATACCGGCGACCGGGGCCGGCCGGGGCCTGTCCCGCCGGGGCCCCGGCGCGGCCGGATCGGCGCCCCCGGCGGCGGCGGACGGGGATGTCCGGAGGCTACTGGTACTCGATGACGAGCTTCGGCGCGAAGGAGGCCCCGCCTTCGTAGGTGATGGCCTCCCAGATCCTCGCGGTGGCGGCGTTCTCGTACTGGAGGATCGTGATCGGGTTCCCGGACTTCCACCCGGTGCGGCTCACGATCTGCTTCACGATCGCCGTGATGTCGGGCGACTCGATCACCTGCCCCCAGGCGGCGATCGGAAGGCCTGACCACGCGACGGTGGCGGAGGTCTTCGTGCGGCCGGAGAGGTTGTTCTTGGTGGTCGCGAACGCCGCGGAGCTGTCCCTGGCCTCGCCATAGAGGATGGTGTCCGTCGCGCCGCTCGCCCAGTTGTAGGAGAGCCGGAGCTTCGCACTGACGATCTTCGCGGTCTTCGGCAGCTTCACGCTCGCGAAGCGGAAGCCGGCGCGGTGAACCGTGGACCCGCTCTTGCCCGCGATCGTGTACGCGGCGCCGCGGACCATCGTGCCGCCGGCCTCGTACGCGTCGTCGTTGGCGCCCGCAACCGCCACGGTCAGCACCTTGTTCGTCACCGCCGGAGCGGGCGGCGCGTAGGCCGCGATGGTCTTCAGCTTCGCGCCCAGGTCGCCCTGCGCCCGGACCCAGGCGAGCACGTCGACCAGGCTCCGGTACGGCACGGGGTCCAGCGCGCCCGAGCTGTCGCCGAACGCCCAGAAGTGGATCTGGATGACGACGGTGTCGCGCAGGGCCAGCGCGGCCTCGCACTCCTGGATGATCTGCGCGCCGCTCTTGACGGCCCCGTTGTTGTTCCAGTCCTGGAAGTCGACGACCGACGGGACGTGGAGCAGCCCCGGCGGCGATTCGGTCCACGCCGCGGGATCGGAGTAGGACGCGGCGGAGAACCGGGTCAGCCCCTTGTTCACGCAGGCCTGAAGCGTGTTCGAGTTGAATGCGTTGTAGGGCGGGATGAAGGTCTTCGGAACGATCCCGAGCGTCGCCTGCAGTTCGGCGAGACCCGCCGTGATCTTCGACTGCGCATCGGCCAGCGTCAGGTTCGCGAACTCGTACGACGCGTGCTGCCACCCGTGGAGCGCCAGCTCGACGCCGGGCGTCCCCTTGATGGAGTTCAGGTAGGCCACCATGCCGGGATCGTCCGAGAGCAACTCCCCGCTGGGGTGCGACGGGATCACCCCGAGGGTGTGCGGGACGCCGTAGCTGATGACCGTGTCCGTGACGGTGCGGAGCAGGTCGAGGCCGAAGAACGCCTCCGCATCGTCGCTGCGGACGATGAGGGTCTTGTTGGTGCCGACGAAGGTCACCGGCGGCGGGTCGGGCGGCTGGACGGCGCGGCCGTACGCGCCGATGGTGGTCAGCGTGACGCCCTGGGCGGCCTGTTGCTTCAGCCAGCCGATGATCTCGAGGAGCACCTGGTAGTTCGCGGGCACCAGGGCGCCGTTATCGTCGCCGAAGGCCCAGAAGTGGAACTGGAGGACGATCACCTCGCGCGACGCGAGCGCCGCGACGCATTCCTGGATGACGGCGGCGCTGGTCTTCAGCGCGCCGCCCCGGCTCCAGTCCTGGGAATCGACCGTCGACGGCAGGTGCAGCAGTCCCGCCGGCAGCTCCTGCCCGGCATAGGGATCGTTGTAGCCGGCCGCGGAGAACCGGGTGAGCCCCTTGTTGGCGCAGGCCTGCAGCGTGTTGCTGTTGTAGGCGTTTTGCGGGGGGATGAACGTGGTCGGTGCGACCCCCAGGGCCGCCTGCAGAACGGCAAGCCCGGAGGCGATCTTCGACTCCGCCTGGGCCAGGGTCAGGGACTGGAACTCGTAGTAGGAATGCTGCCAGCCGTGAAGGGCCAGCTCGATGGTGGAGATCCCCTTGATCGACTTGAGATAGGCGGTCATCGCCGCATCGTCGGAGATCAGCTCCCCGCTGGTCTGCGACGGGATCACGCCGATCGTGTGAGGGATCCCGTTGGTGATCAGCGTGTCCGTGAACGTGCGGAAGAGGCCGCTCCAGAAGAAGGCCTCCGCGTCGTCGCTCCGGACGATGATCGTCTTCGCCGGGGACTCCGGCACCGCGAACGCCAGGGCGCATCCGACCACGCCCGCCGCCCACGCCGCCCGAATCCAACCCCCTGCCCGAATGCCTCTTGCGCTCATCTCACCCTCCCGCGGCCATGCCCCCGAACGGGGCGCCAGCCTCGGCCCGCCCCTCCGGCCCATCCGGAATGGCGGACGTCGATCAGACTGTTTGCGCGACGGCGGTTGCGTGACGGCACGACCAGCAACACCCCACAGCGGGCGCCACTGGCGGAACTGAGCAGGAGACCCCTCCCCCGGCAACCCGATAGATTCCCACACGCCCCGGCTGATGTCAAGCGACGAAGGCGCCTTTTCTTCTGGTGCCTCAGGACTTACCGGCTCGTGTGCGGCGGAGCGCCCGCGAGGGAAGCCTTGATCCGGTGCAGGATGATCGGGCGGTCTTGCGGCGGGATCTGATCGCAGCGTGAGCACCTCGCCGAACGGGGCGAAGACTTCGATGGCGCCGCGACAGCCTGCCGTGGCAGCCCGGCAGCCCCGGGGCCCGGTCACGCCGGCACCCGGGCGACCACCAGCGGAGGGCCGGACCCGGGACGGGGGACGAGGTCGACATCGATGCCGTAGACCTCTCGCAGGAGGTCCGGCCGGAGCACGTCGGCCGGCGGACCGTCGGCCGCGATGCGTCCGCCCGCGACGAGCACGAGCCGGTCGGCGAACGCCGCGGCGACGTTGAGGTCGTGGCTGACGCACAGAACCGCCATCGGCCAGTCGTGCGCGACGCGCCGCAGCATCGAGGTGACCGACCCCTGCTGGCGCAGGTCGAGGTGGCTGGTCGGCTCGTCGAGCAGCAGGATCGTCGGTTGCTGGGCCAGCGCCCGCGCGATCATCACACGCTGCGCCTCGCCGCCGGACAGTTCGTCCAGCGTGCGCCCCGCGAGCGCTTCGGTGCCGGTCATCTCCATCGCCGCGCGCACGATCTCGAGGTCCTGCGCCCCCGCCAGGCCCAGCGCCCCGAGATGCGACAGACGGCCCATGAGTACGATCTCGCGGGCGCTGAAGGCGAACGCCGAGCCGGGCGTCTGCGGCACGTAGGCGAGCCGGCGGGCGCGCTCGCGCGCCCGGAGTCCCGCCAGCGGGCGGCCGTCGATCGTCACGGTCCCGCCCGACGGCGCCGCGAGGCCGAGCAGGCAGCGCAGCAGCGTCGTCTTCCCGCCGCCGTTGGGCCCGAGGATGCAGACCAGCTCGCCCGCGCGCGCGTCGAGGTCGACGCCGCGCAGCACCGGCTCGGCGGGCCGGTACGCGAAGGCCAGCCCGCGCGCGGAGATCGCGGCGTTCATGCGTCCTCCTCCGCGAACCGCCGCCGCAGCAGCGCGATGAAGAACGGGGCCCCCAGCAGCGCCGTGAGAAGGCCCACCGGCAGCCGGCCGGCTCCGAGATGCGGGCCGATACCACGGCAGAGCGTTTCGGCCGCGATCATCAGGACCGCCCCGCCGAAGCCGGACAGGAGGAGCACCCGGCGATGGTCGGGTCCTGTCGCGAGACGGACGACGTGCGGGACCATCAGGCCGACGAAGCTCACCGGCCCCGCCAGCGCGACGGCGGCCGCGGTGGCGAGGGCCGAGCCGACGAAGATCTCGACACGCAGCGCGCCGACCGGAACCCCGAGCGAACGCGCCACGTCGTCGCCCAGCCCCAGCGCGTTCAGCGCGCCGGCCCGGCGGAAGGCCGCCGCCCACGCGCCGAGGACCAGGCCGCCGCAAACCGCCAGCAGCGACGGGTCCACCGCCTCCGGCAGCTCGCCCATCGCCCAGCGCGCGAACTCGTCCACGCGGAGCGGATCCGTCGCCAGGTAGAGCGCCATGATCAGGGCGCCGTTCAGGATGTTGACGATCACGCCGGCGAGAATGAGCGAGAAGGGGTCGACACGCCCGCGGCGCCGCGCGACGGCATGAACCGAGGCCGCCGCCACCAGCGCGCCGACGAAGGCGAAGGCCGGCGTCCGCCACGCGATCCAGCCCGCCCACGCGCCGAGCGCGAGACCCGCGCGCACGCCGACCCCCGCGCCGCTGGCGATGCCGAGGACGTAGGGATCGCCGAGCGGGTTGCGCAGCAGTCCCTGGATCGCGGCGCCCGCGACGGCGAGGCCCGCCCCGGCGGCGGCCGCCGCCGCAAGACGCATCGCGCGCAGCATCCAGACCGGGTCGCTCCACCAGCGGCCTCCGTCGATCGACAGCGGGCCGACCCGAGTGCAGAGGGCGAACAGAGCCGCCGTCAGCGCCGCCGCCGCCAGGGCCTCGACGGCCAGGCGCCCGGCGGTCGGCAGCCCGGCCGTCCGGGCGCTGGAGGGGGCGGAATCCACGGCCGCCAGTATGGCAGGCTTCCGGGCGGGAGCAAACGCCCGCGTGACGCCCGCGGCGGGCCGCCGGTTGCCGGCGCGGCGACGGCATTGAGGGCCTGCGCGGATGCGAACGGATGCGAGCCGGGAAACCGGAGATCCCGATTCATCTCTGTCCCCATCCTCCGCCTCCCACCGCCACGTCTTACATCTGATGATGCGATCGCACCACCAGATGTAAGACCCGGTCGTCATCGCTCGCCACGTCGTAGCCGTGGCGCTACGGGCTGTGTGGACAGATCCCGATCCATCTCTGTCCCCATCCTCCGCCTCGGGCCCAGCGTCCGTCCCGGCCTTCTGAACCCGGGAGGGCCGGCGGCCCCGCCGGCCGTTCGCCGGACCCCCGAGCCCCTGCGTCATCTCTGTCCCCATCCTCCGATCAACTTCACGACGCAGTTCCGCGCGCGGCAGTGCGCCCCCCCGAATCCCCACCAGCCCACCGGCGGAGAGACAAACAAATGGGGACAAGGGAATAACGGAGACCCGCCTCATCTCTGTCCCCACCACCCCGTCTTACATCTGATGATGCGATCGCATCACCAGATGTAAGACCCGGTCGTCATCGCTCGCCACGTCGTAGCCGTGGCGCTACGGGCTGTGGGGACAGAGCCCGATCCATCTCTGTCCCCATCCTCCCCAGCCTCCGCCATCGCCTCCGCACGCCACGTCGTAGCCGTGGCGCTACCGGGGAGGGGGAATGCAGCGCATCCGCGCCCGGCGGGGCGGCGCTACTCCCCGCGCTCGCGGGCGGCGAAGAGGAATACGAGCGGGGCGCCTTCGAGGCCGAACTTCTCGCGCAGGCGCTTCTCGAGGAACTTCCGGTAGGCGGGGACGACGAGGTCGGGGTCGTTGACGAACATCTTCAGGCGCAGCGGGCGCGTGCCGATCTGGGTCGCGTAGTAGAGCTTCAGCCGGCGGCCCTTGACGGAGGGCGGCGACTTCTTGTCGAACAGGTCGTGCAGCACGCGGTTGAGGACGCCGGTCGTGAAGGTCATCGAGATCTGCGCGGCGACGCGGTCGAACGACTCGATCGTCGCCTCGACGCCCCCGCCGGTCTTCGCCGAGATGAAGTGCATCGGCGCGAAGTCGAGGAACGGGAGTTCGCGGCGGACGGCCTCGCGGTACTCGTCCTGCTTCATCTTCCCGGCGAGGTCCCACTTGTTCACGACCAGGATGCAGCCGCGGCGCGATTCCATCACGAGGTCCGCGATGCGCTTGTCCTGGCGCGTCGGCCCCTGGAGCGCGTCGAAGAGGAGCACGACGACGTCGGACCGCCGCACGGCCTCCTCGACGCGGATCAGGCTGAACTTCTCCACCGCCGTGTCCACCCGCCGGGCCGGGCGCATGCCGGCGGTGTCGACGAGCAGGTAGCGCCGCGCCTGCGGGCCGGAGCCGACGGTGAACGGAACCTCGATGCTGTCGCGCGTCGTTCCGGGCACGGACGACACGACCAGCCGCTCGCGGTTCAGCATGCGGTTGATGTAGGACGACTTCCCCGCGTTCGGCCGGCCGGCGACGGTGACCACGAGCGGCGCCTTCAGGACCTCCGCGGGCGGCGGCGGCGGCAGGTGAGGGATCGCGGCCTCCATCAGATCGTCGAACCCGCGGTTGTGCAGCGCCGAGACCGGGAACACCGGGAAGCCGAGCCGCGCGAACTCGTCGGCCGCGTCGTCGTGCCGCGGGTGGTCGGCCTTGTTCGCGGCGACGAGCACCGGGCGGGCGCGGGCGCGGAGGAGGCGCGCGACCTCCTGGTCCAGCGGCATCACGCCCGCCTGCGTGTCGACGACGAGGATCACGGCCGCGGCATCATCCAGAGCGGCCTCGACCTGCACGCGGGCGGCCGCGGCGATCTCGTCGCCCTCGCGGGCTCGGTCCATCAGCCCGATCCCGCCGGTATCGATCAGCGTGAAGCGCTCGTCGCCCCATTCGGCCTCGGCGACGATCCGGTCGCGCGTGACGCCCGCCTCGTCGTGGACGATCGCCAGCCGCCGCCGGAGCAGGCGGTTGAAGATCGCCGACTTGCCGACGTTGGGCCGGCCGACGATCGCGATCGTGCGGGTCTGGGGCGTTGCGGAAGGCATGGCGGCGCGCAGTGTATCCGGTCGGCCCGCCAGCGGCAAACGCGCCGGCCGGCGCGGGCGCGCTTGCGCGCCGCCGGGCGCGTGGGATACGCTGCCGCGGCCATGGCAGATTCCTCCATACCGCCGGTTTCGAAGGCGCTGAACCGGCCCGACCGGGAGCTGGACCTCACGTTGCGCCCCGGGCGGTTCGCCGACTTCACGGGGCAGGGCAAGGTGCGCGAGCGGCTCGAGCTGATGGTCGAGGCCGCGCGCGGGCGCAAGGACGTGCTCGACCACGTCCTGTTGTGCGGCCCGCCGGGGCTGGGCAAGACCACGCTGGCCTACATCCTGGGCGACGCGATGGAGGTCAACGTCAAGGCGACCTCGGGGCCGGTGATCGACAAGCCCGGCGACCTGGCGGGGCTGCTGACGAACCTCGAGCGCGGCGACATCCTCTTCATCGACGAGATCCACCGGATGCAGAAGACGGTGGAGGAGTACCTCTACTCGGCGATGGAGGACTTCGTCCTCGACATCATGATCGACCAGGGCCCCAACGCGCGGTCGGTCCGCCTCAACCTCCAGAAGTTCACGCTCGTCGGCGCGACGACGCGCAGCGGCCTGCTGACCGCGCCGCTGCGGACGCGCTTCGGCATGACCGCGCGGCTCGACTACTACGCCGCCGCCGACCTGACGAGCATCCTGCAGCGTTCGGCCCGCATCCTGAACGTGGACCTCGAGGACGACGGCGCGGCCGAGATCGCCCGCCGGGCGCGCGGCACGCCCCGGATCGCGAACAACCTGCTGCGCTGGGTGCGCGACTACGCCCAGGTCCGCGCCGGGAACCGCATCACGCGCGACGTCGCCGACGCGGCGCTGGCCATGCTCAACGTCGATGCGAACGGACTCGACGAGATGGACAAGCGCATCCTCGAAACCCTGCTGCACAAGTTCGCCGGCGGGCCGGTCGGCCTCAACAACATCGCGGTCTCGGTCGGCGAGGAGGCCGGCACGATCGAGGAGGTGTACGAGCCGTACCTGATCCAGGAGGGCTACATCCAGCGCACGCCCCAGGGCCGCGTCGCCACCGAGCGCTGCTACCGGACCCTGGGCCTTGTCCCACCCGCGCGCCAGGGGAGCCTCATCTGATTCGGAAGCACGAAATCCCGATTCCGAAGCACGAAACAGGCACAAAGCACGAAAGCCGCAAGGATCCAAACGGGCGTCTTCTTTGGGATTTCCCGATTGAGGATTTGAATTTGTTTCGTGCTTCGGAATTAGGATTTCGTGCTTTCCCCGGCCCCGAACCTGAAACTTGAACCGTGGAACCTGAAACCCCTTTCCCCCGCCCTTCCGGCGAGCCGGCCCGCAGCCTGAGGCTGGCGGTCGCGGAGGGGTGCTCGTCCGCGGCGTTCGGCGCGCTGACGGGCAACGCGATCGTCACGGCCTTCGCAATGGCTCTCGGGGCGCGCGATGTCGATCTGGGCCTGCTGACGGCGCTGACGACCGTCTCCGCCGCCGGCGGGCTCGTCGGCGCGCGCATCGTGGGGATCGCCGGCCGACGCAAGCCGCTGGTCGCCGGCGCCGCGCTGGCCGGCCGCCTTGCCTGGGCCCTGGCGGGCCTGATCCCGTTCCTGCCCGCGTCGCCGGCGATGCGGGTGGGCCTCCTGCTCGGGATTGTCTTCGCGTCGAACTTCGCGCTGAACCTGTCGCTCAGCCCGTGGACGTCGTGGATGACGGACCTCGTGCCGTCGGACCGGCGCGGGCGCTACTTCGGCCTGCGCAACACGGTCATCAGCCTCGTGCAGATGCTGTCCACCTACGGGGCGGGGCTGCTCGCGACGGCGGCGATGCGTCGCACGGCCGGAGCCGCCGCGCTGGTGCCGTTCTTCGCGGCCTCGACCGTGTTCGCCTTGCTGACGGCGTGGATCCTCCGGCGCCAGTGGGAGCCGCCGCTCCGATCCGAACCGCCGATCGCCTTCGGCAGGATGCTGCGGCTCCCGTTCGCGGACCCCGACTTCCGCCGGCTGCTGGTGTTCTTCATCCTGTGGTCCTCGGTGTGCGGCGTGGCCGGGCCGTTCTTCGCGCCGCACATGTACCGCCATCTGGGGATGTCGGTCGCGCAGGTCGCGCTCTACTCGATCTTCTCCGGCGTGTGCGGCCTGGCCTCGCAGCCGCTGTGGGGCCGCATCGCGGACCGTTTCGGCCACCGGCCCGTGCTCGCGGTCAACATCGTCGCGGTCAGCACGCTGCCGCTCATCTGGCTCTTCGCGACGCCGGGCTTCCTCTGGCCGATCTGGATCGACGCGATGCTGACGGGCGTCTTCTGGCCGGGGCTGAACCTCGCCGCGTTCAACCTCGTCCTCGGCACCGCGCCGGAGGCGAACCGGACGAGCTACCTCGCCGTCCAGGGTCTCGTCGCCGGCGTCTTTCTCGCGACCTCCGCGGTGGTCGGCGGCCTGCTCGCCCACGCCATGGGCGGCTGGACCTGGACCGTCGGCGCCCAGACGTTCGTGAACTTCCACGTCCTCTACGTGCTCTCGGCCCTCGGCCGCCTCGCGCTCCTGCCGCTCGCGCTGCGGCTCCGCGAGGACCAGGCCCGCCCCTTCGCCGCGCTGGTGCAGATCGCGGGCGACAAGGCCTCCCGCCTCTTCGCGGACGGCGTCGAGGCCGGCCTGACCTTCCTGCGGCGCATCGGAAGGCGCTGACCGTCTCCGCGGGGGGAGCCCGGGAGGGCGCGGCGCCACCCGCGCCCCGGGGCCGACCCCGTCAGAGCGCGACGGTGACCACCGTCTGCACGCCGTTCCACGCCCGCCAGTGGCCGTCGTCCCCGTGGTCCCAGTTGCGGAAGCCGCCGAGGCCGAGCGACAGATGCTCCGTGGCCTTCCACGTGGCGGTGGCGAACAGGCGGTTCCGGAAGAAGTCCCGGGCGCGGTCGCCGGAGAGGTCGAGCCGCAGTTCGTCGGACACCGTCACGGACCAACGTCCGAAGGGGCGGGTCAGAAAGACCCGGGGCCGGTGATGATCCCAACCGGCCGGGGTATCGACGCGGTAGTAGACGCGCTCCTGCAGGCGAAGCCGGCCGAAGCGCGGAATCTCGGTCGTCCAGTTGCAGCCCCCGACGGCCCAATCGCCCGTAGCCCACGGGCCGGCCTCCGGCTCGATGGCGGCGAGGAAATACTGGCCGAAGAGCGCCACGCCGCCGCCCATCTGCCGGGTGAGGGTCAGATAGGCGGCGTAGCTATAGTCGTCGCGGAGGTCGTCGCGGACGTAGGCCTCGCCGAGGGTCGAGAGCGCGAGCCTCTCGGAGACGTTGGCCGTCGTCGACCACTGGACGACCGCGCGCAGGTCCTCGCGGGCGCCCACCGGGCCCGCCAGGACGAGCAGCAGCGCCAGGAGTCGACTCGGTCGCATGCCCACCTCCCCACCGGATCGGCGCAGAGTGCCACGACGGCGGGGACATGGCGAGTGCATCCGCCGCGCGGCCCCCCCCGGCGGCCGCCTACGGGGCCGTGTAGAGCATCCACAGCCCGGCCAGCAGCACCAGGACGCCGCACGCCTGCTTGAGGATCGTCGCGCCGCGGGAGCGCTCGTTCCAATCAAGGTAGCGCTGGACCGATTCGGTGAAGGTGCCGGCCAGGACGATGACGCCGCAGTGGCCGGCCGCGTAGGCGACGAGCAACGCGGCCCCGTAGACCGGCGCCGCGGCGGAGAGCTTGAACGTCAGGGCCAGGAGCGGCGCCATGAACGCGAAGGTGCACGGCCCCAGCGCGACGCCGAAGACCAGGCCCAGCACGAACGCGGCGAGCAGGCCGCGACGCTTCATCCCGACCTGGCCGGGGCCGCCGCCGGGCATCGGGATCACGCCGAGCAGGTGCAGGCCGACGAGGAAGAACACCGCCGCGACGACCCAGTTCCCGTACCGCCCGACGTCGCCCAGGATCCGCCCCGCCGCCGCCGTGACCGCGCCGAGAACCGCGATCGTGATCAGGATCCCGACCGAGAAGAGCAGCGAAAGCAGGAACGCCCGCCGCAACGTCACCCCGCCCTGCCCGTTGATGAACCCGATGATCAGCGGGATGCTCGCCAGGTGGCACGGACTGAGCAGCACGCTCAGCACGCCCCACACCAGCGCCGCCGACAACGCCACGGCGGGCGTCCCCTCGATCGCGTGCGACAGCGCTGTGAGCAACCGTTCCATGGCGTCACTTCGGCGCGGCGTCCAGGTCGACGCCGAGCTCCTTCCACTTCGCGAGGATGTCCTCCTTCGAGATGAAGCCCGTATGGCGGAAGAGCTCCTTCCCGGACGCGTCGAAGAAGATCTGCGTCGGGATCGTCTCGACGCCGAGCTTCTCCGCGGCCTCCTCGTTCTCCCAGACGTCGATGAACTCGACGGCCATCTTCCCGGCGAACGCCACCCTGATCTCGTCGAGAACCGGCATCATCGCCTTGCACGCGACGCATTTCCCGGCCCCGAGATCCAGGAGGCGCGGCAGCCCCGCAACGGCCGTCGCCGTCGCGGCGGCCCGCTCCGCGCGCACGGCATGGCGGTAGCGTTCCCGCGCGACCAGCGTCGCGGCAATGCCCGCCGCCAGCGCGGCGAGGATGGCCAGTTTCAACGGCTTGTTCATGACACCCTCCCGGGATCCGCTCCTATCCGATCAGTTTCGAGATCTCGTCCGCACCGGGCACCCTGCCCGCGCACTTCACCTGGCCGTCGACGACGAGGGCCGGCGTCATCATGACACCGAACTTCAGGATATCGGCGATCTTCTCGACCTTTTCAATCCTCGCCTCGATGCCCGCCGCTTGCACGGCGGCCTCGACATTCGCGGCGAACGTCCGGCACTTCGGGCATCCGGTTCCGAGGATCTGGATGTGCTTCATGGGTGCGTGTTCCTCGCTGTCCGGCGTGCGGCCGGCGGGGCCGCCGGCTCTCCCGGTTTCGTTCATGATCCCAGCGCTCCAAACGCCATCCCCGTCGCCGCCGACAGGACGACAACGAGACCGACGAAGGCCAGCGTCTTGCGCGGTCCGAGAATGGAGTGGATCACGAGCATGTTCGGCAGCGACAGCGCGGGGCCGGCGAGGAGGAGGGCGAGCGCGGGTCCCTGGCCCATGCCGCTGTCGAGCAGGCCGCGGACGATCGGAACCTCCGTCAGCGTGGCGAAGTACATGAGCGCCCCGGTGATCGAGGCGAAGAGGTTCGTCCACAGCGGCCAGATCGTTTCCAACCATTGGATGCGCGTTCCCTCCGGCTCTCCAAGGATCGAAAGCAGCGCCTGCGGCGAATCGCCGACCAGGGCCTGGATCCACGCGTTGGGGACGAGGCCGGCGTCCTTGCCCCCGGGGCTGCCGAGGAAGAGGCCCGCCGCCAGCACGCCGCCGAAGAGGAGCGGGAGGACCTGCTTCGCGAAGCCCCACGTCTGCTCGCGCCATTCCGTCATCTCGGCGTCGCCGCGGAACGTCAGCGCGGCGAGGCCGGCCGCGCCGGCGGTGAACGCGACGACGGGATGGCCGGGCAGCAGGAGCGCGAGCGCCACGACCGGCAGCGCTGCCGACGCGACGATCCACGGTTTCAAGCGGAGGAAGCGGACCAGGCACACGCCCAGCAGCAGGCCGAACGCCGCGGTGACGACCCACTTCACGTGGAAGATGGCGGCCCAGGGGCCGGACGCGTTCTGCGGCCGCGCCCAGTTGGCGAACACGAGGATGCCGACCATGGAGAACAGGAAGAGGGCGGTCTGTCCGAGCGGGCGCGGCGCACCGTGCTCATCGGCCATGTGCACGGTCCGCGCCTGCGCAGCCTTCGCCCGCTCCTCCTTGAGGAACAGCAGGTGCATGAGGAGGCCGATGACGACGCTGAAGGCGACCGCGCCGACCGCGCGCGCGAGGCCGAGCCGCCAGCCGAGGATGCGCGCCGTCAGCACGATCGCCAGCACGTTGATCGCGGGGCCGGAATAGAGGAACGCGATCGCCGGGCCGAGCCCCGCGCCGCGGTGGTAGATGCTGCCGAAGAGCGGAAGGACCGTGCACGAGCACACGGCGAGCACGGTGCCGGAGACCGAGGCGACGGAATAGGAAAGCCACGCGGGGGCCTTCGGACCGAGGTACTTCATCACGGCGTTCCGGCTGACGAAGACGCCGATCGCGCCCGCGATGAAGAAGGCGGGAACCAGGCACAGCAGCACGTGCTCGCGCGCGTACCATTTCGCCAGCTTCAGCGCCTCCAGCACCGCGCCCTGAAACCGCGCCGCGTCGACCGGCAGGAAATAGAGGCCCAGAAAGGCGGCGACCAGCCACACGAGGATCTTGAGCTCCCGGGGCATCCTCACCACCTTGGGGGCAGATCTTCGACGAACGCCCGGATCTCGTCCCGGACGCGGCGGTAATGCGCCAGCGCCTCCTCCTCGGTCGCCGCGCCCGCGGCCAGCCGCGGCGGGTCGTCGAAGCCGGCGTGGACGACGCGCGTGCGGCCGGGGAAGAGCGGACAGTGCTCACGGGCGTGGCCGCAGACCGTGACCACCAGGTCGAACCCGATGCTTCCGAGGTCCGCCACGGTCTTGGACCGCTGCGCCGAGATGTCGACGCCCGCCTCGGCCATGACGCGGACGGCGCGCGGGTTGAGCCCGTGCGTCTCGATCCCCGCCGAGAAGGCCTCGATGCGGTCCCCGTGCAGGTGCCGCGCCCAGCCCTCGGCCATCTGGCTCCGGCAGGAGTTGCCGGTGCACAGGAACAGGACCCTCGGCCTTCCGTCGTTCATCGTCCGCCCCCGGGCGCCCGGATCCCGCAGCACCCCTCCGGCCCGCGCCGCCGCACGTCCTCCAGCCGGCGCCGGTCCGCGGCCGGAACGTCGGCCTCCCCGGCGTGAGCGTCCACCCACCGCAGCGCGGCCCGCGCGACGGCAGGCGCGGCGCGGCCCGCGCGACGGAAGTACACCCACCGGCCCTCCTTGTGGGAGACCACCAGTCCCGCCCGCTCCAGCACGGCCATGTGCCGCGAGACCGTCGACTGCGCCAGGCCGAGCGCCGCCGCGAGCTGGCACGCGCAGAGCTCGCCGTCCGCCAGGTACACCACCGCCTTCAGCCGGCTCGCGTCCGCCAGCGCCGCCGCGACCGTCGCAAGACTTGTCATTTGCATAGATGGCGAAATATACACACAGCAGCCGCCGGCCGCAAGGCCGGCCGGCGGAAGCACGAACTTCCAATCCCGAAGCACGAAACAAGCACGAATGCGGTCCCATGCGGCAAATCCCAAACCGGCCGGTCGTTCGATGCCGGCCGGGTGGCGCCGCGGCTGCGATGGGACGCGCCGGGGCGGTCGTTTGGAATCCACGCGACAACCGGCGCCAGGCCGGACGGGCCGTTTCGTGCGTGCCGGTTGGCCTTTCGTATTTGTCTCGTGCTTCGGGCTTGGGATTTCGTGCTTTTCCTCCGGGCCTTCACTTCCGCTTAAGGTGGCCCGTGCGATCCTGCGCGCGTGAACGGGAGCAACCAGGCCGGGATGGACGCGGAACGCAGGGCGTCTCCGCGGTCCCGGTGGCGCCCCCGCCGGACCGATCGCGCCGTGGACGGCGCGGGCGGCGGGCGCTGACGAGAGGAAAGGACAGAGACCATGAAGACCATGAAGACGATGCTGGCCTGCCTCGCGGGCCTCAGCGTGGCGGCCGGGCTGGCCGTTGCGCAGGACGGCGGCGGCCGGTCGCGCGAGGGGCGGGGCCCCCGGCCGGACGGCGAGCGCGGGCAGGGCGAGGCCCGGGGCGGCGGAGAGGGCGGCGGGCCGGGCGGCGACGGGCCGATGCACCGTCCCCCGAACCC
>VGWF01000041.1 GCA_016873715.1 Lentisphaerota bacterium | reverse complement strand
CCGCCTTCGACCGTGCGGACTCGATGAGATTGGTGACCGGCGGCGGGGGCGGCTGCCGGCGGAGCCGCTCGATCTCGGCCTTCAGGGCCGCCTGGGCCGAGGTGGCGTTCGCCTGCTGCGACGCGACGGCCTGTTGCGCGAGCTTCTGCTCCGCCTCCGCGCGCGAGGCCCGGCTCTCCAGTTCGGCGGCGCGCTCCCGGGCCTTCGCAAGTTCCGCCTCGCGATCGCCGACCGTCCGGCCCAGGCGGTCCCGCTCCTCCGCGATCTTCGCGACCTCCGCCTTCGACCGCGCGGACTCGATGAGATTGGTGACCGGCGGCGGGGGCGGTTGCCGGCGGAGCCGCTCGATCTCGGCCTTCAGGGCCGCCTGGGCCGAGGTGGCGTTCGCCTGCTGCGACGCGACGGCCTGTTGCGCGAGCTTCTGCCCCGCCTCCGCGCGCGAGGCCCGGCTCTCCAGTTCGGCGGCGCGCTCCCGGGCCTTCGCAAGTTCCGCTTCGCGATCGCCGACCGTCCGGCCCAGGCGGTCCCGCTCCTCCGCGATCCTCGCGACCTCCGCCTTCGACCGCGCGGACTCGATGAGATTGGTGACCGGCGGCGGGGGCGGTTGCCGGCGGAGCCGCTCGATCTCGGCCTTCAGGGAGGCCTGCGCGACCGCCGCGTCGGCCTGCTGAACCTCGGCGTCCTGCCGGAGAAGCTCGCGGGCCACCTCCAGCCGGGAGGCCTTCTGCTCCAGGTCGGCCGCGCGGCTGCGGGCCGCCTTCAACTCCGCCTCGCGGTCGCGCAACGCCCGGCCGAGCCGATCCATCTCGTCCTCGACCTTCGCCACCCGCGTCTTCCATCGCTCGGAGCCGGCGGCCTGTTCGGCAGCAGCGGGGAGGGGCGTCGGCGGAAGAACGGGGACAGGGACCGGAGCGGGCGCGGCGCGGGCCGGAGCCCCGTTCGATGACGCGGGGGTCGCCGACACGGGCCACGCCGGCGCCGGCCTCCCCTCAGGCGAAGCCGTCCGATTCTCCTCGCGAAACAGAGGCCGGCCGTAGCTCCGACGGAGAACGGGCTGATCGCCGCCGGTCGGCGAGCCCGAAAGAAGCCGGTCTTCCAACCCATCGTTCCATGCAAGAACCGCAACGGGAGCCACCGGGGCCATGGCACAGACAGCAGCGAAAGTCGCTCGCCGCACGGCGAGGCTTCTTCCCATTCCTGTCCGGTACGCCATCATCACCTCCCGGCCGTCCCCCCGTCTTCCTGCGGGCTCAGCCCGATGGTCGCGCATTCCGCTGCCGAAATCAGTCGCCAACCCATCCGTCCTCACTACCCCGCAGACCCGGAAACCGGCTGTCCCCGACCGCCCCTGTCAGCCGCCTCCCGGGGAAATCCCGGTTTCCGAACATCAAACTCGCTTGGGTACAATCCGTTGGAACGATTCCAACCTGCGATCCCCGTCGGACGTACCCAATATTTTGCGTTTTCTCGTCTCTATGACGGCAACATGTAGGGTGTTGTCCGCGGTCTGTCAACACGTTTCGGACTGCTTTTTTCCGCGGCGACGATGGCGTCGGCTGGCTCGAAGACGGCGGGCTGCGGCATGGCTTGGGGCGTCGGGAAAGGGGGGGCGGGAGCGGCGGTTTCGGAGGCGGTCAGTCCGGGCGGCATGCAGAATGCGCTTGATCCCGGCACCGATTTGGTGAAGCGTGGGAAGCCGAGACGCAACATGGATGTGACGATCCGACAGAAGATCCTGGTGGTCGACGACGTTCCGACCAGTGCCGCCGTCCTTGAGAGCATGCTGCGGCAGGAATGGGATGTCATGACGGCGTTCGATGGCGACGCGGCCTTGCGCCTGGCGTCGGAACCGCCGGTGCCCGATCTCATTCTCCTGGACATCAACATGCCGGGCATCGACGGCCGCGAGGTCTGCCGGCGCCTGAAGAAGTCGCCCGTGACGAAGGACATCCCGATCATCTTCGTCACGGCGATGGACAGCGGCGACAGCGAGGCGCACGGCCTGGGCCTCGGGGCCGTGGATTACATCGTCAAACCCGTCAACGCGCCGATCGTCCGGGCCCGCGTCCGGAATCACATCGCGCTGCGGAAGGCGCTCGTCGAGTTGCAGAGTCTCGCCACGCTTGACCCGCTCACCTCGCTGTTCAACCGGAGGAAGCTGCAGGAGTGCCTGGCGCTCGAGGTCTCCCGGGCCGAGTGCTACGCCCGGCCGCTCTCGGTCATCCTGTTCGACGTCGATCACTTCAAGGCCGTCAACGACACTCACGGTCACGCGGCCGGCGACGCCGCTCTCATGGAGACCGGCCGCTGGCTGCGGGCCTCGGTTCGCGCGAGCGACGTGCCGGGGCGCTGGGGCGGCGAGGAGTTCCTCGTGGTCTGCCCGGAGACCCCGCTCGATGAGGCGATGCAGATCGCCGAGCGGCTGCGGCAGGAGTACGCGGATCTCCGCATGGCGCCGGAGAGCCGCCTGACCGCGAGTTTCGGGGTCGCCAGCCATCGCGCCGGGCTGCGCGTGGACGATCTTCTTCGCAACGCCGACGACGCCCTCTACCGCGCGAAGAACGCGGGCCGCAACCGGGTGGAGAGGGAGCTGTGACGGAGGCCGCGACCCTGCAGGCGCCGGCCGGCGAACCCGGGATGCGGGTCCTCATCGTCGACGACGAGCCCGGCGTCCGCCAAGTGGTGACGGCGCTGCTGCGGCGGGAAGGCTACGTCACCGAGGCCGTCGACAGCGTCCCCGCCGCGATGGAGCGGATCGGGCAGTGGGAGGTCGACATCGTCGTCACGGACATCATGATGCCCGGCCTCTCGGGCATCGACCTGCTGAAGATGCTCCACGAGCGCGTGCCGGAGGTGCCCGTCGTCGTCATGACGGGACACCCGGACACCACGACGGCCGCGGAGGCCCTTCGGACCTCGTCGGCCGTCGACTACGTCGAGAAGCCGTTCGCGACGCCCGTCCTGCTGCGGGTCGTCGAGCGGGCGGCCGGCATCAAGCGGACGCGCGACCGCGCCCGCCGGCTGGCCGCCGAGAACGAGAACTACCGGCTTCATCTCGAGGAGATGGTGCGCGACAAGAGCGCCGAACTCGCCCGCGCCTACGACGAGATCCGCGCCTCCTACGAGTTCACGCTCGAGGCGATGGCGGCCATGCTCGACGCCCGCGAGTCGACGACCGGCCGCCACAGCGTGCGCGTCCGCGATCTCGCCCTGATCCTGGGCCGCGCGATGGCCCTGCCCGCCGCCGAACTCGACGACATCGCCCGGGGCACGCTCCTGCACGACATCGGCAAGATCGCCATCCCCGACGCCATCCTGCTCAAGCCGGGCAAGCTGACCCAGGACGAGTGGACCGTGATGCGCAGCCACGTCCGCTTCGGCTACGACATCGTGCGGACGAGCGACTACTTCGCCCCGGCCGCCGCCATCATCCTCGCCCACCACGAGAAGTACGACGGGTCCGGCTACCCGCGCGGCCTGAAGGGGGCGGAGATCTGCCTCGGCGCCCGCATCTTCGCCGTCGTGGACGCCTACGACGCCATGCGCTCGGTGCGCGTCTACAAGCCGTCCATCAGCCCGGAGGATGCCCAGGCGGAGATCGTCCGCTGCAGCGGCACGCACTTCGACCCGGCGATCGTCGAGGTGTTCCTCCGCTGCCGCGACGAGATCGAGCGGGTGGGCGGATGGTCGGCCGCGGCTGCGCGATGAGGTCCGGCCCGGCGCGCCGCGTCAGGCGACGTCCGGCCCGGCGGTCTCCCGGAGCATGCGCAGGATCACGACGAGCACCACGAGGCTCGCCACGCCGACGCCCGCCGTCACGAGCGACCGCCGGAGCCGCTCGCCCGGCCCGCGCGGCTTGTGGAGCGGATTCGCCTCGCGGGCGCCGAGGGGGAGCTTGGGTGCGCTGAGGATGTCGCGGTCCGACGTGCGCCGGGCCAGGTCGAAGGTGGGAGGAAGCACCTCGTCGGCGCCGTAGAACAGCTGCGCCCGGCCCCCGGCCCGCGATTCGAAGACGAGCCAGCGCGGACGGGCGGAGGCGACAACCTGCAAGTCGGCGAGCGGCGCGTCGTCGCCGCGGTGGATGTCGATGCGCCAGTAGCGGCCGCGGGCGGACAATTCGATCCGGTCCTGCCGGTTCGAGGCGACCTGCTGGATCTGGCCCGAACCGGCGCGCTCCCACCGCCCCGTCGTGTCGTTCCGCGTGAAGACTGCGACCGGGCGGATGTACTCGCCGGCCGCCGCGACGGCGATGAGATCGAGCGGCCGGTTCCGCCCGCCCGTGTCGAACGCGACCGTCTGCCAGCCCGCCGGGCGGTCCTCCTCCGCGCACTCGCAGCCCGACCACTCCACCGGAACCAGCGGCACGGGCCGGCGGCCCGCCATGAGCAGGTCGACGCGGTCGACCCCGACCGGGTCGTCCGCGATGCGCGGGTCGGCATGCACGCGGACCTGGAGCTTCCGGAAGGTCGACGGCGGATACGCGACGAGATCGTGGTCCACGCGCACGTCGCGGCGGTGGCGCACGATGTAGCCCGTGCCGAGCATCGCCCAGGTGTCGTCCGCGTCGCCGCCGAGGATCTCGACCTTGCGGATCCACTCGTCCCCCGTCGCGGCGACGCGGATGGCGTTGTGAGGGACATCCGCCGGCGCATCGTCGGGGAGCACGATGTCGATGCGCGCGTAGCGCTCCGGCGCATCGACGCGGGAGCGGTTGAGCATCCGGGCCGGGATCGTCACCGTCACCGGCGGGTCGGCGGGCGACGTGAAGAGGAAGAACGGCAGCATGCGACCCGACGCATCGACCACGCGCAGGTCGCGATCGGGCCGGCCGCGGCAGCCGTCGAAGACGGCGCCGGGCGCAAGGACCCGGTAGAGTTGGTTGGGCTCCATCTCGGCATCGATGGGCTGCACCCATTCGAAGCCGGAGGTCGCCGGAGCGCCGGCCGGATTCGACGCCGCCCCCGCGCGGGCGAACGGGGCGGACGCGGCCAGCGCGGCGAGAACCGAGGCGTGCACCGGGTTCATGGGGTCTTCTCCGCTGCGGCCGGCGCCAGGAAGGCGGGCGCGAGACGCTGGTAGAGCCACGACAGCGCCAGCAGCACGACACCCGTCACCAGGAAGGCCGCCACGCGGTGCAGCCCTCGCAACTCGGCGAGGTCGACGATGAACACCTTGACGACCGTGATCGCGAAGACGGCCAGCGCGAGCCATCGCAGGTGCGCGCGCCGCAGGGCCAGCCCCGCCGCGACGAACGCGAAGGCCGCGACCGCCCACCCGATGGTCACGAGGGCGGAGTCCCACCCGCGCGGCAGGCGTACGAACTCCATCGTGACCGCGAGCAGCCCCGCGACCAGCGCCGCGGTCTCCGTCGAGGCCGCCCGTCCCGCGCGCCGGTTTCCGAGCCCCGGCGCGGACGCCGCGACGATCGCCGCCATCGTGCCGAGTTGCGCCCAGAAGACCGGGTTCGCGAAGCGGCGCAACGCGCGCGCGGCGTCCCACGTGACCGCCAGGTCCACCAGCGCGAGCTTCGCGCACGCGGCGAGGAGCAGGGCCGTGCCCAGCCCCGCCAGCGGTCGTGGCGCGTCGTCGCGCACGAGCCGGGCGATCGCCAGGCCCGCGACCGCCAGCGCGACGGTCGTCAGGAGCGCGCCGGACGGGTTCTCCAGCCCGCGCAGCCAGATCACGTCGACGAAGACCGCCGCGACGAGGCCGCAGGTCATGACGATCCAGCCCGCGTCCCGCGGCGGGCGCAGGGCGGGCGCGTCGTCGCCGGCCGCCGCGTCGATGAACCGCCCCTGCAGCCCGAACGCCACCGCCGAGAGGAGGCTCACCGCGAAGCGCCCGTTCAGGAAGAGCGCCGGATGCGCGTCGTAGAGCGTGAGGTCGAAGAACAGCGATTTCACCAGGCCGATCGCGCCGAGGATGACCGCCGCGACGCGCAGCAGCGGAACGCGCGCGCGGCGGGCGAACCACGCCACGAGCACGCCCTCGACGGCCCAGCCGGCCGAGACCCATGCGCCGTCCAGTTGCGCGGGCAGCGCCAGGCTCGCGAACGTGAGCGCGCCGAGAAGGAACGAGACGGCGTCCCACGTGAACCGCGGCAGCCGGTGGCGCGCCACGGCGGCGAGCACGGCCAGCAGCGCGGCCTCGGCGACGAACGTTGCGCCGATCCAGTCGTCGAGCTTCGCGTCGTTCAGCGTCCCGTAGGTCGCCAGCAGGAGGAGCAGCGTGTTGAAAACCGTCCGCGCCTGGTCCCAGGCGCGCCCCGAGGGCTCCGTCTCGCGGACCAGCTTCAGCAGGTTCAACGCGGCGAACTGCCCGAAGAAGAGCAGCGCGAATCCGAGCCGCGCGGCCCAGTGGTCGTCGCCGAGGCCGGAGAGATTCCTGCCGATCGCGGCGAGGAACGTCAGCCACGTCAGGACGAAGGCCGCGTTGTAGAGAACCTGCCACCGGCGCTTGAGGCCGAGCAGGATCACCGGCACGTTGACGCCGGCCGCGAAGGTCAGCAGGAACAGGCCGTTGGGCGAATCGGTCCGGACGATCGCCGGGGCGACGAACGCGCCGAAGAGCGCCATCAGCGCGACGAACTGGCTGTTGTACAGCGCGGCCAGCGCCAGCACCGCCCCCGCCGTCACCGCGAGCGCCGCGATCGTCGCGAGGGGGCCGATCAGCCGGTACATCCCGCCGGCCGCGTAGAGGCTGAAGTAGAAGAGCGCCGCGCCGCCGCCGGTCATCACGCGCGCGAACAGCGCGTGCCGGGGGCTGGCCCGTCCGACCCGGTGGCCGACCCCCACCAGCGCCGCCCCAGCCAGCAATCCCAGCGTCACCCGCAGCGAGGGGCCGATCCACGCGTGCTGGATCGCGTAGGCGACGAAGAACGCGACGCCCAGCACCACCGCCGCAATGCCGATGAAGCCCGAGATCCGCCCGCCGAGCTGCGACTCGAGGCTGGTCCGCGGCGGGCGGGACGGGGGCGCGGGAGGCGCCACCGGAGACGGCGGCGCGGCCGCGCGCGGGGGCAGCGGCGGCGGAAGCGGTGCGGCCGCGGGGGCGGCAACGGGGGGCGGAGCCGGAGCGGCGGGGGTGGGCGCCTCGGCGACGGCCGGCGGCGCGACGGGCGGCGCGACGGGTGCCGGCGCGCGCGCGGGCGATCCCAGTCGTTGCTGGAGGTCCAGCAGGTCGCGGCGCAGCCGGCCGGTCTGGACCAGCGCGACGATGGAGAGAACCAGCGGCGCGCCGAAAAGGAGAAACCCGATCAACAGGAACGGAAGGACCTCGCTCATGAGCGGAGCTTACGCCTGCCCGACGCCGAAATCGAGCCGCGCCCCGGCGGGCGCAGGAGGCGCACCCCGGTGGCGGGGCCGCTGGGTCCGCGACCGTTGGTCGCGGCCCTGCGCACGGGCGGGCCGCGCCGGCCGTCAGCCGTACCACTCGCGCTTCCGGTCCTTGAGCTTGGCGAGCGTCTCGATCGCGACGTTGATGTCCTTGACGATCTGGAAATCGAACATGCCGACGCAGATGAAGTCCGCCCCGTTCTCGAAGGCCCAGCGGAAGCCGTCCTCCGGCCGGATGGCGCCGGCCGCAAGCACCTTGAACCCCATCACCGGAACCTTGGTCTGCGCGACGAACTCCGCCGTGCGCTCCGGGTTCAGGCACCACATGTTGTCGTGGAACCTGTCGTGCTCGGGGTTCCGCTTGCCGTCCACCTCGAACGGCACCCGGTTCTCCTTCGGATGCGCCGACCAGTAGCGATCGTGGTGCATCGTCTTCATGTAGTAGTCCGGGATGATTCCCGCTTCCTGCGTGCGGAAGAGCGTCTCGACGGAATGCGCGCCGAGGCCCGCGGTGTAGCCTTGCTTGCGGATGTGGTCGAGCATCTTCGCAATGTCGTCGATCTTGCCGTCGCGCACGAGCCAGTCGCCGTGGTTGCCCTGGACCTGGATGATGTCGACGCCGTGGTCGATGGCCTTGTCGATGTTGACGAAGAGGCTCTCCTTCTCGTTGCCCGGCGCGATCTGGCTGATGACCTTGATCCGACTCCCGGTCAGCTTCTTGTACTTCTCGAGCACGGGATTCGACGGGAAGCCGATGTTGATCGCGTTGATGCCCGCGCGCTCGGCGAGCATGAGCGTCTCGAAGATCTTGGGCTCGGTGTTGTAGGCCTTGAAGAGGGACGGCGCGTAGATCAGGTCGCGCGAGTGGGCCCAGCCGCCGATCAGGTTGCCGCCGCAGATGAGCCGGCTGATCTCGTGGTTCTTGATCTTCCCCTTCGGCAGCTCGCCCTTCAGTTCGCGGATGTCGAGCGCGCCGACCTTGATCGTCGCGCCGGAGACGACGTCGACGCCGTACGCGCGCTTCTGCCGCGCCGCGGCCCAGCCGAAGAAGCCCAGCACCGGGAGCGAGGCGAGGTTCTTCAGCAGGTCGCGCCGGCCGTCCGCCGCCGCAGGGGCGTCCGCCGCGCCGGCCGTATCGCGGAAGCCCGGCAACAGGCGCTGGAGGCCGTAGCCGGAGTCGCGGAGGAAGACGAACACCAGCAGCACCGCCGCCTCGATCAGCTGCGCGTTGACGATGAAGACGCCCGGCTGGTTGTGCATCGCCAGCGAGGCGCCGAACGGCGGGTACGCGAAGTAGTAGAGCGCCAGCATCAATGCGCCCGCGGCCGAGGCGAAGCGGACCAGGATGCCGAGGGACAGCGCGAGGCCGATCGCCGTCAACCCGTACATGTTCAGCAGGTCGACGACCTTCATCAGCCCCGGCGAGGCGGCCAGCGAGTGGTAGACGTCCGACAGGGGGCCGGTCGCGTTGGCGAGATAGCCGGAGGCCGTCCAGCCCTTCTGCAGAAGCTTCGACACACCCTCGTAGAGAAAGTGCCAGCCGACGGCCACGCGCAGCACGGTGAGGAAGACGGCCTTCAGATCCCGACCCGGTTGCATCTTCATAGCGCGACAAGTTGCCACAGGCCCCGCGCGAACGCAACGGCCGGCATCCGCCGGGCAGGAGTTCCAAGTTCCAAGCTTCAGGTTTCAGCTTGGATGGTCTTCCAGGTGGAACGCGAAACGGCCCTCGGGATCTCCGCCTCCGATCGGCTTCCTTCCGACCTCCGCTCCTCGCTCTCCGCTCTTCCCTCTTCCCTCTTCCCTCTCCGCCGCGTTCTTCCAACCCTTGGGAAAGCCCGCCCTTCGACCTTCCAAGGTTTGGAAGTCCTGAACGGGAGACGTGGGACGCGGAACCTGAAACCCGCCCGCCCGACTTCTACGACGGGCAGCGGGCGATGATCCAACCGATGCGGTAGGTGGCGGCGACGCCGCCGTCGGGGTGGGGGAAGCGGCGCTCGTACTCGGAGGCGAGCGCGGCGAGTTCGCGGCGGTTGAGCGGTGCGGAAGGACGGTAGTGCAGTCCGCCGGTGAGCCCCTGGTCGTGGATGCAGCGGAGGCACTCGACCGCGGTCTCGTGCCGGGTGCAGAGGTCGTAGGCTCCGTCGCCGAGGCGCTGGAGGCCGAGCTGGTCGATGGCGAGGGTCAGGTCCGCGAGGGTCGGCATGGCGTGGCGGACCGGCTTGCCGGGGGCGGCGGCCTCGCGGCTGGCGTGGAGTTCGCCGAGGGTTCCGTCGAGCATCAGCGAGATCGCGAGCATGCCCTCCGGCGCCGTGCAGGAGGCGAGGTTCCGCATGGCCTCCTCGAGCGACGCCGCCCAGTGGAGCGACGAGCTGCTGACGACCAGCGGGTAGGGCAGGACCGGCATGAAGTGGACGAAGTCCGCGTGCAGCCAGCGGACCTGTCCCGGTCCCGCGTGACGGCGCGCGGCTTCGAGCATCGCTTCGGAGATGTCGAACGCGTCGATGCGCGAACGCGGGAACCGCTCGACGAGAAGCCGCGTGAGCTGGCCGCTTCCGCACCCGGCCTCGAGGATCCGGAACGGCTCGGGGAGGTCGCCGAGCTGGGCCAGCAGGCGGGCGGCCGCCTCTCGCTGGACCGAGGCGAATCGATCGTAGAAGGCCGCTCCGCGATTGAAGCGGGCGTGCGTGCTCCGAAGATGGCCCAACGCGTCCGTCATCTCTGTCCCCATCCCCGCCGGATGGCGTCGGCCACCAGGACGGGCGATGCAACCGGAAGACTATGCCCCCTTTCGGCATGGACTTCCAGAAATCCTGACGTGTGTTTCGCAATCGCCCACGACGCATCACTGGGTATGATGCGGTCCTCGTTGCCGTGGATGCAGATGCACCGCGTCTTCAACCGTCCGATCCGTCCGGTGAGGTCGGTCGACCCAAGGTAATCGAGTCCGTCGAGAAGGTGCGGCAGGCCCATGGACAACGCCGCATCGACCCCGGCGTGAAGGGCGTCCTCCGCCGGCGCGTCGGGCGCGGCGCATTCCCGGAGAAAGCCGGCCAGGGCGGCGCGGGCATCCCGTCGCAGGCCGGTCCGTAGCGCCCGCAGCGCGGATGGTGTCTGTCCCCACGGCCAGTCGGGCGCGGCGCAGAAGCGGACGGTCGATCCGATCAGCGCCAGCGCGGCCGCAGGGGGCGGGGAGTCCGACGTCAGCGCCTCGATCGCGACCATGCCGCCCATCGACCAGCCGACCACCAGCGGAGGAGAACCGGCCGACCGGATCCGTTCAGCCAGCGCGCTGGACCAGGTCGCCTGGTTGTCTCCCAATTCTTTCGTGGATAGGCAGATGGAGTCGAAATCCGGCCGCAGCGCCGCCGCGAGGGGACAGAGAACATCGGCCGGATGCGCCCAGCCCGAGACGAGGATCGCGGGGGTCGGGCTCACATCTCTGTCCCCATCGCCGCGAGGATGGCGTCGGCCGCCGCCGACAGGTCCTCCGGCGCATGCGCGAGGGACAGAGAAAGCCGAAGGCGCGCCGTGCCGGGTGGGACGGTGGGCGGGCGGATGGCGACGGCGAGGATCCCGGCGGTTTCCAGTCGGGCGGCGAGGGCCAGCGCCCGGCCGGGCTCGCCGACGGGGACAGGGACGATGGGGCTGTCGCCGGACCCAACGTCGATCCCGCCGTCCTTCAGTCGCTTACGGAAGTCCGTGGCGCGGCGGCGCAGCTCTGTCCCCATTTCGGGTTCGCGCCCCAGGACGTCGAGGGCGCCCAGCGCGGCCCCGACGGCGGCGGGGGGGAGGCCGGTGGAGTAGATGAAGGACCGGGCGCGGTTGAGGAACCAGTCGCGGAGCATCTCTGTCCCCGCCGCGAAGCCGCCGGCGGAGCCGAGGGCCTTGCTGAGGGTGCCCATCGAGACGGCCACGCGCCCCTGCAGACCGAGTTCGACGGAACGGCCGGCGCCGCCGGGGCCGTAGACGCCGGTCGCGTGGGCCTCGTCGACCATCAGCATCGCCCCGTGCGCGTCGGCCCGGTCCGCGAGGTCGGCGAGGGGGGCGAGGTCGCCGTCCATGCTGAAGACCGACTCGGTGACGATCAGCCGCCGGCCCTTCGCCGGGGCCTTGCGCAGCCGATCGTCGAGGTGGCCGGCGTCGTTGTGGCGGAACCGGTGGAGGGTGGCGCCCGACAGGCGGATGCCGTCGAGCAGGCTGGCGTGGACGAGCCGGTCCGCGAAGACGTGGTCATCGCGTCCGCAGAGGGCCGGCACGATGCCTGTGTTCGCGGCGAAGCCGGAGGCGAAGACGAGGGCGGCGGGACACTGCTTGAGGGCCGCCAGCCGCCGTTCGAGTTCCTCGTGACAGGGCAGGTGGCCGCAGACCAGCCGCGCGGCCGTCGCGCCCGCCCCGTACGTTTCGAGCGCGCGCCGCGCCTCCGCGATCACGTGCGGGTGGGAGGCGAGGCCGAGGTAGTCGTTCGACGCGAGGTTCAGCAGCCGTCGGCCGCCGGACTCGACCCATCCGCCCGCGCCCGGGCGGACGACCAGCCGCCGCCGGAGATGCGCGGCATCCAGGTCCCCCAGGGCCCCGGCGATCCATGGTTCGTGCGCATTCATCGTTTTCGGGTTGCGTCGCCGCGCGCCGTGCTTACCGTAGGCGCCTGCACGATACGGATCGCGGAGTGGGGCGTCAACGGGGTGACTGACATGGACTGGATTTCCCTGGCGGAAGCGGTGCTCGGCGGCAGGAGCGTGACGAGGGACGAGGCCCTGGCGATCGTGAGGTCGCCGGAGGATGACCTCCTCGCGCTGCTCCATGCCGCGTTTCTCATCCGCCGCCGCGCGTTCGGCCGCGACGTGCACCTCCACGTCATCGACAACGCGAAGAGCGGGCTGTGCACCGAGGATTGCGCCTTCTGCAGCCAGTCCGCCGTCGCGACGACCGCGATCCCGGAGTACGACCTGCAGTCCGTCGAGACCATCGTCGAGGGCGCGCGCAAGGCGAAGACCTGCGGCGCGGTTCGCTACTGCATCGTCACCAGCGGCCGCGGGCCCGCCGATGCCGAGCTCGACCGCGTCTGCGACGCCGTCGCGCGGATCCGGGCCGGCACCGACATCCAGATCTGCACCTCGCTCGGCCTTCTCACCGGCGCGCAGGCCGCCCGCCTCGCCGCCGCCGGCGTGAACCGCTACAACCACAACCTCGAGACGTCGCAGGCCCGCTACGCGAGCCTCTGCTCCGCCCATACGTGGCAGGACCGCGTGGAGACCATCCGCCGCGCCAAGGCCGCCGGCCTCGAGGTCTGCTGCGGCGGGCTGATCGGCACGGGCGAGAGCGACGAAGACCGCGTCGACATGGCCCTCGCGATCCGCGACCTCGGCGTCGATTCGATCCCGGTCAACTTCCTCGATCCGCGCCCCGGCACACCGCTGGAAGGGCGCCCCCGCCTGTCGCCGTCCGAATGCCTGCGCGTGCTGGCGATGGTCCGCTTCGTCTGTCCCGACCGCGAGATCCGCGTCGCCGGCGGACGCGAGGCCTGCATCCGCAGCCTCCAGCCGCTCGCGCTCTGGCCCGCGAACTCGATGTTCACCGAGGGCTACCTCACCACGCCCGGGCAGGGCTGGGAGCGCGACCAGGCCATGCTCGCCGACGCCGGCTTCCGCGTCGGCCACTGGGTTTCGGCGTGACCGGACCGGCCCTGTCCGGCCCGAACCGGCGAGGGGCGCCGGCCACGCCCCGGGACCGGCGGGGAGAACGGTTTCAAGGGTCCGCGCACGGCGCCGACGGAGCGGCGCCCTCCAGGATCATCCTCCCGCATGTCCGCGGGATGGCCACGGAGGGCCTTTTCGCCTGCCGACCGGCGCGGCGCGGCGCGCCGGGCGCGGCCGATGACCGGGCCGGCGCGCTCCGGGTTGGCGCGGCGTCGCGGTCCGTATACACTCCGCGCACAAAATGAAGGTCCCGATCCAGCCGTCCGACGTGAAGCGCATCCTGGTCGTCAAGCTCAGCTCGCTGGGCGACCTGTTCCACGCGCTGCCGGCGGTGCACAACCTCAAGGCCGTGTCCGGCGCGGCGGTGGACTGGCTCGTCCAGCCGGAATACGCCGACCTCGTGCGCTGCTTCACCGATGTCGACCGCGTCATCGTCTTCCCGCGCCGCGGGCTGTTGTCGGGCGGCGCGGCCTTTCTCGACGAGCTCCAGCGCGACACCTATGACCTGGTCGTGGATCTGCAGGGGCTCCTCAAGAGCGCGATCCCGGCGCGCCTCGCGCGCGGGGCGCTGCGGATCGGCCCGTCGTTCCACCGCGAGGGCGCGCGCCTGTTCTACGACACCGTCGCCGGACCGCGAAACAAGGAGCGGCACGCGGTCGAGGAGAACGTGGACGTCGTCCGCCGCCTCGGCTGGCCGGAACTGCCGATCGGGTTCCCCGTGCGGTTCCCGCCGCAGCCGGCGCCGGGCGTCTCGCCGCGCGTCGTCGTCGTGCCGGCGTCGCGGTGGGAGACGAAGAACTGGCCGGTCGAGGGGTTCGTCGAGGTCGCGGAGGATCTCCTCCATCGCGGGGCGACGGTCGTGCTTGTCGGCGCAGCGGCGGAGAAACCGGCCTGCGATGCGATCGCGGAGAAGCTCGGCCCGCGGCCGAACCTGCGGAACCTCGCGGGCCGGACCACGCTGCTCGAACTCGGCGGACTTCTCCAGCTCTCGCACCTCGCCATCACCGTCGACTCCGGTCCGATGCACATGGCCGCCGCGCTCGGCGTCCCGGTGCTCGCCCTCTTCGGCCCCACGGATCCCGTCCGCACCGGCCCCTACGGCCCGAAGGCCCGCGTCCTGACGACCCAGCGCATGCCCTGCCAGCCCTGCCTCGCCGCGACGTGCGACCGCCACGACCTCGCCTGCATGCGCCGCATCTTCCCCAGCCAGGTCCTCGCCGCCGCCCTCGAGATGCTGGGGGCGAGACGAGGCGGTGAACGTTGAGGGACGGGCGATGAGGGAGGAGTTCCCCATCCACGGACCCCGCCTTCGGTAGCGCAACCCCTCGGCGTCGCCCTGCGCCCCGTTCGAGGCCCCCCGCACTATTCTCCTTGTCCCGCCGGGCGATGGCGGTAGCATATCGCCCAAGGATCCGCACGGCCGTGCGATACGGGAGGCTGGCATGCACACGAGGACCGGAGGCATCATCGTCATCGCGGCCGTCCTTTCCTCCGCCCGGGGCCCGAGGCCTCCGCATCCGGAAACTGGACCAACACCATCGACGGGATCACGCTGTCCACGAACGGGCCGATCACCGTCGGGAACGGCTTCGTTGCGTCGGACACCAATGCTTGGTTTCGAGTTCTCAACGGCGGCCGGTTCGTGGTGTCGGGCGATACGCGCCTCGGCCTGTGCTACTTGGGGAACTACAACGGCGTCGTGGTCAACGGCCCGGGCTCGTTCTGGACCAACGGCGCACTGATCGTCGGCAACAGCGGGCAGTGGAACCGCGTCATCATCGAGGCCGGCGGCGCCGTGCATTCAACGACCGGCATGATCGGGCAGTGGTCGGTGGCATCCAACAACTCGGTCGTGGTCAGCGGCACGGGGTCCACGTGGACTGTTCCGAAGCTCTATGTCGGCGCCGAGGGCACGGGCAACAGCCTCGTGATCAGCAACGGGGGGGCCGTCCTCAGCGACGGCGCGTACGTGAGTTGGCGCTACAAGGCGAACAGCAACAGCGTGGTCGTCACCGGCCCGGGGTCGTCGTGGATCGACACGGGCACGCTCAGGCTGGGGCAGACGGGGAAGTACACTCGAGTGACGGTCGAGAATGGAGCCGCTTTGTCGGCGGCCGGTATTCAGGTGGGGGTGATGGGAATCAGCGGTACGACCAACTGCGAGGTGCGGGTCGATGGCGGCCGCCTGCTTGTGACCAACGGAAACGGCACGGCTGCGATGACGATGGCTGGCGGGCACGCGATGATCGTTGCCGCCGGGGAAGCCCGAGTCGACACGCTCACCAACCAGAGTGCCACCCTGCGGTTCGATGGCGGAACCTCGCGCGTGGGTGCCATCGTCAGCACGAGAGGGATCCTCTCCATGAACGGCGGTGTTCTTCATGTGGGATCGGTCGCGGACAACAGGTCCTTCCCCCCCCTGCAGATCAGCCTGCTCATGGGGACGCTGTCCATCGGCTCCACGTCCGCGGTTCGGGGGGCGGTGACGGTCGGCGGGGGTGCGGGTCCTGCGGAACTGGTCCTCGAAGGCGAGGGGGGACAGCACGTCTTCGGCAGCCTGAACTGCTCCAACCACGCCGTGCTCCGCGGCGTCGGCAGCGTGACCGGCCCCGTGGCGGTTGCCACGGGCGCCACGCTGGCCCCCGGCGATTCGGGCTTCACGTTCAGTTCGCTTTCGATCAACGGCGGGACGCTCCGGGCCGATCTGGGCGCGGGGGGACCGGGCAGCCGGGTGACATGCCACATGTTCACCATGTCCTTGGATTCGTACCTCGACGTCGACGCCTCGGCCTGCTTCGCGCCCTCGGGCACCGTTCATGTTCTCATGGACTGCACCAACACCGTGGTGACGGGCAGCTTCCGCCTCCCGGACGAGACCGTGCTTGCGAACGGTGACAAGTTCACCGCCGACGGCCAGGAATTCAGCATCCATTACGACTACGACATCGCCTCCGGCACCTACGGCACCGGCAACGACATCGTCCTCCAGCAACTCCCCGAACCGGGCGCCGCGATCCTGGTCGCGCTCGGCGGACTGCTCGCCGCGGGCGGTCGCCGGATCCTGCGCCGCCGCGCGCCGCCCGACGGTCCCTAGCAGCCTCGGCGCGAGCTCCCTTCGCTATCGACACGCGGGAGCCCCGTCGGGATAATCGCCGCCCAAACGCGGGGGCGACCATGGGCGGAATCCGGCGGAGGACGGCGGGGGCGCTGGCGGCGGCGCTCGGAACGGCGGCCGCGTGCGCGGCGGCGGTGCCGTCGATCGAGGATCGCGTCGACTGGCCCGCCTTCCTCGGCCGCCACGACCTCGTCTGGGAGACGCTCCCCGCGCGGTGGCACGAGGGCGCCTTCACCGGCAACGGGCTGCTGGGCGCCATGGTGTACGCCCGCACGAACGGAACCGTCTGTCTCGACGTCGGCCGCTCGGACGTGACGGACCGCGGAAACCGCCTCGCGATCGGCTTCTTCGAGCTCGTCCCCGCCGGGGCGCCGAAGGCGGGCACCATGCGGCTCGACCTGTGGAACGCCGAGGCGCGCGGCGAACTGGGCACCGACCGCGGCGCCGTCGCCTTCCGTACCTTCACGCACGCGTCGGACCTCGTGCAGACCGTCGAGTGGACGCCCTCCGGCGGCGAAACCTCCGCGCGCTTCGAGTTCCGCCACGAACCGGCGCTCGACGCGCGCAAGGCGCACAAGAAGGAGCCGATCCCGGAGGCCGAGCGCAATCCGGAGCCGGCGTTCGGCGAAACCGACGGCATCCGCCACTGCGTGCAACCGTTCAAGGCCGGCGGCGGCTACGCGGTGGCGTGGGCGGAGAAGGGGGGCGGCCCGGACCGCCGCCTGCTGGCCTGGTCGGTCGAGGCGGCCCCCGAGGCCGCGCCCGCCGTGGCGCGCGTCCGCGCGGCGCTCGCCCGCGGCGCGTCGGCGATGGAGTCGTCGCACCGCGCCTGGTGGCACGCCTGGTGGCCGAAGAGCTTCCTCAGCATCCCCGACACGCGGATGGAGAGCTTCTACTGGATCCAGATGTACAAGCTCGCCTCGGCGACGCGCGCGGACCGTCCCGCGATCGACCTGATGGGGCCGTGGTTCCGGTCCACGCCGTGGCCGAGAATCTGGTGGAACCTGAACATCCAGCTCACCTACTGGCCCGTCACCACCGCCAACCGCCTCGACCTCGGCGCGTCGCTCGTGCGGATGCTCCAGGCGGGCGGGACGAACCTCATCGCCAACGTCCCCGAGGCGCTGCGCGGCGATTCCGCGGGCATCGGGCGGACGTCGAGCTACGATTGCCGCGGCGGCGCGGGCTCGGAGTTCGGCAACCTGACCTGGGCGCTTCACAACGTGTGGATGCAGGCCCGCCACGGCGGCGACGATGCCCTGCTGCGCGACTCGCTCGTGCCGCTGCTGAAGCGCGCGGCGGCGTACATGGTCCACCAGCTCAAGCCCGGCGACGACGGCCGCCTGCACTTCCCGGTGGACACCTCGCCCGAGTACCCCGAGAAGGCGCCGGACACGAACTACAACCTCGCGCTGCTGCGCTGGGCGCTGGAGGCGCTGATCGCCGCGGACGGCCGCTTCGCGTTGAAGGACCCGAAGGCGGCGGAGTGGCGCGCGACGCTGGAGAAGCTCGTGCCGTATCCCGTCGACCCGAAGACCGGCTACATGATCGGCGCGGGCGTGCCGCTCGCCGTGTCGCACCGGCACTTCTCGCACCTGCTGATGGTCTACCCGCTCGCCCTCGTCGACGCGGAGTCGGCGGCGGACCGCCCCCTGATCGAGACGTCCCTCGACCACTGGATCCACTTCGAAGGCGCGCTGCAGGGCTATTCGTTCACCGGCGCCGGGGCGATGTCCGCCTGGCTCGGCCGGCGCGACACCGCGGTATCGCTGATGAACCAGTTCCTCGACCGCTTCGTGAAGGCGAACACGATGTACCTCGAGGCCGGGCCGGTGATCGAGACGCCGCTGGCGGGGGCGGCGACGATTCACGAACTCGTGCTGCAGTCCTGGTGCCCGGAGCCGTTCGGCACCCATATCCGCGTCTTCCCGGCCGTGCCCGACGCCTGGGCCGACGCGTCGTTCCGCGACCTCCTCGCCTCCGGCGGCTTCGAGGTGTCGGCCGCGCGGCGCGGCGGGGCCACGCGCTGGATCCGCATCCGCAGCCTCGCGGGGAACCCCTGCCGCGTCCAGACGGGCTTCCCGGGCGACGCGGCCGCCTCCGGCACGCGCGCCTTCGCGGTGGCGACCGCGCCCGACCGCAACGGGCGGCGCGTGACGACGATCGATCTTCGCAAGGGCGAAACGGTGCTGCTCACGCCCGCCGGCGCGGCGGCCGGCGCCGCGGACCTCGTGCTGGCCCCGGTTGCGCCGGAGCCCGACCGCGCGAACGGGTTCGGTTCGCCGAAGCCCGCGGTCCTCCGGCCGGGCGCGGATGGAACGCTGCGCCTGATGGCGACGAACGCGGCGCTCCTCGGCGACGGGCTGCTGCTCGAGTTCAAGTCGAAGGCCGGCAACATCGGGCACTGGCTCGATCCGGCCGACGCGGTCGGATGGCGGGTCGCGGCCCCCGGGCCGGGCGCCTGGACGATTCGCGCGACGCACGCGGGCGGGGGCGGCGTGCCGATGCGCGTCACGGCGCGGCGCGCGGGCGACGCGGCCGGCGCCGCGGTCGGGGAACCCGAGTTCACGCCGGGGCGGACGTCCGGCTGGGACGACTTCAAATCCACCGATGCGGGAAGGCTTCGCTTCCCGGCCGCGGGCCTGTACGATGTGACGCTGAGGCCGGCGGCCGCGAAGTCGCCGTCGCTGAATTTCGAGGGTCTCGTGATGACGCCGGAGGCAACGCCATGATCTGTCGACCAGTTCTCGCCGTGCTGGGCCTCGCCATCGCCGGCGCCGCGCCGCAGGTTCGCGCCGCCGCGGCGGACCGGGACGCCGCGCGCGCCGCCGCCGAGGCCGCGAAGGCCGAGAAGCGCAAGGCCGGGGAGGCCGAGGCCGCCAGGCGGGCCGCGGCGAAGACGGACGGCGACAAGCGGGCGGCCGCGAAGGCCGAGAAGCAGGCGCGCAAGCTCGCCGAGTGGTCGAAGGGGATCGCCCCGACCGAGCCCGATTTCGACGCGTTGCGGCTGGCGGTCGAGGACCTCGCCGCGACGTTCGGCGACCGCTACCCCGGCGCGCCGGGCTGGAGAACCCGGATCGACGAGATGGAGGCCCGGTACGACGCGGCCGACGATGCGGCGCAGAAGGCGATGGAGCCCGAGTTCCGCGCGCTGCAGTCCGAGGCGCTGCTGGCCAACCCGCTGCTCGCGTTCGGGAAGATCCTGCTGATCCGCCGCGAAGCCGCCCCGTCGGAAGGGCTCAACGGCGGACGCATCGGCCTCCCGCAGAACTGGCAGGGCAACTGCGCGCTGCCCCGGCAGGGCGCGGTCAACGAGATCGCGACCCTCTCGCCGCTCCGGCCCGACGGCACGCTGACGACGGTCTACCGGCCGGAGAAGCCGGTCGTCCTGGCGGACCTCGAGCTGCATCCCGACGGCGGGCGCATGCTCTTCTGCATGCCGGCCGGGTCCAACCACTCGTGGCAGGTCTTCGAGATGCAGGCCGACGGCACGTCGCTGCGGCAGGTGACGCAGGGCCTTCCGCCCGACATCGACAACTACGATCCCTGCTACCTGCCCCACGGCGACATCCTCTTCGCCTCCACCGCCTGCATCGCCGGCGTGCCGTGCGTGGGCGGGAGCTCGCGCGTCGCGAACTTCTTCCGCAGCGCGGCGGACGGCACGGGCATCCGCCAGCTCACGTTCGACCAGGAGCACAACTGGTGTCCGACCGTGATGGAGGACGGCCGCATCCTCTACTCGCGCTGGGAGTACACCGACACGCCGCACTACTTCACGCGCGTCCTCTTCGCGATGAACCCCGACGGCACCGCGCAGCGCGCCGTCTATGGCAGCAACTCGTGGTGGCCCAACTCCACGTTCTACGCGCGCCCGATCCCCGGCCAGCCGAACCGCGTCGTCGCGGTGATCTCCGGCCACCACGGCGTCGCGCGCATGGGCGAGCTGCTCCTCTTCGACCTCAATCGCGGCCAGTACGAGGCCGAGGGCGTCATGCAGCGCATCCCGGGCCGCGGGCGGCCGGTCGAGCCGGTGATCGTCGACGGGCTCGTCAACGCCTCGTGGCCGAAGTTCGTCCACCCGTTCCCGCTGGCGGAGGAGGGGACGAACGCGGGGGCGGGCCGCTACTTCCTCGTGTCGATGAAGCCCGACCCCGCGCGCCCGTGGGGCATCTACCTCGTCGACGTCTTCGACAACCTCGTGCTCGTGCGCGAGGATCCGCAGACCGCGCTCTTCGAGCCGGTCCCGCTGCGCGCGACGCGGCAGGCCCCGGCGATCCCGGACCGCACCGACCCCGCGAGCCGCGAGGGGCTGGTCTACCTCTCGGACGTCTACGCCGGCGACGCGATGCGCGGCGTGCCGCGGGGCGCCGTGAAGTCGCTCCGGATCTTCGCCTACCACTACGCCTACCCCGGCACCGGCGGCCACATCCACATCGGCATCGACGGCCCGTGGGACGCGCGGCGCATCCTCGGCACCGTGCCCGTCGAGCCCGACGGCTCGGCGTCGTTCCGCGTGCCGGCGAACACGCCGATCGCCTGCCAGCCGCTCGACGCGCAGGGGCGCGCCGTGCAGGTGATGCGCTCCTGGTTCACCGCGATGCCCGGCGAGAAGCTGAGCTGCGTCGGCTGCCACGAGAAGAACTACGAGGCGCCGCAGTCCGGGACCGCCGCCGCGTTCCGCCGCGCGCCGTCCGCGATCGAGCCCTGGCGCGGCCCGGAACGCCCGTTCTCGTTCAAGCGCGAGGTCCAGCCGGTCCTCGACCGCCGCTGCGTCGGCTGCCACGACGGGTCGAAGCCCGGCCTGCCGGACTTCCGCGTCGATGGCGGCGACCAGTTCCGGAACTTCACGCCGTCCTACGTCGCGCTGCATCCCTACGTGAACCGGCCCGGCCCGGAAAGCGACTACCGCGTGCGGCCGCCGATGGAGTACCACGCCGAGACCAGCGAGCTCGTGCAGCGCCTTCGCAAGGGCCACCACGGCGTCGAACTGGACGCGGAGGACTGGGACCGCCTGATCACGTGGATCGATCTCAACGTGCCCGACCACGGCACGTGGGCGGAGCAGGGGAGGCTGAACCCGAAGTTCGCCGCGCAGCGCGTCGAGATGCGGAAGGCCTTCGCCAACCGGGCGGAGGACTACGAGGCCTACCCGTCCGCCCCGCCCGCTAAGCCCGCCTTCGTCGCGCCCGCCGGCGTCGCCGCGGCGGCTCCGGCGGAGGTCCGCGCCGAGGGCTGGCCGTTCGATGCCGCCGAGTCGGCCAGGCGGCAGCAGGACGGCGGAACGAAGTCCTTCGCCGTCGACCTCGCGCCCGGCGTGCGGATCGAGATGCTCCGAATCCCCGCCGGTTCGTTCGTGATGGGCGGCGACGACGGCTTCGCCGACGAACGGCCGCGGTCGGCCGTGACGATCGGCCGCGACTTCTGGATGTCGCGCTTCGAGATCTCCAACGCCGTCTTCGAGCAGTTCGATCCCGCCCACGACTCCGGCGCGATCAGCCAGTTCAACAAGGACCACAACACGCCGGGGCAGCCGGCCGACAAGCCGGCACAGCCCGCGATCTTCGTGACGTGGACGCGTGCCGCCGATTTCTGCCGCTGGCTCTCCGCCCGCACCGGCCGCGTCTTCGCCCTGCCGACCGAGGCGCAGTGGGAATACGCCTGCCGCGCCGGCACCGCGACGCCGATGCACTACGGCGCGGTCGAGGCCGACTTCTCCAAGCTCGCCAACCTGGCCGACCGCCGGATCTCCGAGCTGACGTTCCGCGACTCGCCGAAGTGGATCCCGCGGATCGAGGCGGCGGACGACGGCGCGGTCGTGACCGAGAGCCCCGGCCGCTACCCGCCGAACGCGTGGGGCCTGCAGGACATGCACGGCAACGCGGCGGAATGGACGCGCTCGCTCTACCGCCCGCTGCCCTGGCGCGACGACGACGGCCGCAACGACGAGGCCGCCGCCGGCCTGCGCGTCGCCCGCGGCGGCTCCTACTGGGACCGCCCGTTCCTCGCGCGCAGTTCCGCGCGCCTCGCGCTCGAGCCCTGGGGCCGTTACCGCACCGTCGGCTTCCGCGTCGTCTGCGACGCGCCCCCGGCCCCCGCGACCGCCGCGCGGTGATCCGCCGCCCGCCGGGCCAGGCGCCCGGAACGAACCCGTGGAGCGTTGCGTGAACGCCTTGGGCACCCAACGTCACGGGTCAGGCTGGAGGCGCGCGTTGGCTCCGATGGCCCGGAGCCGCTGGTTCGCATCAATTCAGCCGCGAGATTTCAGTAATCTCGATGATGATGCCATACATGTTGATGCTGGCCATGTCGTTTCGCAGGATTGCGCTGACCTGCACGCGCAATCCGTCAACGCTGTATTCCGCCGGCAGGTTGATCGGCTCATACCCTTGTCCGTCGTCCGCGTCGATGGCGTAGAAGCCCGTTTCCAACGCTTTCCAGCTCACGGTGCCGGCAAACGTCACATGGCGATCGCCGGGTGCATCGTCGCCGTCGCAGCCGGCGAAGAAGGCGCACAGGACCAGCATGGAGGCAAGGAGCGCGGGTTTCATACGTCGTGTTTCCGTGGTTTCCGAACGGTACAGGGAAGCGCGTGCGAAGCCGCCCGCTTCATGGGCTGGTTCGGCAGATTACTTGCTGTTGCCCAAGAACCAGTCAGATAACCTTCGTGTCCGGGGGATCGTTGCCTCCACGGATCTAACCCAGGCATCGAGTTCTCGTATTCTGAATGGTTTCTTGAATACCGTTATGCCGCACGATGCGGCTGTTTCGTGCTCTTCTTTCGATACGTTGCCTGACATCAAGGCCAGATTGCGGCACTTGCACCCCTTGGAGATCTGTTTCTCCAGGAACTCGAGACCCTTCACGTGCGGCATCTCCAAATCGGAGATGATGATGTCCGCGCAGCTCTCTTCCAGCGGACAAACGCAGGACTGAACATCGCATATGGGGCAGGCTCTCGGATGCGGGAAGGTGAACACTTCATACCCTCTGCCGTCGAAATACCGCCAGAGCAGTAACCGGATCGCTTCATCGTCGTCGAAAACCAACGCGCGCAAAGTCAGTTTCTCGCTCATGGCTGTCCCCACGCTGTCAACCGGTTGGCGGCATGACATCGTTCCGCTGCGCGTGTCACTGTAATCGCACCCATGGCCCGGTTCAACCTCCGGTGCCCGCCCGAACGTTCATGCGAGCCCTCGCGCCTTGCCCGTCCGCGGGCAAGGCGCAGGCGAGCATCGCGGGGTTGGACGGCCTGCCTTGTCGGTTCAGAACAACCTTACCAGGCCATGCGCTCGCCTTTGTGCCGCAACTGGCCGTGGGGGAACTTCTCACGGGCCATGGTCACAAGGTCGACGACCGTGCCCGCGCCCTCATCAACCTCCATCGGAGCCGCCTGCGTCCCGAGATCGGTCTTCACCCACCCGGGATGGGCGGCGGCGACCGCGATCCCCTTGTTCGCCAGCGTCTTCGACTGGATCAGGGTCAGCATGTTGAGCCCGGCCTTCGAGGTGGAGTACCCCACGGCCATGAAGCCCCCGACGTGCTTCCACATGCTCTCGGCCGTGCCGATCGAGCCGAGCATGGACGAATGGTTGATCACCCGCGCATCGTCACTGCGCGAGAGAAGCGGCACGAGGGCCTCCGTGATCGCGTACGGGGCGATGAGGTTGACCTCAAGGGTCCGCCGGATCTTGTCGGCATCGGTGGGCTTGCCGTCCCACTCGATGGATATCCCGGCGTTGTTCACGAGTACGTCGAGCTTGCCGAACGTTGCTTGGAGATAGCTCACAAGCTTGCCGATGTCGTCGGGGTTGGTGACATCGAGGCGCACCGTGTGGGCGTCGCAGCCCGCAGCCACGAGCTCCGCCGCCGCCGCTCTCCCGGCCTTCTCCTCCCGCGCCGTGAGGACCACGGTATAACCGAGCGAGCCAAGCTGCCGCCCGATCTCCTTGCCCAAGCCCTTGTTCGCCCCCGTGATGAGGACTACCTTGCCGTTCTTCGTAGCCATCGCTTCTGGTTCTCCTGTCTGCCGCCCGGGTTTGTTCACCCCGCGTCCACGAGGGCGCGGCGACCCTCCTGCGCGGGACTGGAATCTCGATTCGAAATGAGTCCGCCTAACGCTCCTGTTCAGCCACGGCAGGCCATCCGGGTGAGCCGGCTGTTACGCTTCGCATACATCCTTGAAAAGCCGGAGAGCATGAGACCACGCGTTCATCATCTCTTCGAAAGCCTCATCGACATGCATGATGACCTCGAGCGTCGTACCGTCCTTTCCGTCTCTCTTGAGGTGGTAGTCTTCCCGCGAGCCGATCCACTTTCGCATCATCTCATCCGTCAGTGGAACCTCGATGTTCTGGGCATTGACCATGGCAACGTGCTTCATCCGGACGGTTTCATTGGGCACGACATGCTCGACCAACGCCTTTGTGCCACCTTGGGTCTTGTCAAAGAAGGCAATGTGCTGCCCCTCCTTCCACTCGCCCTCGTAGGTCATCCCTTCACCCCAGGCTTTCGCCCAGGCTGGAAACACCGATCTGTCCGTGAGTTTCTCGAATACGAAACGGACGGGCTTACGGATCGTGATCGAATAGGTCAGCTTCTTCATGACGTTTCCTCTCTCAGTCTTGTTTGCCTAACGTCGCCCACTGTGGCGGCGGTTGCAACACATGCAGCAGGACATGGCGTGCGCCTGGCATGGGCGCGGTCCTGATGGGGTTCAAATCCCCTGTGTGAAGGTCGGACAGCATGAGATGGGCATCGTGGGCGGCAGCAGCCCAAGTCGAGGTCGGGAGGCCCGTCTGGCCATAACCCTGCGCAAGATCGGCGGTGGCCCTGCATAGTAGTCATCACGCTCCGCGTGATGACGATCCGGATTGCTGAGATGTCCTCACGCGGAGCGTGAGGACTACTTTGACACCCGCCCCCGGCCATAACCCTGCGCAAGATCGATGGTAGTCATCACGCTCCGCGTGATGACCATCCGGATCGCGGAGATATCCTCACGCGGAGCGTGAGGACTACTTTGCGCCCGCCCCCGGCCGTCACCCTGCGTAGGATCGGCGATGGCCCTGCATAGTAGTCATCACGCTCCGCGTGATGACCATCCCGATTGCGGAGATGTCCTCACGCGGAGCGTGAGGACTACGTTGACACCCGCCCCCGGCCGTCACCCTGCGCAGGACCGGAAATGCGCCCGGAGGCCAGGGCGCACGCACGATTCAATCTCCGGGTGACGGCTATTCGGCCGCCTTCATTCCGAGGAGAGCCTCGGCGAGAGCCTTTCCGATGGGGGCCATGATCTTGGCGGCGCCAAGGTAGTGGTAGCCGCCGTTCGACGCACCCGAGAGGCGTTTCCATTCTTCCGGGGTGAAGTTCTTCGCCATGAGCCGCATCTTGTTCTCCCAGGAATCCGCCTCCGGGTTTCTCTTCTTCTCCTTCTCGACCTGCGCGTCGACCTTCGGCCAGAAGCCCTCCATCCGCTCCTGGAGCTTCTCGAGCTCGTCGTCCCAGAACGGGGCCGTCTCGACCGCGATGACATTCCCCCTGAACTCGTCGAGCGTGGACGGTTTCCGCTGGGCCTCGCGGAAGTGCATCATCGGCGGGTTCTTGTCGCCTCTCAGGCCTTCGATGCCCATGACGCCGATGACGAACGGCATCTTCGGCGCGGACAGATCGTTCCGCACGTCGCGGATGAAGCGGCCGAGCAGGTCGGCGTACAGGTCGTACCCGCCGGGGTTGTTCTGTTCGGGGTACACCCCGCCGTCGACAAGATCGTTGAACCCCTGGAACCAGACGAACCCGGCCAACTCGTAGCCCTGCCGCTCGTCGTAGTCGGGCACCACGCGCTGGATGTCCTTGAGCACCCTTCGCACATGCGCGATCATCTCGCGGTAGATGACGCCGGTCGCCGTTGCCTTCTCCGCCTTGATCTTCTTGATGTCCTCGCCCTGCTTCTTCTTCTCCGCCAGTTCGGCCTTGCTCCACACAAACGCTCCGCCGCTCGGCGGACGGAAATCGGTGTGCAGGCTGCGCCCGCCCCACGAGGTCTTGATGATGAGGACCGGCTCCTTCAGCCGCTTCTCCATCGTCAGGCCGAAGGTGAATTCCGGACCGATCTTGTTCTCCGGCGCGCCGAACCCTGCCGTCAGCCTGCCTTTCGCCTCCGTCAGATCGGAATAGGCGTCGCCGAGGCAGCCCACGGACGAAATCCACACGTGGTCGCACACGCGCGGTTTGCCGTCGGGACCGAGCATCTCCTTCAGGAGTGGGGCCGTCTTCGGGTCGTCGGCCATCGAGTCGAACGTCGAGACATCGGCGTGCCCCTGCATGTTCGACTGCCCGGCGAGGATGAACACCTTGAGCCGCTTGGCCGCGGTGCCGGGCTTGCGAGCCGTCGGGGAGACGGGCTTCCCTTCCCTGCCGGTCATCACCAGGCCGCGCTTGGGAATGGTCAGGATGAACGCCGTCACGGACGAAGCGATCGTGCGGGAGTCGGAACCGTAGTTGGAGTTATCGCGGTTCGGTTGATAGTAGAAGCTGCCGTCTCCGCAGTGGGCCATCGTGAACCACCAGCGGTTCGCATCCATGAGCTTGCGGAAGCTGTCGGGATCGAGGTTCGCGGCCAGCGCCGCGTAGGCCATGCCCATCGGCGGCGAGCCGTGGGTGTCGGGGAAGCTCTGCGGGTGCTTCCCGATCACCCGGGCATGAACCAGCGCCCGCTCCCGGCAGGCGTCTCCGTCGTACGGGCTGAGGAAGTTCGCGATTCCTGAGGCGCCGGTTCTCCCCATATCGGCCCAGTTCTCCGGACCGCCTCCCTTCTGGTCGGCGTACCAGACATAGCCGTTCTCCCCCGTTCCCCGCTTGAGGAAGTCGTAGGCGGCGTCGTGACTCTTGCGGTCGATCGTGATCCCGCAGCGGTGCATCAGCGAGTACGCCAGCGCTCCCTGGCCGGTGAGCATGGCGTGCGGACCATACCCTTCGAAACCCGGATTGTGCCCCCATCCGCCGTGCGCGTCGCGTGGCCCCTTGGGGAAGGAATCGGGGTGGGATTTCTTCGCCTTGGGATTGATCTGGGACATGCGCAGGTATTGGGCCTTCGCAATCAGATCGTGGAGCTTCTGGAGGTCCGGCAACACCGCCTGGTCGCCGGTGGCGAGGTGGTACTCGCTGAGGACGATCGCCGCGCTCATGTAGTACCAGTTGGACAGATCCAGGTCTTTCATCTTGGGCACGCCGCAGTGATACTTCACGTTCCGCTCGACGGCCGGCAGGTACTTCGCTTCTCCACTGGCCAGCAGGGCCAGCGGCGCGAACGTGTCATGGACAGGGTCGCCGAACGAGCCGTCCCGCCCCTGATGGGCCACGAGATAGTCGAGCAGTTCGGCGAGAATCAGGTCCGACTTCCGGCACTTGTCCGGAAACGTCGGAGAGAACGTCCCGTACTTGATCCCGACATCGAGGGTGACCGCGACGATGTCCGTGCCGCGACGGAGCGTGAGCGGGAGCTTCCCTTTTCGGTCGGCGCCCTGGCACTCCTCCAACATCTGGGCGAGTTCCGCGATCGGCCCGTCAGCCCCGAACACCTCTTCGCCGTACCCGTCGCGGTGGTTCTCCTTGAACAGGCTCCCGCCCGCGCCGACGACGAGGTCGCCGACCTTGACGTGACCCTCTGCGGGCGACCCCGGAAAGACGTACTTGATCAGCAAGGCCTTCGGTTCGTCGGCTACCAGTTGAGCCCGCAGCCCGGTGATGCCGAGGTTGTAGAACCAGCCGGGCACGTTCGCGTCCGGCCCCGAATCGGCCCGCTGATTCCATGGGCTCTCGTTGTCGTAATCGACCTGCGCGTACGAGGGCGGCGCGAGGCAGAAAGACAGAAGCCAGGCGATTCGCGGCATCCGGAATCGTTTATTCATCGTCTATTCCTTGGTACGGGCGGCGGCTGGCATTCGTCCCTGCTTTGAAGAGCGCGCAGCAGCCCAGGCGCGCAAGAATCATCGATATCATTGCCCATGTCCGTGTCGAGAATCACGGGAACAGGCTCGATCGCGGCGGCGTTCAGGCGCGCCATCATGCGTCGCCCGGAGCGCCTCGTTCGGCGGCCGGGCCTGCGATCAGCAGGGCGCAAGGTGTCCGCTCTCCTTCGCTGCGCCTACTTACCCTCAAGGCCCTGGGAAGCGACGCGGTCGAGTGCATAGCGCAGAATCCATGCCTTCTCAAGTTCCGTCTTCGCGGCTCGCATCTTGACGAGCGCCTGGGCCAGGTCTTTGCGGGAGTCCTCGGATACTCCGGGCATGGTACGGACGGCCTCGCAGGTGACTTCGTAGACCGCCGCGCAGGCCCCGGCGTTTCCGTTGTTGAACAAGGGGACGCCTCTCTCGATCGCCAGTCCGATGAGCTCCACGGGCGTCAGGGGTCGAACCGACTCCTCCGGCGGAAGCAGGACCTGATCCACAACATGGATGATGCCGTTGGACGCCGGAATGTCCGCCTGGATCAGGGCCGCGGGACCGATCCGCACGCGCCCCCCCGAGAACGCCGCCGCAAGCGCTCCTCCCTGGAGTGTGACAAACTCACCCGCCTCGAGCGCCTTCGCGAGGGTTATGCGGCCGGCGATCACATGGTATTGGAGAATGCCTGCGAGCCGCTGCTTGTTCTCCGGCTTGAGCAGATTGTCCACCGTGCCGGCGGGCAGTCGCGAAAAGGCCTCGTCGGTCGGGGCGAAAACCGTGAAAGGCCCCTCTCCCGACAGCGGCCCGGCCAGGCCGGCGGCGACCGCGGCGGCCACCAGGGTCTTGAACGTTCCGGCTTGGGTCGCGACATCCACGATCGTCCCGCCGGGATCGCGCGATGCCGGTTTCGCGTCTTGGAATACGGCCTTGACGTACTCGATCTCCAGTTCGAACGGCCCCGCCTTCTTGTCGGCAATCGTGAAGCCGACGGATGTGATCGATGCCGGATCGACCGGGCCGCTGGGCAACGTTCGGCCGAACGCCTGGAGCTTGAAGTCGGAAAGCGGCAGGAGCGTCTCCGTGAACTCACCTTTCGAAGTCGGCAGGTAGGCGCGGAAGGAACTCGCGTCGAACTGGCCGGCCGTGTGCAGGCCGACCCAGTACGTCCGTCCGTCGCCGCGGGCCTTCACGAGGATGCCCGACGCGCCGGCAAGATCCAGGGCGCTTGGCTTCGTGCGGATGGATGCAAAGCCGCCGTTGTTCTCCAGCGAGAGAGCCCCCGAGAACCGGAGCGTCTTGCGTTCCGTGCGCTCGAATCCGCCCTTGGACACCCCGCCCATGACGCCGTCGTTGACGGAGACCCAGTTCCGAGCCGAATCCGGCTTCTCAAACGAGGCGATGACCTCGGCATCTTTCCCGGCGGCGGCGTGCGCGGCGCACAAGGCAACGAGCAGCCAGGCCACCCGGCGCGCGCGCCTGCCGGACATCGCCCGGACATCGATGAAACACGCCTTCCCGGCCTGTAACCTGGAAGATTCGTTCATGGTCCTCTCCCGTCCCTGGTTCGTCGAACGCTCAGCAGTGGCGGAATGAACATCCGACAGGGCGGCACAAAATCCACTGGGGTTTCAGAACCGGTCCCACATGACGATCTCCGACGGCGGATATCATCGACTTCCATGCGCCTCTCCTTCGGCTTCATGGTTCTCGTGCCGGCATCCTGCGTCCTCCGGCCTTTCGCTGCCGGACGGCTACTTGGGTTGCCCAAGGGTCTTGACCCGCTCCAGGATCTCGACCGCGCGCTTCGCCTCTTCGGCGTGCCGGAACTCGCAGCGTTCGGCCGCTTCGGCTTGCAGCTTCCTGTAGTCGGGCAGGGCGCTTACGGAGAAGTCCTCCTCGTTCGCCGGCAGGTCCCAGGCATCGGTGCGGAAGCTCGGGCAGGGGAAGGCCGGGTGCCCAAGCGCCTTGAGATTGCCCATCGGGCTCGTTGCCCAGGCATAGCGGACCGCGACCGGCTTGGCGACCAGCGGACTCCAGACGTGGAGGATGGTTTGATCCGTCTTCAAGCGGCCCCCGCTGTCCCGAACGGTCCGGTGGCGGGCATGCGCCATGTACAGCTTGCCGTCCTCGCCGGCGATCGAGAAGCCGCGGAGGATGCGATCCTTGTTGTCGGGTTCCACCCGCGTGTCGAAGGTGAGGATCATCTCATCGCCCTCGGGTTGGGCCGAGACCAGCGCGGCGGTATCCCACCCCATACCCTTGCACTGGTAGATCCGCGCGAGGGCCCAGCGGGCGGCGCGCTCGCCGTGCTCCCGCTTCTTGCCCGGGTGCAGGCCGGGAATCTGAATGTCGTAGCCCGGAATGAACGCGGTATGCTTCGGATCCCCTGCGTCCGCCAGCCCCAGTCGCTGCGCTTCGCGGATGTAGGGGCCCGCGGCGAAGGACTCCGCCTCGAAATTCTCCTCGTTCTGCGCGACCCCGCCGGCGCAGAACTCGATCACGCCGACCGGCAATTCCGGGTCGTTGAAGTCTTCGCGCCAGCCTTCGACCATCAGCTTCATGAGCACGCGGTAGAACTTGGGCCGGGAATTGCTGAAGAGCGCGTTGTTGAAGCCCTGGTGGAAGAGCACGCCCTTGATGTTGTAGCCCTTGAAGACGCCGAACATGCCGTGATGCACGCTGCCCATGTCGCCGGCGCTCCTGCCGGGGATGTTCCAGGACGTCAGGTTGTCGCCCTTCACCGGCTTCTTCGGCCATTGGTCCTCCGGGAGCTTCTTGCCTTTCGCCCGGGCGAGCTGGTTGCTCCAAATCGTCAGGGACGTTTCTTCCGCATCGAATTCCGCCACCTTCTTCCGGATGCCGTCCGCGTAGCGCTTGGCCAGTGGATGGGCATCGAACTTGTGGCTGGGGACGATGGCCTCGATCGAGGCGCCGCCGCGGGCGCTCTTGATGACGCCGATCGGAATCCCCAGCGCCCGCTGGAGCCGGGAGGCGAAGACGTATCCTATCGCGGAGAAGTCGCGGGCCGTCTCCGGGGTCGACACGGCCCATCCTTGCGTCGCGATCTTCCCGGCGGGGATATCATCCTGCGGTTCGCCCTGCTCGTTCGGATCGATCGAGAAGAGGCGAAGCAACGGGAGGTCCGCCTGGGCCGCCTCCATGTCGGAATCGAGGATCTTCTCGAGCGGAAAGGCCATGTTGCTTTGGCCGGTCATGACCCACACGTCGCCGATCACGATATTCGTCAGAGCCACCTGCGCCGCGCCCGCGACCACCACCAGGGCCTGCGGCTCCGCGCTGGCCTGCCGCGCCGGGAAGGTCACTTCCCATCGCCCTTTCCCTGCGCCGGCCGTGGCGTCCGCCTTCTCCCTGCCCAACTGAACCGAGACCGACTCTCCGGGTCTCGCCCATCCCCAGACCTTGATCGGCTTGTCGCGCTGGATGACCATGTTGCTGGCGAAGATGCCGTGGACCTTCAGCCCACCCGCCGTCTCCGTCTCCGCCGCGCGACAAGGCATGACCCCCATGGCCATCGCCAGTGCACAGCCCAGTATGTGTCCTTCGACTCTCATGGTATCTCTCCGCTATCCCGCACTCCACGGGGCCGGAGGCCGGCCGGAACGCTAGGCCCAACCGCCCGCCGTACACGCAGCACCTGCACTATAAACGCGACCCCTTCAGCAAAGCGACCTCGCAAAGACTCCAGGCAGTGCTGGGCGGCTTCACCCGGAACTCCTTCGACGAAAGCACCAGTTCCGGGCGCGCGCGGTCTTGTCAAGGTGTGGTATCAGCGGCCCAAGCGCAGCAGCAACCCGTGGCAGCGATGAGGAGCAGGCCGATCATGGATGAGGTCATGGTATCCTGATGTTGGTTTGGAGCGGAAACACGAAGAAGCGCCGAACGTCAGCGTTCAGGTTGAGGCGACCCCGGGTCGCCGATAACCCGAAACGCCTTGTTCGCCCATTTCTCTTTCTTCAAGTCCCGGCCATCTTGTCGTTAGTGACGATGTAGTTCCCTCCCATCGCTTCCTGCACGCGGAATGTGCCGGCGTTCTTCGGGAGTGTGTATCGCGTCGTCGTCACCCATCCATGTCGGTTCCTGTTTCCCTTAGGCGCTCAGCCCCTCAGTGTTGAGTATTCGAGTCTACATGAAACTACACCAACACCATGAGTACCCCTGCAATTGCCAGGTACAGCAGAAATCTAGAGGCCGGATACATTCCGTGTGTGACGTTAACATCGAGTCTGGCACCGGTGAGCCCCATGCGAGAAGGAAGAACGAAAGAAATGGGGTCGGGCTGCCAAATGTCGTCGATCCCGAAACACGGGCGTGAAAGAAGCCGTTGACCATTCGCGGCGCTACAGACTTTGACAAGATCACTCAGCGTGCGACGCGCTTCCATTTCATTCTGGCTGACGAACATCGTCTTGTCCGTCAGTTCCTCGTCAGAAGCAAGGAACCGCAGTTCTGTGAGAAGCCCAGCCCTTGAAAAGGACAGATCCATCACGATCACCTCGGCGCGCTTCATGAACACGCGCACCATGGGTTGCCAGGAATGAGAAGAGGCAATACGGCAACCTTGTCCGACTATCGACCGCAGCGCACACATCACCCATCCCGCTCCGGTTGTTGCGCCCGGGAATAGCGACACAACGTGGCCAGGCAGAATCGCGGTGAGGATTCGGCGCGCGCGGTAGTTGCGTTCATCGAAGCTGTGAAGAAAGAGGATCTGTGGCGGCGTCAGGGCCACCGGGAGCCAGAAGAGGCACCAAGTCAGAAGAAGAGCTTCGTAGAAAGCATGTATGCGCGGTTGTACGTTCTGAGGCGTTGGCAGAGCGACGATAGTGCATGCGATGCATGCCAGAATCCAGACGTGGAGGTTCGGAAGCACATTCCACCGCAAGTGCTCGCGCATCGGCCAGTGGCGCGAGAGAATAATGCATTTAGCGATGAGCGGAGTCTCTATGACGGCAAAGGTGATGAGTAGCGCGCCGAGTGCGCCCGCGAAACACAAACGGGATATATCGCCCTGTGAGGCGGTGAGAGTATCTACGTCTCTTTGAAGTCCTTGAAGAAACTGTGCTGTGCCGCCAGAGGTCTGAACGACAATGATCAGCGACGCGATACCAAGCAGAGTCGCCCAATTCGCCCACCATTGGAATTGCTCGTCAGTACAGCGGTCGAGGACAAAGAAGAGAAAAGTTCCTGTCGCTGCAAACAAGCTGACGATAGTCAGCAGAAGGAGATCTGACGATTTCGCCAGTCCGAGTATTGCCGCAGCGGCAGCGACAAGCGTGCTTATCAACGGTAGAGGACGGCGTAGGATTGAGGCCAGCCTGGGACTTACGATGCACTGGCTCAAGAGTGCGAACGGGCCGATGCACAGCGGCGTGAGCACGAGAATGGTGACGGGCCTAAAGAACTCGGAAGACACGGGTTTGTCCTTTCAGTGGGCGAACGTTCGCCTTGACCGGCAGTGAACCCGCCGCGGGTTCACTGTACGGTCGGAGGCGTGGTTCGGTCGTCATTCTTCTCCATTCCATCATCCAGGTCAATGAACCGCAGCAGAAGTCGTCCCAACCATGTGATGCTGTGGTAGCTGACCTTCATCATTCCCGTCTTGTCGTCGAACTCCGGCAATTCGCCGCGACGTGGCGAGCGAAAGTTCGGCCGAATCAACTCTAGGCGCTCAAGATGCGCCTTTCGTGTCGAATCAAGAGCAGCTTGGTCGAGTTCCTCTTGAGATGACCCGAGGTAGGCGTGTGAGCCCTGAATAATGTCCTTGTGTTTCTCCAAGTACGCATCTCGGTCTGGCGATGTAATTTTCGCGTAGAACTGAAGCACGATGATCTCTGGATCGCTGAGTTCCCCGAGCAGTTGCAGAAGGAGTTTGGCTTGAGCCGCAGCAATCTCCTGATTGGCGAGGCTATTCTTCACCAATGAGGCGATCTGCTGGCGTCTTTCCTCGGTCAAAGCCCTTGCGGCAGCCAGGAAGCTGTCTTCGAGGAGGTCAACGAACGCGGGTTCGAGCATCTTCGTCTCCATGCTCGCCCGGTCGAGATCAGCAACTGCGGCATTGAGGTCTTGCACGTACTTGGTGAGCCGGTCAATTCTCTGATTCGGGATAATGTTCCCGATGATCTCGGCGACGAGCGGCCCGACGATCGGAGCAGCACCGATGATTCCCTTGGCAATGCTAACGGCGTAGTCCGTCTTGTTGGTTTCAGCATTCATAATTGTGACCGAACATAGTATTGGCCGTCACAAATAGCACGGGGTTTCGCCCGCTTCTCCGCCGATTGCTAATATGTTGGACCTGCAAATACGTGAGTTACACGAATCGCTGACGTATAGCACAGTATTCGAGGAGGCGTGATATGCGTCACGATGGGCGGCGGGTGGCAGCGCCGGAGAACGACGATCCCCGGTGGCCGGAGGGGTACGTGACGGAGCTCCGGGAGGAGGGGGCGAAAGAGGTGGCGATCCCATACTGCGTGGCGCGTGTACGGCGGTTCTTCGCGCGGAATCCGGGCCGGAGGCGCCGCGATCGTGGGCGGACGGAAATCGAGGCGTTCCTCTCCGGGATTGCAGCCCGGCCGGGTGTCTCGAACCGGCAGGTGCAGCAAGCACGGGACGTTGTGGAGATAGACTAAGGGCGATTCCGCGGAATCGCTTTGGATCCGCGGCCCGACGGTCCCGTCCGTCCCGCAGCATCGGTTCGTCCCCCTGCGTCCGCGGCCTCCCCGGCGCGCGCGTTTGGAGGGTATGCCGCTGCGGAATGGGGTGTCAAACGGGAAAGGGGCGGGGGGCGAGGGGCGAGGGGAGGACGAGGGACGAGGGTCGAGGGGCGAGGGGAGGAAGACGAGGGACGAGGGTCGAGGGGAGGAAAAGGGAGGAGGGACGAGGGG
>VGWF01000040.1 GCA_016873715.1 Lentisphaerota bacterium | reverse complement strand
GTCCTCGCGCAGGACGCGGCCGGCGGTGGTGTCCCACCAGCCGGCGTCGTACTCCCCGTCCGCGAGCCCCGCGACCGAAAGCGCCGCCCCGCGCACCTCCTGCGGCGCCCGGCCGTCGACGACGACATTCCACCAGGCCGCGTCGGCGTCGGAAAGCCACGCCCACGCCCCGCCGGCGCCCTGGAGCCCCGCGACGCGCAGCCGGGGGGCCGGCGAGACCGCCGCGTCGATGGACCGCAGGCCGCCGGTGGTCCAGGGGATGCCGGCGACGAAGTCCGCGAGCGGGCGGTAGTGGCGGTAGCCGTCCATCTCGTCCAACCGCTCCCACCACCAGAACATCACGGTGCCCGAGAGGCCCGACATCGCGGACGCCCACAGCGCATCGTGGACGTGGAGGAGATCGCGGTCCTGTTTCATGAACGGGCTCGGGCCCCATTTCTCGTCGGCCAGGCCGAATTCGCTCAGGAGGGCGGGCCTCGCGGGCGCGCGGGAGCGGAGGAAGGCCGCGCGGTCCGCCACGGCGGCGGCGGCGTCCTTCCACAGCTCGTTCCAGTTCGGACGCAGGTACCAGTGGAGGTCGGCGACGTCGAGGTCCGGGTGGGTCCAGTCCTTCGGTGCCGGCGCCCACGCGCTGGTCGACCGCAGGTGCCGCCAGGGGTCGGTCCCGGCGACGAAGGCGCCGAGATCCGCGTAGAAGCGGCCGGCGGGCAGGCCGGGATCCTGCTCGTTCCAGTACTCCCACGCGGCGACGGCGGTCGAGGCGCCCCAGCGGGCGATCGCGTAGCGCAGCAGGTTCCTCGCGTCGCGGATCGCGGCGGCGTAGTCGGGCCCGTCCGGCTGCTTCAGCCGCCCCATGTAGCGGTCGCGCGTGAGCAGGCAGAGCTGCAGCCGGATGCCCGCCGCTTCGGCCTCGGCGACGACGCGGTCGAGGATCGCCGCATCCGGCTGGTTGTAGACGCCCATGCCCCGCGGCGCGTCCGGCGCGGGCGCGGCGCGCGACCGGCCGTCCGACGGCCCCGCCCCGCCGCGGCCGGGCTCGAGGCTCATCGCCCAGTCGCCGCAGCAGGTCCAGACGCGGGCGTAGTTCGCGCCGTTCCCCGCCATCCGCCGGAAGACGCCGCCGACGCGGCCGGGGGTGACGCGCTGCATCGGACCGACGAAGGCGACGTCCTGCCCGATCGCGAAGAACGGGGTGCCGTCGTCCAGTTCGAAGAAGCGCGGATCGCGCCTCGACACGCGGACGTACCCGCGGTTCGTCGAGGCGACGGCCTCGAAGGCGACCGCGCCGGACGCCGACTCCCCGCGCCGGTCGCGGAGCCGGGCGACCGCGCTGTGGCGGCCGGTCTCCACCGGCGCAAAACGGGCGCGCCAGCCCGGGGCCCCGTCCGGCTCGGTCCATTCGCGGCGGCGTTCGCCCTGCGGGGGCGTCCTCAGCGCGTGCGGGGCCGTCCAGAAGGCCGGGACGGTCGTCACCCCGCCGCCGGGGCCGCGGACTTCCAGCCGGAAGTCGACCTCGGCCGGGTCGAAGACGTTGGTGTAGGACGCTCCCGGATCGAGGCGGAACTCGAGGGTTTCGAAGCGCCCGACGCGGTTCGTCGCCGCCTCCAACGCCGGCGCGCCCCCCGGCCCGACGGCGGGCAGGAGATGGACCGCAGCCAGCAACGCGAAGGCCCGAACCCGGCGCCCGGAACGCCCCGGACGGCTCCCGCCGGTCCCATCCATGCCCGGAATCCTCCCCCGCGGGGCCGCAGACGTCCAAGGATTGGAAGGTCCGCCCCGCCGGGCTTCCAAGGGTTGGAAGGTACACCCGCCGGCGCACCGGCGTACAGGGGGCAACCGGCGGGAAGCAGGGCCGACGCATCTTGTTCCTGTCGAAACCGGGCCGTGTGCGCGGGATCCTCAGGATTCCCCTTCCATCGCCGGGAAAGGGAGATCCCAGCCGAACGATCCTTGAATCAAGGCGAAGGCGATGCCGCGGCGCGCACCGGGTGGCCCCGAGCCCGCGAGGGGCCCGGCCGGGAACGCGGCAGACCGCCCCGGATGCAAGGCGACGAAGGGGGCGCTGGACTCGTGTCCGCGCCCCCTTCGGCAACGCCGCAGGCGGGGCGGGATCCCGCGCGATCCGGCCGGCCTGGTGCGCGTCGCACCCCCGCAACCGCAAGGGCTCCAGCGTCCACCAGCCACTCCGCGCCCCACCGACCGAAAGGTGCCACTCCCTCGAGGAAGATGCGTCTGCCCTGCGGCGGACGGGAGCTGGACGGCGGGAGAGCGCAGATGGGGCGCGTCGGCGCCTCTCCCGCCGGATGCCGGATGCTGATGGACCACGGATGACGGCGCCCCGCCCCACGTCCCTTGTGAATCTCGCAATTGGTTCTTCCTAAGACGTTTATGGCATATCCGTCCGGCCGGGTTCGCCCTTGACTCGGGGCGGCCGTTTGCTCTACAGTATGCGGATCTTTTTTCGGCGACGGCGAAGCAAGGGAGCCTGTCGGACCGAGGTCACCAGAAGAAGGGAAAGGCACACGTGAACGCAGAGCAGATGATCTATGCAGGCATCGGGTGCGGCGTATTGGCGCTGATCTATGCCTTTTGGAAGACGTCCTGGATCAACAAGCTGGATCCGGGAACCGAGCGGATGCGCGAGATCGGCGCGGCCGTTCGCGAAGGCGCGATGGCATTCCTCGCCCGCGAGTACAAGGTCCTCTCCGTGTTCATCATCGTGGTCGCCGGAATCCTCGCGGCCATCAACAAGGGCTCGGTCCGCCTCGTGGCGGTCGCCTTCGTGGTCGGCGCCTTCTGCTCGGCCCTGTCGGGCTACTTCGGCATGCGCGTGGCGACGGCCGCCAACATGCGGACGACCAACGCGGCGCGCAAGGGCCTGCCCCAGGCGCTGGAAGTCGCCTTCGCGGGCGGCTCGGTCATGGGCATGTGCGTGGTCGGCCTCGGCCTGCTCGGCCTCTCGACCCTGACGGTTGTCTTCCTGAAGATGTTCGGCAGCGAGGCGGCGACGGTCGCCGGCACGGTCCTCCCGATCGTGACGGGCTTCTCGATGGGCGCCAGCTCGATCGCCCTCTTCGCGCGCGTCGGCGGCGGCATCTACACGAAGGCCGCGGACGTCGGAGCGGACCTCGTCGGCAAGGTTGAGGCGGGCATCCCCGAGGACGACCCCCGCAACCCCGCCGTCATCGCGGACAACGTCGGCGACAACGTCGGCGACGTCGCGGGCATGGGCGCGGATCTCTTCGAGTCCTACGTCGGCGCGATCGTCAGCGCGATGGTCCTCGCGGCCACGGCGACGATGGCGGACAACGCCCAGCACCTGAAGCTCGTCTTCCTCCCGATCGTCCTCTCGGCGGTCGGCATCATCTTCTCGATCTCGGGCACCTTCTTCGTGAAGACGAAGGAGGGCGGCAACCCGCAGACCGCGCTGAACATGGGCACCATCGCGGCCGCCGTCGCGACCGCCGTCGTCTCCTACTTCGTCATCGTCAAGGTCTGCCCGCCCGAGTTCACGCTCGGCGGAACGGTCTTCAAGGCGATGGGCGTCTTCTGGGCGACGATCGCCGGCCTGGCGTCGGGCGTCGTGATCGGCCTGCTGGCCGAGTACTACACGGCCGAGGGCAAGGGCCCGTCGAACCGCATCGCGGATGCGTCCACGACCGGCGCGGCGACGAACATCATCGCCGGCCTCGGCAACGGCATGCTCTCGACGGGCATCGCCACGCTCGTCCTCGCGGCCGCGCTCGTGGTGGCCTACAAGACCGCCGGCCTCTTCGGCATCGCGATCGCCGGCCTCGGCATGCTCGCGACGACGGGCATCCAGCTCGCGGTCGACGCCTACGGCCCGATCGCCGACAACGCCGGCGGCCTCGCCGAGATGTCGCACCTGGAGAAGGAAGTCCGCCAGCGCACGGACAAGCTGGACGCCTGCGGCAACACGACCGCCGCGATCGGCAAGGGCTTCGCGATCGGCTCCGCGGCGCTGACGGCGCTGGCGCTCTTCGCCGCGTTCGGACAGACCGTCGGCCTCGAGCGCATCGACGTCATGGATCCGAACGTCTGCGCCGGCCTGCTCGTCGGCGCGATGATGCCCTTCCTCTTCTCCGCCTTCGCCATGAACGCGGTCGGCCAGGCCGCCTTCGCGATGGTTGAGGAGGTCCGCCGCCAGTTCAAGTCGATCCCCGGCCTGCTCGAGGGCAAGGAGGGCGCCAAGGCCGACTACGCCCGCTGCGTCGACATCTCGACCGCCGCGGCGATCAGGAAGATGACCGTCCCGGCGCTGCTGGGCGTCATCACGCCGGTCCTCGTCGGCTTCGTCTTCGGCAAGGAGATGCTGGGCGGCCTGCTCGCGGGCGTGACGGTGTCGGGCGTCATGATGGCGCTCTTCATGTCCAACGCCGGCGGCGCGTGGGACAACGCCAAGAAGCACATCGAGGGCGGCGCGCTGGGCGGCAAGGGTTCCGCGGCGCACAAGGCGGCGGTCGTCGGCGACACCGTGGGCGATCCCTTCAAGGACACCGCCGGCCCCTCGCTGAACATCCTGATGAAGCTCATGAGCGTCGTGGCGCTGGTCATCGCGCCGGTGCTCAAGACCGTCACCCCGCTCCTGAAGTAACCCGGGGCCACGGATTCCAGAAACCCCCCGCGGGGCAACCCGCGGGGGGTTTCTCATTTCGGGCGACTTCGGAGTCGCACAGCCACGGCCCGTGTTGTACCTGCGATGTGTACACAAGGCGCCCCATGACGGTTCTGAACATCTCCGGGGCCCGCCGCCACGGCGCCCGCCGGGTGACATCGGACGGGCGGATCCGCGCGTGACGGCTGCCTGGTAGCCGTCCCGTCCGCCGTTCGCGTTTGCGTTTTTCGCCCGCCTCGGCCAGTGTGTGCGGATCGTCGCCCGCACGGGGGATCCGGCGCCGGCACGACGGGAGCACACCATGACGCGGCTGTTGGATACGATCATCGGGCTGTCGCACGAGTTCGGGACGCCGGACTACGTGAAGGGCGGCGGCGGCAACACGTCGGCCAAGAACGCCGACACACTCTGGGTGAAGCCGTCCGGCACCACGCTGGCCGGACTGACGGCGCAGACGATGGTCGCGATGGATCGCGCGAAGCTGGCCCGCCTCTACGCCGTGCCGACCCCCTCCGCCCCCGCCGCGCGCGAGGCGCTGGTGAAGGACATGATGGCGGCCGCCGTGCGGCCGGCCTCGAAGGGGCGTCCGTCCGTCGAGGCGCCGCTGCACGACACGTTTGCCGCCCGCTACGTCGTCCACACCCACCCCGCCCTCGTCAACGGGATGACCTGCGGCCGCGACGGCGAGGCGGCCTGCCGCCGGCTCTTCCCGGATGCGCTGTGGATGCCCTACGTCGACCCGGGCTACACGCTGTGCATGGAGGTCCGCAAGGCGCTCAAGGCGCGCGTGGCGCGCGACGGCCGCGAGCCGGAACTGCTCTTCCTCGAGAACCACGGCGTCTTCGTCGCCGCCGACTCCGCCGCCGGGGTGCGCAACGCCTACGCCCGCGTGATGACCGTGCTGGCGGCCGAGTACCGGAAGGCCCGCGTGTCCACGATCCTCAAGATGGGGCCGCCGCCGGCCGCCGCGGACGTCGCCGACATGACGAAGCAGCTCCACGCCTCGCTCGGACCCGACGCGGCCGGCGTCGCCGCGGGAGGGGCGGTTCCCGTCCCGGCCGGACCGATCAGCCCGGACCACATCGTCTACTCGAAGTCCTATCCGCTGCGCGTCTCGCCCACGGCCAACGCCGTCGCCCGGTACCGGGCGAAGCACGGCTACGCGCCAAAGGTCGTCGCGGCCGGCGGGGCCGTGTGGGGCGTCGGCACGACCCCGAAGAACGCGGCGCTGGCACTGGAATTCGCGCAGGACGGCGCCCTCGTCGAGCAACTCGCCACCGCGTTCGGCGGGATCCGCTACCTGGCCGACCGCGCCCGCGACTTCATCGACAACTGGGAGGTCGAGTCCTACCGCAGCAAGATCGCGGCGCAGTAGGCCTCTCCGTCAGCGATCGGCCGTTCCCGTTGACGTCGAACGGCGCCGGCTCCCATGTCTCGCAACGCAACTCGACACGGTACCGCTCGCCGGTCGCGGCCGGCCGCCGCCGGCAGCAGGGCCACCGATCCGATCCACCCCGCCCTCGTCTTCACGCCCGGATCCTCCCGTCGCTGAAGTGAACCCTCGGCGGACGGCGGGAGCGGTGCCCGCCCTTGAAACCTGGAACGGGAACCCCGAGACTCCGGGCATGAATGCGATGCCCGACGGACCGGATGCCCCTGCCTGCGGATCGGCGCCCAAGCCCGGACCGCCGGACCCGGAACCCGGAACCTCCGGCCCCGTCCGCCCGTTGCCGCGCACCCGGACGTGCTACGTCTGCGGCGTGGAGAACCCGGGCGGGTTCCGGCTTGCGATGCGGGTCGAGGCGGACGGGACGGTCGCGGGCGACTACACCCCGCCGCCGGAGGACAACGGCTACCGCGGCATCGTCCACGGCGGGATCGCGATGACGTTGATGGACGAGGTCATGACGTGGGCCGCGATCCTCGGGACGAAGCGGCTGTGCGTCGCCGCGGAGATGACGACGCGGTTCCGCCGCCCGATGCCCGTCGGCGTCGCCTATCGCTTCTCCGGCCGCGTCACGCGCGCCACGGCGCGCCTCGTGCTGGCCGAGGCCTCCGTGACCGGACCGGACGGCGCGCCGGTCGCCACGGCCGAGGGCAAGTACATGCCGATGCCCGAAGGCTCCGCCTCCGCGGCCTCCGTCGACTTCGTGGATGAACCGCCCGCGGCGTTGGTGTAGTCCCGCCCGATCGAGGCGCGGGCGGTCCCGGCCGATGGGCGGACCATCGTGGGCACGGGAACCCGCTCGAGCACGAGTTGGGAGGCCTTCGTCGTCCATCTCGACGCGATTCCCGAGCCGGGAACGGCCGGGGTGTTCGGCCTGGGGTGCGCCGCGTTGCTCCTTCGGCGGCGCACGAGGCGTATGCCGTGGCCGCAGGCATCCGGAGCCCTCCGGAGCCGGAACTCAGCCCGCCGCGGACCCCGCCAGCGTCCGGGCGACGGCGTCCAGGAGTTCCGCGACCGAGAAGGGCTTCAGCAGGAACGGCAGACGCCGGTCCCGGATCTCGGGCCAGCGGGCACGCTCGTCGGCGTAGCCGCTCATCATGACGACGGGCAGCCCGGGCCGGGTCTCCCGGAAGGCCAGCACCAGTTCGACGCCGTTGCCGTCGGGCAGCACCACGTCGGAGATCACGAGGTCGACCGGAGGCGACTCCTGGAAGCCGCGCCGCGCGTCCGCCGCGTTGCCCGCCTCCATGACGTGGTAGCCGTGATCGCGGAGCACCCGGACGGCGACGAGCCGGGGACCGGGCTCATCCTCGACGAGCAGGATGCGTTCGCCCCGGCCCCGCGGCGCGGCGCCGCCGGGGGCCTCGACCGCGGTGTCCCGGCCCTTGGGCCGATCGACGGCGGGCAGGAAGATTTTGAATTCGCTGCCCTGGCCGGACTCCGTGTAGACGTGGATCCAGCCCTCGTGCTGCTTGACGATGCCGTGGACAACGGCGAGGCCGAGCCCCGTGCCCTTTCCGGTGTCCTTCGTGGTGAAGAACGGCTCGAAAAGGTGGGCGACCGTCTCGGGCGACATGCCGGTTCCCGTGTCGCACACCGAAAGGCACACGTAGCGGCCCCGGCGGATGTCCGAACCCGGCTGTTCGTCGTCCGCCTCGAACTCGCGACGCGACGTGGCAACGAGAAGGCGCCCGCCGGAGGGCATGGCGTCGCGCGCGTTGATGACGAGGTTGAGGAGAACCTGCTGGATCTGGGCGGGGTCGGCCCGTGCGCGCCCGATGTCGGCCCCGAGGCGGAGTTCGAGCCGGATGTCCTCCCCGAGGGTCCGCGTCAGCAGTTCGTGCTGTTCGCCGATCATGGCGTTGAGGTCGAGATCCTTCGGCTGGATGAGCTGCCGCCGGCCGAAGGCGAGCAGCTGGGACGTCACCCCGCGGGCGTGCTGGGCCGCCTTCTGCACCTCGAGGATGTCGGCGCGTTCCGGGTCGCTCTCCGGCCGGTGGAGCAGAAGCAGCTCGCAGAACCCGAGGATGGTCTGAAGGTTGTTGTTGAAATCGTGGGCGATGCCCCCGGCGAGGCGCCCGATGCTCTCCATCTTCTGGGCCTGCCGGAGCTGCTCCTCGAGCATCCGCTCCTGGGTGACATCCCGCATCTCGGCCACGAAGTTCTCGATCGTGCCCGCGGCATCCACGACGGGCGAAACGGTCGCATCCGCCTCGTAGAGCGTGCCGTCCTTGCGCCGGTTCACGAAATGCCCGGTCCATGTCCGGCCCGCACGGATGGTCGACCAGAGGCCCGCGTAGAAGTCGCCGTCCTGCCGCCCGCTCTTGAGGATCGCCGGCGTGCGGCCGAGAACCTCGTCGCGCCGGTAGCCCGTCGTGCGCTCGAACGCGGGGTTCACGTATTCGATCCGGCCGTTCGGATCGGTGATGACCGTGACCTCGGCGGACTGCCCGACGGCCATCGCCAGCTTCGCCTGCTCCCGTTCGATCCGCCGGATGTCGGTGATGTCGAGGTTCATGCCGACCGCTCGGACGACCTGTCCCGCGGCGTCGCGCTCCAGGACCCCTTGGCTGCGGATCAGGCGGGTCTGGCCGTCCGGCCGGACGATCCGGAACTCCAGGTGGAGCTTGCACCCCTCGGCGAAGGCTCCGCTCCGTTCGCTGCGGACCCGCGCCCGGTCCTCCGGATGGATCAGGGCATACCAGACGTCCTGGGTGACCGGGGTCGGAGCGGCCCAGCCGTAGATCTCCCGCATGCGGTCGTCCCAGATCATGGCTCCCGTGCGCGCATCCAGTTCCCAGATGCCGACGCCGGACGCCTGGGTGGCGAGCAGGAGGCGGTCGGTGAGCCGGCGTACGGCCTCCTCGGCCCGGGTGCGCTCGGTCACATCGAGGGCGATCCCGATGGCGCCCTGGATGTCGCCACGGGGGCCGCACAGCGGGCGCAGGTGACAGTCGAACTGGCGGCCGCGGAAATCGAGGGTGTAGTCGAACGACTCGCCCTCGAGGACGCGGCGGTGCCGGTCGACGGAATCCGGGCCGAAGGGTGCCCGACCGTCGCTCCCGGCCAGCGGGACGGGGTCCTTCGGCGCGGACCCGATGCCGGCGGCCGACACCGCGCTGCCGGAGAGCACGGCGACGTTGAGATCCCGGTCGACCGCCCACAGGATCCCCGGGATGTTGTCCATGATGAAGCGAAGCCGTTCGATGCTGTCGCGCCGCTGGGCCTCCATGTCCTCGCGCTCGATGGCGGCGCCAAAGGCCGCGGCCGCGGTCCGGAGGGCTTCCGTCTCCGCAGCGGTCCACGCACGGTCGCTCCGGCACTCGTCCAGACCGATGAAGCCCCACCCATGCCCCGAGGCCAGGATGGGGACCAGCAGGATGGCGCGGATGCCCTCCGATTCGAGCTCCATCCTCTCCTCGGGCTGGAGCACGCTGACCGTCGCGGAGAAGACCCCCCCGGCGGAGAGCACGGCTTCCACGCGGGCAAGCCCCAGATCGCGGAACGTCGTCCGCTGCAGGCGCGGGTTGTCGATCTGGGGCGTGATGCCCGGGGCGCACCATTCGTAGAGCTGCGAGATGCAGACGCGGCCGGTGACGCCCGGCTGGTTCTGGAAGATGTAGGCGCGGGACGCATCCGCCGCGACCCCGAGATCGAGCAGCGAGGTCTGGATTCCATCCCGCCAGTTCGAGCTGCGGAGCCAGCGGGTGGCGATCTCCCGCACGGCGTTCAGGATGGCCTCCCGCCGTGTGACGGCCTCGGCGGCCTCCCGGGCCTCGGTGACGTCGCGCAGAGTGGCCAGCCGGCCCGTGAAGCCCGCGTGGGAGCCGCGCAGGTCTTCGACCGACACCTCGATCCGCCGCCGCGCGCCCTCCCGCTCCACCGTGAGTTCGGCGGTCCGCCCCTCCCGAAGCGCGTCGAGCAGCGCGGGGAGGTCGCGAAGCAGGTCCCCGGCCGGCTCGCCGGCGGGATCGTCGGGCAGCCCCAGCATGCGCCGCGCGGCGGGATTCGCCGCGGCGACGAGGCTGTCCGACGTCACCACCAGGACCCCTTCACGCATGCCGGCGAAGAGAGCCGTCAACGCCACCGACGGCACCGTGAGGAAGCGCTGGTGCACAAGGGCCCAGACCAGAAGCGCCCCCGATATCCCGAAGCCGACCGGGGTGAGATCCAGTCCCTGCATCGGCAGGCTTCCGCTGAGATAGCCCAGGTTGGGAACGATCGGCAGCAGCGCGGCCACCCCCACGGGCACCGCGTACCGGCGATGGCGCGGCGGCGCCCGCCAGACCGTGCGCAGAACCAGGGCGGTTCCAACGATCACGACCAGGTAGGACCATGCCGCAAACGCCGCCACGGCCGGCCCGTGGTGGTAGATCATCGGCCCGTGCCCACCCGGCGGATCGCCGACCGACCGCCAGACCAGTCCGTGCCATTCGTTGGTCCAGACCAGCAGCAGGACAGCGACCGAGGGAACCCACATGGCGACCGACCGCAGCCCCGCCAGCAGCCCGGCACGACCTGCGTACGCCAGGCCGAACAGCAACCAGCAGGGGGCCACCGAGGCGATGGCGGCGTAGTGGACCTTCGAGACCAGGATCTTCAAGGGGGGCGACGGGGCCAGCGCTTCCAGCGCCGCCAGAACCGACCACGCCGCCGCGGCGCCGAGGCATGCCGCCAGCCAGGCGGACACGTGCGCGGCGTGCCGGCGGAGGGCCGCGACCGCCCCCCATGCGGAGAGCGCCGCCGAGGCCAGCAGGAGCGCAACGTAGAGGATCAGCACCGGCGTCATGATGCCGCTCACCATACTCCGGCCGCATGTCCGAGTACAACGCCGGAACGCCCTCGGCCACGCCCCGGAGATCGACGCGGACCGTCGCTCCGGGGGATCCCGTGCACGGCGCCGACGGAGCGGCGCCCTTCAAGCCCGTCCTCCCCGACGGCAGAAAGCCGGACGGGGAAACCCCGCCCGGCTTTCGCGATCACCGCCCGATGGCGGTCAGAACGTGTAGCTGTACATGACCTGCGCGTTGAACTGGCTGTGCGTCGAGGTGACGCCGCTGGCGGCGGTCACGTCCGTCTCCGGAACGTAGACGACCGACAGGTGAACCGAGTTCTGGTCGTCGAGCGCGTAGCTCGCGCCGGCCGTGATGTGGTGCTCCACGATCGCGGGGAACAGCGGATTGACGTTGGCCTCCGGCACCGGGTTCTCGCCGAAGTTGTAGCCGGCGCGCACGATCAGGGCGTCGGTCGCCTTGAGGGCGGCGCCGACGCACCACACCGTCTGGTCCTCCCACCCCTGCGGCAGGGAGAACGACACCGACCCCCCGCCGTCCGCGGTGAACGTCATGTCCATGCTGCGCATGACGTCCTCCCACAGGATCCGCTTCACGTCCACCGAGAGCGTCAGGCGGTCCGTCGCGTCGACGGCCAGGCCGCCGCCATACATCGCGGGCCAGTGGAAGTCGTGGACCCTGACCTCCCCCTCGACCGCGCCCATCCGGGTTCCGGTCGCCATGTCGCCGAACGACAGGGTCGCGTCCTCGCTCTTCAGGTCGCCGAGGTCGGGCTCCGCGTGGTACATCGCGCCCACGCGGATCTTCGGCGTGATCTGGTAGAGGAGGCCGAACTTCCCGCTGACGCCGTAGCCGGCCGCGTCGCCGGTGAACTGCGATCCGTCCGCGAAATCGACGCGCAGGTAGTTGCCGGGGCCGAGGGCCGGCATCGCAAGCGTCGGCATGCCGGAGAGCATGCCCATCGCCTGCGGCGCGGTCATCGCCATCCGAAGGTCCATGCCCGCCCACAGGAAATCGAGCGTTCCCGCCAGCGCCAGGTTGTCGAGGACGTTGTAGGAGACCGGCGCGATCAGGCGGCCGACCGACACTTCCGACATCACCGGCTCGCCGGAGTTCAGCGCAAGGAAGGACGAGGCCGCGTAGCGCGTGCCCATGCCGCCCTGCCCGAAGACCCCGATGCCGTAGGTGAAGTCGCCGCTGCGTTTCGCGTAGCCGAACGCCGGCATGAAGTACGCGTCGCCGGACGAATGCGCCACCGGCATCCCGGGCACCGAGGCCTCGACGTCCGGACCGAGAAGGCCGAACGCCACATCGACGCGGCGGCCCCCATCGGGCATCAGCGAGAGCGTCGCCGGGTTGTTGATCACCGCGGCCGTTCCGTTGTCGCTCGCGAGGGAGGCCCCGCCCTGACCCTGCGCGATCGGGCCGTAGCCCTCGAGGTCCATGCCGTTCGTGGCCCGCGACGCCGCGGCCCAGCCGAGCGCGCCCGCGGCGGCGAGTCCGGCGATGACGATGGTCTTGTTCATGCTTGTCCCCGCATCCCTTCCCTGCTGGTTGTTCGGTCCCACCCCCGCGGTGCCCCGCCGACGCCCGTCGGCCGCCCGCATGCCGCCGTCCACGCGCGTACCACGCGCGGGCGGCGGAAGTCTAGAGCCGGAAGCGCGGAACTCCAAGAAGAGAAGAGGGGATCCGGGCGGAAGGACGGGGGGGTCGTCTACCCCCTTCCCTTCTCACGTCCCACGTCCTTGCCGTTTGGAGTCTTCCCGCTCCCCTTCCCCTTCCCCGCCGTACGCCGCCGCCAGCACCTCGGCGAGGTCCGCCACCTCCGCCGTCCCGGCCGCGGCCTTGCGGAGGTTCACGAGGCAGATCGGACACATCGTCGCAATGCGCGACCCGGCCTCGCGAAGCTGCCCGATCCGGTTCGTCGAGATCCGGTGCGCCTCGGCCGGGAAGAGCGCCTCGATCGGCCCCCCGCAGCAGTGCGTCGCCGCGCCGGCGAGCGCCGGCTCGCGCACCGTGACGCCCGCGCGCCGCAGCAGGGCGCGGGGCGGGTCGACGATCTTCTCGTAGCGCGCGTAGACGCAGGAATCGTGGATCACCAACTCGCCCGACGCCGGGCGCGCGACGGCCGGGGCGCGCTCGGCGAGGACCTCGAGGTAGCTTCGGACCCTCACGTCGAAGCCCGGCACGAACTTCGGATAGACCTCGCGCAGCATGTTCGTCGTGTGGGGGTCGACCGTGATGACCTCCCTCACGCCGTGACGGCGGAAGACCTCCGCGACCTTGCGCGCGTGGCGGCCGAAGGTCTCGTCCATCCCCTCGTCGTACACCAGCGCCCCGGAGTACATCTCGTCGCCGTAGAGGTAGCCGAACGGCACGCCCGCCTTCCGCAGCAGCCCCGCGATGCTGCGGAGCATGCGGTCGTAGTCGCGCTGCCGGCTCCGCGACGCCAGCAGGCCCAGGAAGAACGACAGGTTCACGAAGCGGTTCGCGATCCGGCCGAGCCCGAACCATTTCGTCAGCGGCGAGTTCTCCAGCGCGGCCATCCGGCCGGCCATCGCCTCGATGGTCGGGATGAGCTGGTACATGTGGCCGGTGTAGAGCACCGTCGCCCCGCCGCGCGGCAGGTCGAGGCCCTTCGCCCAGCGCGTCGTCGCGGCGGCGGAGAGCGGGAGCACGCTGCCGCGGCGCGACAGGTTGTCGGCCAGGATTCCGAGGATGACTCCGGTGGGTAGCGGCATGCCCGTGCCTCAGGTGAGCTTGAATTCCCGGCGGTTGACCAGGGTCCGGAGGCTGCGGACGTTCTCCGCGATCCGCACCCCGGCGGGACAGTTGGCCTCGCACATGCGGCACAGCAGGCAGGAGTAGATCTTCGGCAGGTGCTCGCGCACGCCCTCCTCGAGCCCGAGCAGCACCATCCGGAAGAGCGAGCGCGGCAGCACCTCGTAGCCCATCGGGCAGACCGCCGTGCAGACGCCGCAGCTCATGCACGCCTGCGCGTCGAACCCCGGCGCGCGCTTCGCCTCCGCGGCCAGTCGCGTCGACATCCTCATGCGGATCCGCCTTTCGCGGGCGCGCCGGCCGTGCCGCCGGCGTCCTTCAGTTCGTACGCGAAGTAGCCGTCGCCGTCGGCCTTGCCCTTCTCCTCGACCTGGCCGTAGCGGCGCATCGCCATCACCCAGCAGACGACCTCGTGCGACGGCGCGCCGAGCGCCTCCGCCAGCGCGGGGATGGTCTTCGGGCCGTCGCGCAACGCCGCCGCGATGCGGTCCTTCTGCACCATCTCGTCGCGCAGGATCTCGGCCCGGGCGCGCATCGGGGGACGGGGCGCGCTCATCGCACGGCCTCCCCGCGGATCCCCGCGTCGATCATCGCCGTGATCTGCGCGTCGGTGTAGCCCTCGATGTCGAGCGCGCCGTGCGGGCACACCGGCACGCACGCGCCCTCGCCCTTGCACTGCGACGCCACCACCTGCGCGATCTCCTTCCCGCCGCACGGGACCTTCTCGATCGCGCCGTAGGGGCACGCCTTCAGGCACTCGTCGCACCAGAGGCACCTGTCCGCATCGACGCGCGCGATCAGGGGTTCGAGGTCGACGTAGCCCTTCTTCAGCAGCGCGCCGGCCTTCGCCACCGCCGCCAGGGCCGAGCCGACGCTCTCCGCCATCGACTTCGGACTCTGCGCCGCGCCGGCGATGAAGACGCCGTCGATCACCGTCTCCACCGGACGCAGCTTGATGTGGATCTCGCCGAGGAAGCCGTCCTTGCTGACCGGGAGCTTCAGCACGTCCATCAGCCCGGGATTGGACCGCGGCACCATGCCCGTCACCAGCACGACCAGGTCCGCGGGGATCTCGATCTCCGCGTCGCCGGTCAGCTCGTCCTTCACCTTCACCAGCAGGCCCGGATCCGCCCTTTCGACCGTCGGCGGGGTCCCGTCGCCGTAGCGCAGGAAGAGCGCGCCGCCGCGGCGGGCCTCCTCGTACACCCGTTCGTTGTGCCCGTAGGTGCGGATGTCGCGGTAGAGATGGACCTGCGTCACCGCCGCCCCGCCGCGCGCCTCCTGCGCCGCGATCTGCGCCGCGAGGTGCGTCGCCGCCGTGCAGCAGAACCGCGAACACCAGGCGTTCGGCGACGGGCAGGTCTCGCTCTCCGACTGCCGGCTGCCGACGCAGTAGATGAACGCGACCGACTTCACGGTGCGGTTGCGGAACGTCAGCGTGCCGCCCTGCAGGTCCGCGCCGTCGCGGAACTCGGGCAGCGTCACGACGCCCTCCAGCCCGCGGCCGAACTCGCCCGGCTTCGGCTCGTAGGAGTCGAACCCGGTCGCGACGACGATCGCGCCGGCGTGCAGCGCCGTCTCGGCGCCGCCCGCGGACCGCAGCGTCAGATGGAAGTCGCCGATGCTGCCGCTCTTCGCGACCAGCCCGGTCGCCGTGTGCAGCGTCACGCGCGGGTGGGCGCGGACGCGCGCCAGCAGGCCGCCGACCACCTCGCGGCCGGACTGGCCGTCCGGCGCCAGCGGCCCCCAGCGCCGCACCGCGCCGCCGGGCTCGTCCGCCTGCTCCGCGAGGTGCACCTCGAGGCCGAGATCCGCCAGCGCCAGCGCCGCGCGCAGGCCGGAGATCCCCGCGCCGATCACCAGCACGCACGGCGCCGTCTTCACGCGCAGCGCGTGCAGCGAGCGCGACAGCGCCGCCTTCGCGATCCCCGCGCGGACCAGCGCCGCGCCCTTGCGCGTCGCACCGCCGGGATCGTCCGTGTGCGCCCACGAGCACTGCTCGCGCAGGTTGACGTGGACGTACTGGTAGGGGTTGATCCCCGCCCGCTCCGCCATGCCGCGGAACGTGAACAGGTGCAGCTTCGGCGAACAGGAGGCGATGACGAGGCCGTCGAGCTTCTCGTTGCGGATGTCGGCGATCATCTCCTGCTGCGCCGCGTCGGAGCAGGTGAACGTGTGCGTCTTCGACACGACCACGCCCGGCTCCGAGGCCACCGCGTCGGCGACGGACTTCACGTCCACGTGATCGGAGATGTTGCCGCCGCAGTGGCAGACGAACACCCCGATGCGCCGGTGGGCCGCCATCACCCGGCCCTCGCTTCCTCGATGTAGGCCGCCGCCTGCGCCGCCGCCGCGGCCGCATGCAGCACCGTGTCCGGGATGTCCCGCGCGCCGACCACCGTGCCGGCCGCGAAGACCCCGTCGAGGCTCGTGCGCCCCGGTTCCGCGACCGGGTCCGGCTCGCGCACGTACGCCCAGTCGTCCGCCGCCGGCGTCTCGCCGCGCATCAGCGCGAGCGCGTCCGGATTCGGCAGCAGCCCCACCGTCAGCACGAGCAGGTCGTGCTCCATCGTCTGCGTCCCGCCGCCGGCGATGTTCTCGTAGTGGACCTTCAGGTTGCCGTTCTCGAGTTCCTCGACGCGGGCGACCTTGCCGCGGACGTACTGCACGCCCATCGCCCTCGACTGCTCGTAGAACTCGTCGTAGCCCTTGCCGAAGGCGCGGGCGTCGATCGTGTAGATCGTGATGTCCGCCATCGGCAGCGCGCCCATGATCAGCTGCGCGTGCTTCGCGGAGTACATGCAGCCGATCCGGCAGCAGAGCGGGTTGTCCACCGTGTGGTCGCGCGAGCCGTTGCACAGCACGATGCCGATGTTGTCCGGCACCTTGCCGTCGGACGGCCGCAGCACCGCGTTGTAGGGCCGCGTCGGCGCGAGCAGCCGGTCCATCTGCGGCCCCGAGATCACGTTCGGGTACCGCCCGTAGCCCATCAGCTCCTTGCGGCCGGGGTCGAGGATCCCGTAGCCGGTGGCGAGGATCACCGCGCCGACCCGCACGTCGAGCGTCTCGTCGCGCATCGAGAAGTCGATGCAGTCCGCCGGGCACACCTTCACGCACTGCCGGCACTGCGAGCACTCGCCGCATCCGAGGCAGCGGTTCGCGGCGTCGCGCGCCTCGGCCTCGGTGAAGGCGTCCTCGTAGGTCTCGAAGCTCTGGATGCGCTCGCGCGGCGGCCGGCGGCGCGGCGCCGAGGCCGGCTTGTGCGAACAGGCGCAGCCCTGCAGGACGGAGTCCTTCCGCACCGTCGCGGGCTGGTCCCAGAACGGGACGATGCCGGTCGTGCCCCGGAGCATCCGGTCGATGTGGTACGCCGCGCGCCGGCCCTGGCCCATCGCCTCGGTGACGATCGAGGGGCCGAGCACCGCGTCGCCGCCGGCGAACACGACCGGGTCGGAGGTCTGCAGCGTCCCGGGATCGGTGCGGATCGTCTTCTGCGGCGTCAGTTCCAGCTCGCCGGCGAACGGCGCGGTGCTCGGGCCGAGGCCCACGGCGAGGATCACGACGTCCGCGCGGATCGGCTGCCCGGTGCCCTCCGCGACCGTGAAGCCGGTCATCCGGCCCTCGGGCGTGAAATCGATCGTCGCGACGGCGCGGTACTCGAGCATCGGCTCGCCCGCGGCGTTGGTCAGCAGGCGCTTCGCCGAGGCCGAGGTCAGCAGGCGCACGCCCTCCTCCTCGGCCTCCTGCACCTCCCAGCCGTGCGCCGGCATGCGGGCGCGGTCCTCGAGGCAGAGGATCGTCGTGCTCGCCGTGGCGAGGCGGACCGACGAGCGCGCGACGTCCAGCGCAACGTTGCCGCCGCCGAGGACGACGACGTGCTTCCCGCGCAGGTCCGGCATCTCGCCGCCGTCCTTCGAGTCCTTCAGGAACCGCATGCAGTCGGTGACGTTCGCCAGGTCGCGTCCCTGCAGCGGGATCACCTTCGGGACCTGGTTGCCGACCCCGACGAAAACCGCGGCGAATCCCTGCGCCTTCAGCGACGCGACCGACTCCACGCGCGTCCCGGTGCGGATCTCGACGCCGAGCGCCGTGATGTTCCGGATGTCGCGGTCCAGCACGTCGTGCGGCATGCGGTAAGCCGGCATCCCGTGGCGCAGCATGCCGCCGGCCTGCGGCTCCGCCTCGAAGACCGTGACACGGTGGCCCTGCTTCGCGAGGTGGAAGGCGGCCGAGAGCCCGGCCGGGCCGGACCCGACGATCGCGATGCGCGTCTCGAGCCGCGTCTCCGGCGGACCGTACTCGGGCTCGGGGTGGGTGGCGTAGTAGCGGTCGGCCATGAAGCGCTTGATCGCGCGGATGTGGACGGCGCCCTCGAGGTCGCAGCGCGTGCACTCGCCCTCGCAGGGCGCGTAGCAGGCCCGCGCCAGGCTGCCGACCAGCGGCGCGTCCTCCAGGTGCAGGCGGAAGGCCTCGTCGATCTTCCCCGCACGCACGAGCGAGACGTAGCCGCTGGGCTTCACGCCCGCCGGGCACGTGTGGAGACACGGTGCGCAGCCGCTGCGGCTGATGACCGCCTTCTTCGGCACGGCCTGGGGAAACGGGATGTGCGCGGCGCGCCGGGCGACGAGGTCGTAGTTGTACTCGTCCACCATCGGCACCGTGCAGGCCTCGGCGCACTGCCCGCACCCGGTGCAGGCGTCGGGGTCGACGGACGTCGCCCTGCGGCGGACGCTGGCGCGGAAGGTGCCGTTGCCGGCGCGCGTGACGCCGTCGACCTCGCTGTTCACCATCAGCGTCACGTTGGGATGGTGCGCGGTCGCGGCCATCCTCGGCGTCGCGATGCAGCTCGCGCAGTCGAGGGTCGGGAAGACCTTGCTCAGCAGGATCGTCCGGCCCCCGACGCTCGGCTTCTTCTCGACGAGCAGGACGCGGTAGCCCATGTCGCCGAGCGAGTTCGCGGCCTCCATGCCGGCCGTGCCGGCACCCACGACCAGCACGTCGTGATCGAGCTCCCGGGCCGGGTCAGGAGGGGTCAAGTTTGGCCAGCTCCTTCCTGAAGTTCGCCATGTGGTTCACGAAGTTGTCCGCGCACACCGAGCAGAGGCCGGACATCTTCAGCCGCTTCGGGTTCAGCCCCCGCGCCTTCAGGAGGTCCTGCGTCTGCCGGATGACGCGGCCCGTGCGGTCGGTGCAGTCGGAGAGATAGGCGCAATCCCCCCCGCAGGCGGCGATGAAGACGCCGTCGAACCCCTTCTCCAGCGCGTGCGCGACCCACGAGGGGCGCACGCCGCTGGAGCACGGCAGCGGGATCACCTGCACGTTCGTGGAGTAGTGCAGGTGCGCGCTGCCCGCCAGGTCGATGCCGGGGTCGGAGATGCTGTTGGTCGAGAAGACCAGGATCCGCTTCTCCGGGCCCGGGGGGGCGCCGCCGCTCATGTCACTTCGTCCGGCGCATGAACACGCGCCAGCAACCGTCGGCCTCGATGTCGCCGAGGTACGCGTGCTGCATCTTGCCGCACCAGCGGGAGACGTCCTCCTTGGTGCCCTCGTCCGACGAGAGGACCTCCATCACGCCGCCGACCGGGCAGGCCGCGATCGCACGCTTCGCCTCGAGCAGCGGGCCGGGGCACGCCGTGCCGCGCGCATCCACCTGCTTCGCCACCGTCAGGGCCTCGAGTTCTTCCTTGGTCATGGCTGTCGCTCCTTCCGTGTTGTCGCGGGGGTCCGGACCCGTCCTACATGAACCAGCACTGCTTCGACTTCGAGAACATGTCGACGAAGGTGCCCACGCCCACGAAATCCATGTGGGGGTAGCCGATGAGCTCCTCCTTCTTGATGCCCATGACGTCCATGGACATCGTGCAGACGTGGATGCGGACGCCGAAGTCCGCCGCGTCCTTCATGAGCTCCTCCAGCGACTTGGCACCGTGCAACTTCATGACGTTGCGGATCATGACCGGCCCCATGCCCATCATCTGCATCTTCGAGAGCGGGAGCTTCTTCGAGCCGCGCGGCAGCATCATGCCGAACATCGTGTCGAGGAGGTTCTTCTTCGCGGACTTCTTCGGATCGCGCAGCGAGGCGGTCGCCCAGAAGGTGAAGAACATGTCCACCTCCATGTCGTAGGCCGCGGCGCCGAGCGCGATGATGAAGGAGGCGATGGTGTAGTCGAGGTCGCCGCTCATGACGCCCAGGGTCAGCGCGTCCTTCGGCGCCTTCGCCTCCAGCGCCTCCACGCGGGCGAGGAGTTGCTTGATCAGTTCGTCGCGGGTGTCGTTGGCATCGCTCATGGCGGGGTCCCCGGGTTGGTTGGTTGCGGCCTAGTCCTCGATCAGGCGGTCGGGGTCGAAGCCCTTCGCCAGCCTGCTGCCGGCCGCGAAGCTCTCCAGCAGAAGCTCGCGGACCATGTGGCAGCACTGGACGACCTTGGGATTGCGGAGGCGGTAGAAGACGGTCTGCGCGTCCTTGCGCGCGACGACGACCTGCTTGTCGCGCATCAGCCGAAGGTGCTGGCTCGCCGTGCTGATTGTGCAGCCCAGCGCCGCCGCGATGTCGCCGACGCTCGCCTCGCCCCGCTTCAGGATCTCGACGATCGCCAGCCGCTTCGCGCTGGCCATCATCGCGCAGAGCTTCGCCTGCTGCTCGAAGATCTCGAAGTTTCGTATTCGCATGAGTACGAAAGTACGAAACCGAAGACGCGACCGTCAACGCCTTTCTGGGAAAATCCTCCGCGTTCCGGTTCCGTGCGTCGCCATGACGGTCCGCGGCGGGTCGGGAGGGCCGGGGGGGATTGCAGAGACGCCACCGGCAACCCGCCCGGGCCTCCGCAACTCCGCAGGGTTCCCGGCCCCGGGCTTGCGGTCCCCCGCCCGCCTCCGTAGTCTGGCCCGGATCCCGGCCCGGCCGCGCCGGGATCCGGAGGACGACCGCGATGAACGCCCGCACCACCGCCCTGATCGCCCCCTGCCTCGCCCTCGCTGCCGCCGCCGCGCCGCCGGACCGGATCCCCTTCCCCATGGACTGGTCCACCCACGCGCAGTCCGCCGCGGGGCTGGAGCGCCATCTCGACGCGCCGGCCGGCAGGGGCGGGTTCCTCCGCGCCGCGGACGGCCGCCTCGTGAAGCCCGACGGCTCGCGCTTCCGCATCTGGGGCGTCAACATCTGCGGCCCCGCCTGCTTCCCGGAGAAGGCCGACGCCGCCGCCCTCGCCGACCAGCTCGCGCGGATGGGCGTCAACTGCGTCCGCTTCCACCACATGGACTCCGGCTGGAGCGTGATGTTCGACAAGGCGCGGAACGACACGCGGCAGCTCAGCCCCGAGGCGCTCGACCGGCTCGATCACCTCGTCGCCGAGTTCAAGAAGCGCGGCATCTACGCGAACCTCAACCTCAACGTCGGCCGCCGCTTCAAGCCCGGCGACGGCGTGCGCGACGCGGACAAGCTCGGCTACGGCAAGTCCTGCACCTACTTCAACCCGCGCCTGATCGAGCTGCAGCACGAGTTCGCGCGGCAGCTCCTGACGCACTCGAACCCCTACACCGGCGCCGAGTACCGCCACGAGCCGTGCGTCGCCACCGTCGAGATCGTGAACGAGAACTCCGTCCTCGAGGGCTGGGTCGGCGGACGGCTCGTCGGCAAGGACGTTGAAAAGGCCGACACCTGGTCGCCGATCCCCGTGTCGTACGCGGAGGAACTGACCGACCTCTTCAACGCGTGGCTCGCGAAGAACCGCCCCGCGGACGCCGTCGCCGCCCTCCGCGCCGAGGCCGGCGTCGCGGCGGGCGCGCCGGTGCCGCGGCTCGCGCCGCCGGAGTTCGGCAAGGCCTCCGTCGCGCGCTTCCGCGCCGAGGCGGAGTTCTACATCGACATCGAGCACCGCTTCTTCGCCGGCATGAAGCGGCTGCTGAAGGACGAACTCGGCGTGAAGGCGCCCGTCGTCGGCACGTCCGACCACAACGACGGCTACGCGGCCTACGCCCACATCGAGGCCAACGCGATGTTCGACTGGATCGACGGCCACGGCTACTGGCAGCACCCGGACACCAAGGGCGCCATCCCCTCCTGCAAGAACACGCCGATGGTCAACGATCCGCTCGACTCGACCGTCACCCAGTTCGCGCGCACGCCCGTCGCCGGCCGCGCCTACACGATCTCCGAGGTCAACCACCCGTTCCCGCACGAGACCGCCTGCGAGGGCTTCCCGATCCTCACCGCCTACGCGATGTTCCACGACTGGGACGGCATCTACTGGTTCACGTGGGACAACGGCAAGCCGTCGAAGGACGGCGGCATCCCCCCGCGCGGCTTCTTCACGATCCCGCCGGATCCCGTGAAGATCGCGAACCTTGTGGCCTGCGGCGCGCTGTGGCACCAGGGCGGCATCGCCCCGGCGAAACAGACCGTCGTGAGGTCGACCACGCGGGAGCAGATGATCGACGCGCTGCGGATGGACCGCAACAAGGAGCGGCCTTTCTTCACGCCCGGATTCGAGCGCTCGACGCCGCTCGTCCACGCCACCCGCTTCCGCTTCGACGGCGGCGCGGCGACTCCGTTCCCGTCCGCGGCGCCGCTCGGCGAGATCGTCGCCGACACCGGCGAACTCGCGTGGACCGGCGCCGACCGGCAGAAGGGACTCGTGACCGTCGACGCCGCCGGCGCGCAGGCCCTGATCGGCCACGTCCGCGAGGGCGGGCGCCCGACCAAGCACCTCGCCGCCGACGTGAGGAACGACTTCTGCTCGCTGATGCTCGTGCCGCTCGACGGCAAGCCGGTCGCGCAGTCGTCGCGGCTGCTGCTGGCCGCCACCGGTTGGTGCGGCAACACGGACATGCAGTGGGACGAGAAGCGCCGTGCGATCCCCGGCTGGGGCCGCGGCCCCGTGCTCATCGAGCCGGTCACCGGAACCGTCACGCTGCGCGGCCTCGCCGCGATATCGCTCCGAGCCCGCGCCCTCACCACCGCCGGCGCGCCGACCGATGCCGCAATCCCCGTCGCCGCCGCGTCCGGCGCCTTCACCCTCACGCTCGGCACGCCGGCTGCGACGATGGTGCTGATCGAAGCGGCGCCATGAACGCCGGAGGCCGGACTCAACATCCAACAGCCAACACCCGGCAGCCAATGTCAAACTCCACTCAGCTCTCCGCTCTCGGCTCGACACTCGACACTCGCCACTTGCCACTGCCTTCCCTCGCCCCTCGACCCCCGACCCACGACACCGTGTGGCGGTGTGGCCGTGTGGCAGTGGAGGTCGGAGAGATCCCCGCCACTCGCCACTCGACACTCGCCACTTGCCACGTCCTTCCCCTCGCCCCTCGACCCCCGCCCCTCGGCCCCGTGTGGCAGTATGGCCGTGTGGCCGTGGAGGACGGAGAGATTCCCGACACTCGACACTCGCCACTTGCCTCCGTCTTCCCTCGCCCCTCGACCCTCGCCCCTCGGCCCCGTGTGGCGGTATGGCTGTGTGGCAGTGGAGGACGGACGCTCGACACTCAGACACTCGCCACTTGCCTCCGTCTTCCCTCGCCCCTCCGCCCCTCGCCCCTCGCCCCTCATGAAAGCTGATATGAATTGGCGTTCCATCGGATGGCTCGTGACGGGGCTGGCGTGTGCAGCGGGATCGGTGCGCGGCGGGACGGTCCCGCCGGTGCCGGAGCCGCCGCAGGCGGGCGGGGAGATGGCGCGGGCGTGGATGGACCTGCTGCGGCGGGAGGTGGCGGCGTTCCGCGCCGACCTGAAGCCGTGGGACAAGGACCCGCGCGCGAAGCTGGTCACCGACGGCCGCCATACCGAGCACGGCATCCGGCCCAACGCGCAGCCGATGTCCGGCTTCGCAACCGTGGCGCGCTGGTCGCCCGACGCCGCGGAGCGCGAGGCCGCACTGGCGGACCTCGTCGCGCTGCTGCGCTTTGTCGCGGCCACGCACGATACCGGGCCGCTGACGGCCAGCGACGGGAAGAAATGGAAGAACCAGTGGCAGTCGGCCCTGTGGGCGCAGTACGCGGGGATGGCGGCGTGGATCGTCTGGGACCGGCTCGACGCGGACCTCCGCGCGCAGGTGGAGGCGATGGTCGGGCACGAGGCCGACCGTTTCCTAGACGCCCCGCCGCCGTTCCAGATCCTGCGCGACACGAAGGCCGAGGAGAACGCGTGGAACGCGAGCGTCGTCTCGCTGGCCGCGTGCATGTTCCCGGACCACCCGCGCGCGGCGGCGCGTCACGAGGCGGGGGTGCGGTGGCATCTCTCTTCGTTCCTGACCGCGGCGGATGCGGCGTCCGACCGGGTCGTTGACGGCCGCCCGCTGCGCGACTGGAAGCTCGGCGCGAACGTGCATCCCGACTACACGATGGAGAACCACGACCGCGTGCACCCGTCCTACATGGGCACGATCACGCTCAACCAGATGGCGCACCTCGCCTACCGCTGGACCGGCCGCCCGGCGCCGGAGGCGCTCGATTTCAACACGAAGCCGGTCTACGACCTGCTCAAGTTCTTCTCGCATCCCGACGGGCGCATGCATTTCCCGGACGGGCAGGACTGGGAGCTCCACCGGCTCACGCCGATGGTGCATGCGATCATGAACGTCCTGCACGGCGACGCCGAGGCGGCGTACTTCGAGCGGGCCTCGCTCGACACGCTCCGCCGGATGCAGGCGCGCACGGGGCGGACGCTTCTGCCGCAGGAGTACTTCTTCCCTTCGCTGCCGGGCATGTATGTCGCGTGCTACGCCAACGCCTTCCTCTTCCACGCCTGGTGGGGCGACGGGGCCGCGCCCGCCTCCGCCTCCGCCGTGCAGCGGCGGCTCGCCGGGCTGCGGCGGTTCGACGCGGGGAAGTTCATCGCCCACCGCACCGCTCAGGGATGGAATTCGTTCGCGTGGGGGACGCGCGCGATGGGTCTGGCGATTCCGTTCGCGGACGATCTCCTGGGGAGCCCGTACGAGCAGGGGTTCGTCGGACGGGTCGCGGTTGCGGGGATCGACGGCAAGGCCGCGCGCGACCGGATCGAGTCCACGTCGCCCTGGGCGGGGACCAACGCCTTCACGGTGGCGGCCGTCCTCGGGCGCGCCGGCGGCGCGGTGCGGCAGGCGGTCGCGATGGCGTCGCTGCCCGACGGAAGCGCGGTCTACCTGGAGCGGCTCACCGCGGAGCGCGCCCTGACCAACGTGACGGTCGAGACCGGCGCCATCGGCGTGCTCAACGAGCCGGAATGGCCGCACCAGGCCGGCCCGCGGCGGCTGCGCTGGGAGGGCGGCGGACGGGAGATCGACGGCCGGCAGCCCGCGAAGCCGTTCGACATCCCTTCGCAGTGGGTCTGCATCGACGACCGATGGGGCTTCGTCGCGCTCGGCACCGGCGGCTGGCGCTACCAACCCAACGACAAGCCCTCCCGCGGCCGTCGCGAGCAGATCCTCCACCTCGCCCCGCCGCCGCCGGGACCGCACGCCGCCGACGCGGCCATCGCCGGACGCGGGCTGATCGTGCTCCCCGGCCGCACGGCCGACGAAACGGCGGCCGTCGCAGCGGCTTTGGCCCGCGGGCTTGAAGTCGACGGCCCGCGCATGGGCGTGCGCCTCGGCGGCAACCGGGTCGAAGCGGACCTCGGCGCCGCGCCGTCCGCCCGCATCACGAACTCACGCGTTGCGCCGCCGCATTGACGCCCTCACCGCACCGACCATTCGTGCACGCCGGCGGAGACGCCCTTCTGGAGCTGGACCTCGAGGCGCAGGGCCCGGGTCGTGACGGCGTCGAACGAGAGATCGGAGGGCTTGTCCTTGGCGACGGGATACCCGCTCGCGCCCCGGACCGGCTCCCACGCGCCGGCGTCGGTCCGGTACATCAGCCGCCACGAGGCCGGGATGCGGCAGGCGCCGCGGCCGGTGTCGTCGAACCACCAGACCGTGCAGGACCGGACCTGCGTCGGCTGTTCGAAGTCGTACTGCAGCCACTCCGCCGTGCCCAGGTGGGGCCAGAAGTCGAAATGCCCGTCCGCGTGGTCCTTGGCCTCGCCCGGGGCGCAGCCGTCGTTGGCGGATGAGGGGTCCATGTTCGGACGGGCGAAGGAGACCGTCAGGTCCGCCAGGGTCGCGGGTGTGTCCACGACGCCCGCCTTCTCCCGGTCCTCGATCATCCACACCTGCGACGCGCCGCCGCGGTTCAGGCGTGCGTAGTTGGGAACGCCCGTCAGGCCGCCGGTCTCCAGGACCATCACGCCGCCCAGCAGGTCGCCCCGCCAGACCGTCGTCAGCCCCGCGCTCCTGTCCAGAACGGACGACCGCACGGGCTTCCGGTTGTCGACGTCCTCGAAGCTGTAGACGACGGGGCCGCGCTGCACCGCGACGCGCCCGCGGTTGGCCTCGACCCGCTCGTCGCAGCGCACGCGCTGGGGGTCCATCGGCAGTTCCAGCGTCGCGCGGTCGCCCGCCTTCCAGGTCCGCCGCACGAGCGCGTAGCCGTTCCGCACCCCGGCCGGATGGGCTTCGCCGTTGATCGTCAGGGCGAAGCGGGGGCCCGGGTCCGGCTCGGCCCGGTAGAGCCTGCTCTCCGTGCGGTTCGGGATGCGCAGCGCCAGCGTGAAGGCGGCCGGCGCGCCGGGATTCAGCCGGAGATCGACCGCGCCCTCCCACGGGTAGCGGGTTGACTGCGCGATGCGGAGCGGCGCGCCGCCGACCGGGCCCGCGTCGCCCTCGCCGGCGACGTAGTGGTTGACGTACAGCGTGTCGCGCGCGGCGTTGACGGAGTAGGTCTGGTCCTTGATCGCGATCAGGGCCCGCGGGATGTTCCCGACGCAGCAGGGGCAGCCGTGCCAGGCGTAGCGGGGCAGCTTGGAGGCCAGGGGATTCTGATAGTAGAAGTTGGTGCCGGTCCGCTCGATGGAGCCGAGCAGGTTGTTGTAGAGCACCCGCTCCTGGACGTCGCGGAAGGCGGCGTCGGCGTGAAGCCGGTGCATGCGGTCGGCCCAGAAGCTCAGCCCGCAGCCCGCGCACGATTCGCAGTATCCGTGGTTGGGAAGCTCGTGGTCGCCCGCGAAGGCCTCGCCCTTGTGCGAGGCGCCCACGCCTCCGGTGAGGTAGTGCTTGCGGTCGATGGCGCTGGCCCACAGGCGGCCGGCGGCGGCGCGGTAGGCGGCGTCGTTCTGCAGGAGGGCGATGTCCGTCATGGCCGTGTAGAAGTAGGTGGCGCGCACGGCATGCCCGGCGGCATCGGACATCTCGACGGCGGGCCGGTCCGACTGGTTGTAGGGGTTTGGCTCGATCGTGTGCTGGTGGTCGAGGAAGTGGCGCGCGAGCGCGACATACCGGGCGCCGCGTCCGGCGCCCTCGACGCCGTCCACGTACTCGCCGAGGCGGCACAGCGCGTACTCCAGCCCGGGATGTCCGTTCTTCCAGGTGCGCTTCGGCGCGGGCCCGAAGGTCTCGCACAGGAGGTCCGCGCACCGGCGCGCCGCGTCGTAGAGGCGCCGGTCCTTCCCGCCGGTCATCCGGTGGTGCGCGATGCCCGTTTCCAGGAGGTAGCCCATCACGTAGAATTCGTGGTCGCCGATGGCGGTGAACCGCGGCCTCTTCTTCAGCACGTGGAACGAGTGGATGTAGCCGTCCGCCTGCTGCGCCGCGAGAATGATGGGGATCCACTCCTCCACCTTCGCCCGAAGGGCCGCCTGCGCCGCGGCCAGCCCGGCATCGCCGTCGGGGGACACCTCCAGGGCCAGGCTGATCGCCTCGATCGTGTTGTAGATGTAGGCGTCGCTCCAGGGCGCCCCGCGGTAGGGCCCCGGCTCCTCGCCGCGCAGCGCCCGGCCGGTCGCGATCAGGTTCAGAAGCTCCTGCCCCTCGCCGCCCGCCTCCATCTGTCGGACGCAGTGGGGGATCCACTTCTCCGTCAGCAGCTTGACCTGCTGCCTCCAGAAGCCATCGAGCTTCAGCCCCGTCATGGGGACATCGACCAGCGGCCCCTCCCCCGCCGGTCCGGCGGAGGCCGGCGGCGGATGGACGAACACGGACGTGCAGCAGGACAGTGCCAGGGCGAGCGGCGCGGCCATCTTCATGAGCGCGTCTCCTTCTTCGCGTGGACCTGCGTGGAGAATAGGAAGCGCCGGCGGAGGGCGTCAACGGGAACGTCAACACGCCTAACCAACAGGCCGCCCGCCCTTCCCCGCCGGCGGATCCCCGGGGCGCGGGGGAAAGAACCGGCCGAGAATCGGCAACCGCGTGGCCAGTTCCATGCCGGCCGTGACGACCGGCTCGCCGGTGCCGAGGCGGCGGAGGATCTGGAGGGTGCCGACGTGTTCGACCTCCCGAACCTCGTGGAACCGCGGGAGCATGATCGTCGCCGCCAGGACGCGCAGCAGCGACGAGACGACGAAGACCACCGGCAGCGACGAGAGCAGGGTCACGTGGATCGGGCCGATCGAGAAGGCGGCCGGCACCGCCTCGGCGATCGTCGCGCCGACCAGGTTCCCGCCGGCCAGCGTGAAGAAGGCGTTGAGCAGCCCGTGGTAGCCGACGACCCGCGCGCGCTTCTGCGGCGTGACCGCGTCGTAGACGAAGTTGGTCGAGGCGAGGTTGAAACCCGCCCACGTGCAGCCCGACAGGACCTGCGCGCCGAGGAGGGCCGGGTAGCTGGTCGTCGACGCCCAGAGCAGCGGGAGGACCGGCAGGATGACGCTCGTCGCCTTCAGGACGGAGCGCGCGCCGTGGCGGTCGCAGATCGCGCCCCACCATCGGTACACGACCGACTGGGCGACGAGGTAGACCACCGTGCTGGACGTGAACTGGAAGTAGGTCCAGTGCAGGTCGCGCAGCATGTAGACGCTGAAGAACGGCCCCGCCGTGTTGACCGCGCCGTTCATCATCGCGACGGCGAGGCTGAACTTCGTGAAGTTCGAGCGGGGCGCGCGGCGCAGGTAGTCCCAGAACGAGAAATAGGATTCCGGGGACCGCGTCAGCGGCGGCTCGTGGTGCCGCGTGAAGAGCCACGAACTCGTCGCGCGCGCGAGGGCGGCGACGGTGAAGAGGGCCGCGAATCCGGCCCAGATCCAGCCGCGGGCGCGGAAGGCCGACAGCAGCGCCGCGGCGGCGAGCATCGAGGCGACCATGGTCAGCGTCAGCGTCGAGTTGCGGCGCGCGAAATAGCGGCCGCGCTGCGCCGGCGCGGTCAGGTCGCCCATCCAGCTCGTCCACGCCGGCGTCCCGAACGATGCCAGCCACGCCAGCGCCGCCCCGACGGCCAGCAGCACCGGGACCGCGCGGTCGCGGGCGAGGAACGGGAGCGCGAAGAGCAGCAGGTAGCAGACCGCGTGCGTGGCGGTCGTCAGCACCAGCAGCGGCTTCCGCCGTCCGATGCGCTCGGTCAGCGACGCGCCCGCGAGCTGCGCGATCGCCCCGACGACCAGCGGCGCCGTGCCGAGGAAGGCCATCGCATGGTTGCCCGCGCGCAGGAAGACCGCGAACGGCGCGAGGTAGGCGTCGCCGAAGCCGTACATCGCGGACCACGCCGCTCCCTCGGCGACCGAGAGCCGGCGCGTCCGCTCCCCGGCGCGCTCGAACTCGGCCCCCTCGAGCCGCGGGTCTGGAGTGAAGACGGGCACCTCCCCAGCATACCGGACCCCCGCGGCCCGGCCAACCCGCCCGCCCCTCGCCCCGATCCGGTCTTACATCCGTTGGTGCGATCGCACCAACGGATGTAAGACCCGGCGGCGGCCGCATCGCCTTCGGCGCGCCGTCCGGCTACAGTGGCGCCCATGAAGCCGATGCACGCATGGCTCCTCGTCGCGGCCCTCGCGGCCGCCGTCCCCCTCCGCGCCGCGGAGCTCGCCGCCCTCCCCGCCGACCCGTTCTTCGCGCCCTACCGGGCGCTGAAGGCCGGGGCGCCGTCGCGTCCCGTGCTGCGCGCGGGCGACCGGCTCGCGATCTGCGGCGACTCGATCACCGAGCAGAAGATGTACTCGCGGATCATGGAGACCTACCTGACCGTCTGCACGCCGGACCTCGGCGTCGCGGTCCGCCAGTACGGTTGGAGCGGGGAGCGGTGCGACGGCTTCCTGCGGCGCATGACGAACGACGTGCTCCGATTCCAACCGACGGTCGCGACGACCTGCTACGGAATGAACGACCACCGCTACAAGCCCTACGAGGAGGCGGTCGGCGCCGAGTACCGCGCGCTGCAGACCGCGATCGTGCGGTCGATGAAGGCGCACGGCGTCCGCATCGTCACCGGCTCCTCCGGCACCGTTAACAAGATGCCGCACTGGGTGAAGACCGCCTCGGGCACGGTCCAGGACCTGAACCTCAGCCTGCTCCAGCTCCGCAATATCGCGCTCGAGGTCGCCCGCGCCGAACGCCAGCCGTTCGCCGACATCTACCTGCCGATGCTGACCGTCGGCGTCGAGTCGCAGAAGAAGTTCGGCCCCGGCTTCATGATCGCGGGGCAGGACGGCGTGCACCCCGGCTGGGCCGGGCAGTTGGTGATGGCCTGGGCGTTCCTCCGCGTCCTTGCGCCGGGCGGCGACCTCGGCTCGATCACGATCGACCCGGCCACCGGCCTCGCGAGCGCGACCGGCGGCCACCGCGTCATGTCGGCGAAGCGCGGCGAGGCGGTCGTCGAGAGCCGCCGCTATCCGTTCTGCGCGACCGGCCCGCTGGACCAGGACTCGAGTCTCCGCGCCGGCATGGCGCTCGTGCCGTTCAACGAGGAGCTCAACCGGCTGCGCCTCGTGGTCTGGACGCCCCCCGCCCCGCGCTGCCGCGTCGTCTGGGGCGGCGCGACGAACACCTATGACGCCGCGGCGCTCCGCGCGGGCGTGAACCTGGCCGCCGACTTCCCCGCCAACCCGTTCAGCGAGGCGTTCAAGCGCGTTGACGACGCGGTGCTGGCGAAGCAGGCGTTCGAGACGGACCAGATCAAGAAGCGCTTCCACGGCGCCGAGGGCAAGGCCGACATGGAGGGGACCGCCGCCCGCACCGAGGCGGAGCGCGAGCCGCTCGTGAAGGCGATCCGCGCGGCCTTCGTGCCGGTCACGCACACGATCCGCGTCGAGGCGGCGGAGTAGACGCCGCAGCCCCCGGGCGCCGCGGCCTCCGCGTCTCCGGGTGGATCCCCCCGGCGGAGGCTTCGGCATTGAAATCGGCCCGGGAAACCGCGACTGTGGGCGGCGCTATGGCTTTGCCGGATGACCCGATGCGCCCGCAGGATGACGCTCCCGCCGCACGGGCGGGGGCGGCGACCCGCTTCGCGCGGACGGAGCTTCTTCTCGGCCCGGGGGGCCTTGCGCGGCTTCGCGACTCGCGCGTGCTGGTGGCCGGTCTCGGCGCCGTCGGGTCCTACGCCGCCGAGGGGCTCGCCCGCGCGGGCGTCGGGCATCTTCGCCTCGCGGACTTCGACGTCGTCCAGCCAAGCAACATCAACCGGCAGCTCTACGCGCTCGAGTCCACCGTCGGCCGGCCCAAGGTCGACGTGGCCGCGGAACGGCTCCGCGACATCAACCCGGCGTGCGAGATCGACGCGCGGCGCGTGTTCATCGATGGCGATACCGCGCCGGTCCTGGTCGCCGCGGATGTCGATGTCGTGATCGACGCGATCGACAGCCTCAACCCGAAGGTCGCCCTTCTCCACGCGGCGCATGGAGCCGGGGTCTGGACGGTCTCGTGCATGGGCGCCGCCACGCGGACGGACCCGTTCTCGATCCGCGCCGGCGACATCGCGTCGACCGAGCGCTGTCCGCTCGCCCGGCTCGTCCGGAAGCGCCTCCGGCGCCACGGGGTCGCATCGGGCATCCTCTGCGTCTACTCGGTCGAGCCGCCCCGCAACGCCGTGCCCGCGGACGCCGCCACCGACCCGGCCCCGCCGGGTTTCGAGCACCGCCGCGGACGCAGGCGCCGCCCGCTCGGAAGCCTGTCCACGCTCACCGGGATGTTCGGCCTGATCGCGGCGACGCAGGCCATCCTTCACCTCGCCGGCGATGCCGGCGATTGAGGGGAACGCGCCGTCATCGCGCGGGGACGGACGGGGCGGCTACCGTCCCATCGCCGACTCGAGGTCGAGGATCCGGCGGGCGATGCGCCAGCGATGGACGTCGAACTCCGCCGCGTTCCACAGCCCGTCGTGCTTGTACTTCGGTTGGACCCGGATGGCCGCCGCGATCTCCGCAAGTTCCGCCTCCGCCCGGGCGGCGGCGGCGCGGACCGCGGGACGGCCGTCCCCGCGCGCCCGCTCCAGCGCGAGATCGAGGGTGTGCAGGTAGCGGAAGTCGTCGTATCCCTCGCGCATCGCCTCCCAGAGCGTGACGGGCACGGGGGTGCCGTCGGGCTCGTGGCGGTTCAGGAAATCCTGCGTCGGGCCGTCGAGGTAGTTCATCGGATCGCCGCCGGATGCCGAGTAGATCCACGGGATCAGCGCGCGGTAGCCGGAGAGCCGGAAGCCGAAGCCGTAGGTCATGCGCGCGCCGGCGACGGGCGTCCGGTTGTTCTCGCCGGAGATGTGGTTGGGATAGCACCACGTCTCCACGCCGCGCGCGGCCTCGCGCCGCACGGTGACCGGATCGACCGAGAACGGCTGCATGCACCACACGTCGACGTGCGGCGCCATCGGCGCGAAGGCCTCGTGGGCGCGGTCGGCGGTGACGTAGGTGCGCACGCCCGCTTCCTTGCAGGCGCGGAGCACCGTCACCATGAACCGCACGGCCGCCGGGTCGGTGGAGGGCTCGTCGACCGGGTAGTAGAGGAACTCCGGCCAGCCGCGGCGGACGCGCTCGGCCTCGATCGTGCGGACCATCGCGGTCATCTCCCGCGCGAAGGACTCCGGCGGATCCTTCACGCCCCGAAGATGCGAGCCGTACCGCCCGCCCGCGTGTTTCGCGTAGACCTCGCCCGCGCTGATGTGCATCGCGACGGGACCCCGGAAGCCGTGACGCTTCCAGAGGTCGAACTTCTCCTGGAGCAGGTCCCCGTTGAACCGGAAGTTCCCCTGCGCGTCCGCCGCCCGCGTGGAGAAGGACAGCGTCACGTTCCGCGTGCCGTGCGCGACCATGTCCTCGTGTTCGCGTTCGGCGCGGAAGCGGAAGTGCGCCCGCGACACCTCGTCCGTGGCGCCCGGCAGCCGGTCGTAGGGATGGTGGTAGTAGATGCCGAAGAGCCGGTTCGTGTCCTCGAGGAGACGGAACGGGAGGATGCGCAGCGTCACCGGGATCTCGACGCCTCCCTGTGCGCCCGCGACCGCGACAACGCCCGTGTGGATTCCGGCCGGGGCGTCGTCCGGAATGCGGACCGTGATCCAGAACCTCGTGTTGATGTCCGCCGGCAGGTCCGCGGATTCGAACCGCTCGAGCACGTCGGGCGCGACCCACCACCGGTGCATCGTGCTGTAGTTCGGCCGCGCCGACATGTACCGCACGCGCCGGATGTCGATGTCGCCCGCCGCGAGCGGACCGAGGCCGCGGACCGCGACGCGCACGGCGGACAGCGGGCGGAGCGGGCGAACCGTGAAGGTGAAGGGCTCGTACTCGCCCGGCGTCGCGAAGAGCCGCAGCCGCGGAGGGATCTCGTCCGCCCGCGGGGCGTCGTGCGGAAAGACGCACTCGGCCCAGGGCCGGGCGAACACGAGGAAGCCGCGCGCGCGGTCCTCCGCGGACGGCTCGGGCATCGGCCCGGGGGCGGGATCGGGATCGCGCTTCCACTTCGCCCACTCGTCCGGCGGCGCCCACGCGCCCGGCTCGTCCGAGAACCGGCGCAGGAACTCCCTCCCGACCCGGGCGTCGTCCTCCGCGGACCATGCGAGGATCGCGTTGACGGCCCAGAGGCTGCGCGGGACGAGCCGCACCCTCACCGGCGCAGGCCCGGCGGGGACCTCGAACCGGAGGACGCGGAACTGGTGGCCGCCCTCGAAGCGCAGGCGCTGCTCGCGATCGCCGACCGCCACGGTGAAGTCGAAGAACTGGTCGCGCGCGGCGTCGCTGGTGCCGCACACCACGGCGACCGTTCCGCTCCCGGGGAGCGGCGGCAGGATGAACGTGTTCCCGCGGCTGCCGAGCACGGCGTCCTCGGTCAGCGGCGTCGTCCAGATCGGCGGCGGTTCCTCGGTGCCGCGACTGGCGTTGGTCACGACGTTCGTGAAGACCCGCGCCTGCGCGCGCAGGCCGTCCCTTGTCTCCCATCCGGAGGGCGTCCCCGGCGAGACGATCGACTCGGCGGTAATGCGCGTGAAGCCGGGCTCGAGCGACGACGACGCGGTGCCCATGTCGAAGAGCTGCGGCGAGGCGGCGGCGGCCGCCGCGATGCCGGTCGCCGCGGCGGCGAGGCAGGACAGCCGGCGGCTCATGGCGCGGCTCCTTCCGCGCCCGGCGGGAGCGGCGCCCACGGCGATTCGACGACGGTCACACGCGCCGCGGGGGCGGCCTCCCGCGGGCCGGCCAGCGCGTGGAGGGTGTAGGGGCCGGGCCGGAGCGGCGGGAGATCGACCAGCGCGCGGTGATCCCCGCGGCCGCCGGCAAACGCGCTCCGGCCGACCACGGTCGCCCCCTCGCGCAGTTCGAAGCGGAGCGTGGCGCGTCCGCCCTCGGGAACGCCGAGCAACCGGAAGCGGACCGGGAGCCGCCGGGCATCCGACCAGATGGCGCCCGCATCGGGGGCGAACTCCAGCAGCGCCGGCTCCCGTGGCCGCACGAGCGAGACCTCGCCGATCAGGAAGTCGACGCGGTCGCCGTGGCTGTAGTTCGCGTCGGAGATCGACAGCGTCATCGAGGTGACGTCCGAGGGATCCGTGATCGCGCGAACCGGCACCAGGATCTCGGTCCATTCGCCCTTCCTCACCTCGTCCAGCGTCCGGCTGAACGAGCGGGCCTTGTCCGGCGCGCGGAGGGACAGCGAGAGCGGCGCGGCCGGAAGCGCGGCGCGCGCGGTGTCGGCGCGGACGCGGAGCCGGAGGTAGTCCCACGCCGACCAGTCGCGGTCCGCGGCCTCCCTGAACTCGCGTGCGATCCGCGGCCAGCCGACCGGGTATTTCGCCTCGCCGCCGAAGTGGTCGACGACGACGCCCATGCGGAGCGCGGCGCCGCCCCCGGGGCCGCCGGCCGGCTCCACGGTCACGGCCGATTCCGCCGCGGAGAGGCGCGACGTCACCGACGACGACAGGAGAACCCTCGATTCCCAGCCGGAGGTGTCCGGTCCGGCCGCCGCCGCGGCGACGAGCGCCGCGCCCAGCCACGAGCCACCGCACGCAAGTCCGACACGCATTCGCCGTCCCTCCGCCGCCGGCAGCATCCTACGCGCCTGCCCCGGCGCGACGCAACGGCGGGTCGATCAGGGATGAACGTTGCTTCGAGGGTCTCCCGCATGGCGCCGACGGAGCGGCGCCCTCCAAGCCGTCCTCACGATCTCCATGGAACACGTCAGGCGATCAGGGATGAAGATAGCTTCGAGGGTCTCTCGCACGGCGCCGACGGAGCGGCGCCCTCCAGGACCGCCCTCGCGATATCCATGGAACAGGTCGGGGCGATCAGGGATAGACGTTGCATCGAGGGTCTCTCGCACGGCGCCGACGGAGCGGCGCCCTCCATGGCCGCCTTCGAGATATCCATGGAACAGGTTTTGGAGGGCCGCGCTCCGTCGCGGCCGTCCGCTTCTGCCGCATGGCGCCGACCCTGTTTCGCGAGGACGCTTCGCAGGGCAGGCGGAGCGGCGCCCTCCAGGACCGCTCTCGCGATCTCCATGGAACACGTCAGGCGATCAGGGATGAAGATAGCTTCGAGGGTCTCTCGCACGGCGCCGACGGAGCGGCGCCCTCCAAGGCCGTCCTCACGATATCGATGGAACAGGTCCTGGAGGGCCGCGCTCCGTCGCGGCCGCATCCATGCGTACGTCACGCCGGACCCTTTCGCGCACATCCGGCTCAGCCGATGATGGGGGCGCGGCCGGGCGCCCGTCAGTCCGCGATCTCCAGCTTGAGGTCGTCGAGATACACGACGCCGTCGGCGTCGTCCGGGGTGGTGAAGCCGAGCCACGCGATGTC
>VGWF01000039.1 GCA_016873715.1 Lentisphaerota bacterium | reverse complement strand
GCATGTTTCGCCCGCGTTCTTGCCTTCCCGTGGGCATTCGGGCAGTGTCCACACCATGAAACCGCTGCTTCAGGCCGGTCCCAACGGGTACGTTCCCGTGCCGCCCGAAAAGCGATTTCTTATCAGGTCGCTCTTCCTGCCCGGTCACCTGTTCCATCCGAGCCCGGCCGGCCACCGGATCATCGGCGGGGGCCTCGCCCGCGCGATCGTCGACGGCGGACTACTGCCTCCCTGACCCCGCCCCGCGGAGGTCACGGGGGCCTGCGGACGATCCCGCGGGGACAGGCGGCGCCCCGGCGTCCACCGGGGTCACGTCCGCGCAGATGAAGCGGTCCGGCCGCACGATCAGCACCCGCGGTCCCGGTCGCGACGGGGCGGGATCGGTGAGAGCGGGCGTGCCCTCGTCGTGCGACGGAAGGTCGACGACCCGCGCGCCGAGCCCCCGCCAGCGGGCGAGGTCGGCCGGTCCGATCAGGTCCGCGGCCCCCGGGCCGACGCGCACGATCGCGAACCCCGGGCCGAGATGGTCGTCCAGGAGACGCCCGTCCGGCATTCGCGGCTGAAGCAGGTAGGTCCCCGCCGCACCCCCGGGATGCAGGAAGCCGCGGCGGTACACCGGCGCGATGTGCCCGCCGCGGATTTCCGACAGACGCTTCAGCGGTCCCGCCGACTCGGTCAGACGGAAGAGCGCATGACTGACCGCCTCGTGAAGCCGGGTGCCGGGCATCATCGCGATCCCCATCCGCCGCGCCAGGGCGAGCATGCGGAGCTGGTGGGGCCGTCGCTCCTCCTCGTAGGTGTCCAGCAGATCGGCGCGCAGGCCGTGGCGGACGACGAAGGCGAGCTTCCACGCCAGGTTCGCCGCGTCGCGCAGCCCCGTGGCCAGCCCCTGCCCCGCGAACGGCGGTGTGACGTGGCAGGCGTCGCCGGCCAGGAACACCGGGCCGGACCGGTAGCGCCGCGCGATGCGCGAGCTGTATGCGACGGTGAGCTTGCGGACGATGCGGTAGTCCTCGACGGGCTTGTGCGCGGCCATCAGTTCGAGGATGCGCGCATCGTCGAGGAACGTCCGCGGATCCTCGCCCCGGCGAAGCAGGAACTCCCACCGGCGGAAGCCGCGGGGAAGTTGCATCGTCGCCGTCGGCCGCCGCGCGTCGCACCAGACCTCGACGCCCTCGCGCCGGTTCTCGCGCTCCGCGGTCGCCGAATGGACGTCCACGATCAGCCACGGCGTCGGGTAGGTCCGCCCGTCCATCGGGATGCCCAGGGCGGAACGCACCGTGCTGCGGCCGCCGTCGCAACCGACCGCGAAGGCCGCGGACTCGCTCCAGGGCATGCCGTCCGCGTCGCGCCCCGAGAGGAGTGCCGCGCCGTCCTTCGCCTCCACGGCCCCGACCGTCCATCCGCGCCGGATCTGGACGTGCGGGAAGCGCCGCACGCCCCCGGACAGGACCTCCTCCACCTTGTGCTGGAGGAAGACCAGCCCCCGGGAGTAGCCGTAGGGTCGGCCGTGCTGCCGCATGCGGAAGAGGGGGCGGCCGCGGGCGGAGCGGTAGGTGAAGATGGTGTCGCCCTCGTCCCCCTGGTGCACGTAGGGCAGGATCGCGTCCACCAGTCCGCAGGACTGCCAGATGCGCAGGCACTCGTCGTCGAGCCCGACCGCCCGCGGCATGACCAGCGGTTCGCCGAGGCGCTCGATGACCAGCGTCCGGACGCCGTGGATCCCCAGCAGGTTGGCCAGCGTCAAACCGACCGGCCCCGCGCCGGCGACCAGCACGTCCCACCGGCTCGCGCCGGGCCCGTTCATGCGCGCCCCGACCCCGCGCCGCGGACGGGCACGCGCGCCACCTGCTGGGCCACGGCCCCGAGCCAGTAGTCGTAGGCCCGGTAGTCCTCCAGCCCCAGTTCCCGGAAGATCGCCGCCATGCCGGCCTGGTCCGGGAAGTACCGGTTCGACTCCGGCAGGTAGCGGAACGAGTTGAACTCGCCGCGGTGGAAGACCAGTTTCCCGATCACCGGGGCGATGTGATGGAAGTAGGCGTGGTAGAGCGCGCGGAACAGCGGGTTCGGCGGCTTGCCCTGGTCGATGTTCGAGATGTGGCCGCCGGGACGGACGACGCGCATCATCTCCCGCAGCCCCGCCTGGAGATCCGAGAGGTTCCGCAGGCCGAAGCTGATCACGGCCGCGTCGAACGCGGCGTCGCCGAACGGCAGCCGGAGGGCGTCGCCGGTCATGAACTCGATGTTCGCGAGCCCCGCGGCCTTGCGGCGCGCCACTTCGAGCATCGGCGCCGAGGCGTCCACCGCGACGATCCGCGCGTCGGGATGCGTCCGGGCGATCTCGATGCTGATGTCGCCGCTGCCGGCGCAGACATCGAGCACGCGGGCGCCCGGCAGCAGCGGGATCCGGGCGCAGGCGGCGCGGTCGATCGCGGGCTTCGTCCCGAAGCTGTGGAGCGCGTTCGTCGCGTCGTACTTCTTCGCCAGCCCGTCGAAGAACTGCCGGTTGTACTCGGCCCAGGTGCCGGGCTTGAAGTGGCGGTCGAACCCGACGTCGCGGATCAACCGCAGCTTGGCCTCGTTGTCGTGGGCGGCCATGTCAGAATCCCTCCCGCCCGAGGCGACGGGCATCCCCGATCATAAGCGCCCGCGCGGCGGGCCCGCAGACCTTGATGCTCGCGTAGCAACGGCGGCGCGCCGGCGCGAACCCGACGAACTCGAAGACCGACTTGCGCACCATCCGCCAGAAGTGATCCCCGTGGACGAGGAGCGTGTAGAGCCACGGGCTGCTCTGCGTGTAGATCAGCGTCGCGGACCGGCCGGTCAGCAGCTTGACGGGGATCCGCCGGGCCGGGTCGAAGCGGTGGGAGAATCCGCGGATGAACGTGCGGTCCAGGAAGCCCTTCAGCAGCCCGGGCAGGCCGCCCCACCACATCGGGGCGACCCAGACCACGTGCGTCGCCGCGCGGATCGTCTCCTGCGCGGCCAGCAGGTCCGGCTCGAGCGGCTGCTCCTGGCGGTAGCCGAACCGGAGGATCGGGTCGAAGAGCAGGTCGCGGACGACGATCGTCGCAATGTCGCGCGAGGCCTCCCGGGCTCCCTCCACGTAGGCTTGTGCCAGGACGGCGCAGAAACTGCCGGCGTCCGGGTGTCCGTCGATCAGCACGATGCGTTCGGTCGGTGGCATGGTCACTCCCATTCCAGCAGAAGCTGGTGAGCGGTGAACCCGGGGCCGTAGCTCATCACGAGCGCGCGGCCCGGGCGGACCGGCGCCCGCAGGTAGGCTTCGAGGATGAAATGGATCGTTCCGCTGGACATGTTGCCGTGGCGTTTCATCACGGCGCGCGACAGGTCGAGCCGCTGCCCGCGGGGCGCGAGGATCGCCTCGAGCTTGTCGAGGATCTTCACGCCGCCCGGGTGCACGAGAACCCGGGCGAGGCTCTCGATATCCGTCCCGTTGCGCCGGAGGAAGGGGCCTACGATCGCGTCGAAATGGTCCTCGATCACCTGCGGCACGCTCCGGTCGAGGTTCATCAGGAATCCGGTTCCGGTGAGCCGGTAGCCGAGGATGTCCGTCGAGTCGGGAACCTGCCGCATCTCGGCGTCGCGGATGAGCGGAGCGGACGACGGACCGTCGCCCATCAGCACGCAACCCAGCCCGTCGCCGAAGATCGCGGTTCCGATGATGTTGTCCCACGAGAAGTCATCGAGCTGGATGGTGTTGCTCGGGAACTCCACCGAGAGCAGGGCCGCGCGGCGGCCGGGATAGGCGCGCAGGAAATCAAGGGCGTAGATCATGCCCGCGGCCCCGCCGGCGCAGCCGATATGCGTGATCGGCATGCGACGGATGTCGCTCCGCAGGCCGAGGCGGTTGACGAGGTGGGCGTCGAGCGACGGGATCATGTGCCCGGTGCAGGAGGTCGTGACGAGGAGATCGAGGTCCGCCGGGGCCCATCCCGCCTGCTCCAGCGTCCCGGCGAGGAGGCGTCCGCCCAGTTCGACGGCCTTCTCGGAATACAGTCGGTTGGTCTCCTCGAGCGTGCGGCGGCTGAAGATCACGTCCGCCGGCGCCACGGTGTGCTTCTCGTCGATCGCGGCGGCCTCGAAGATCCGGCGGGCCTTCTCGCGAAACGGGCGCGGGCGGCCGGAGACCCAGCGGTCATAGGCATCCATGGCCTCCCGGGCCGTGTACGCGTGGTCGGGCAGCAGGGTGCGAACGGCGACGATGCGGGGATCCATGGACTACGTCCTGAGGCGCGCGAGAAGCGCCCGGATCTCCTCCTTCTTCATTGCATCCTCCCTGTGGCCGGGCCGGTCGGGAAACGCGAGAGCCTGCTCGAGGTGCTTGCGCGCCTCGTCCCTGCGCCCCTCGTCCATGAGGAACTCGCCGTAGCGGTAGTGGGTGTCCAGGCACGACAAGGCGGCAACGGCCTTTCGGAAGTGAGCCTCGGCCTTCCGGTCGTCGCCGTACGAGATCGGCCAGCCGGGAACCTTGTGGAAGAGTATGCCCAGCGCGTTGTGCGCGAACGGCCCCGCCACGGCCTCGTCCATCGCCAGCGTCGCCTCCAGGAGGGCCCGGGCCTCCTTCACCGACGAGAGCGCGCTCAGCCCCTTGTGCTTGGCCGAGGCCGACAGGGCGATCGCCTTCCAGATCAGGGGCTCCGGCCGTTTCGGAAACTGCTTCGCCAGGGCGTCGGCCCGGCCGACGAGCCGGTCGAAGGCGGCCGCCTTGTCCCCCGTGCCGTGCTCGATCGCGGTCACCTCGTAGCGGATCTCCGCCACCGGCCCCATCAGCGGATCCACCGCCACCGGCGCCGGCTCCGCGGCCCGGACCAGCGTCCCCGACGCAAGCAAGCCAACGAACCCCAGACGATATCCGTTTTTCATGCAGCCTTTCGACCCCTCCATGGAGAATCGGTTCAACCGGCTCCGGGTCCCGGCTTCGATGCCCGATCACTCTACCTCTCCGACGCCCGGCCGTCGATTCATGGCCGGATCAATCTACCCCATAAGGGGAAACGCGACGCCTGCACCACCTGACGTTTGCGTCAGCCGGGGCGGAGAGGTCCCGGCATCGCCTCGCTTGCCGTCACGCGCGGCCCGCCTACTCGACCTCCACCATGAAGAAGCAACTCGCGGCGCTCACCGTCGCCGTGTAGGCGTTCACGCCTCCGGCGCCGGGAATCGACCCCTGGATCACCTGGAATCCCGCGCCGGCCAGCAGGTTCGTCGAGCATCGCACCGCGTAGGTCTTGCCGGCGACGCCCGTCCAGCGGACCACGAACCGGTTCCCCTCAAGGACGCCGGGGGCCGCCGGGCACATGAAGACCGAGCCGGGGTCCGTCGCGTCGGTACCGGCCACGAGTTCCTGGCGGTTCGTCGCACCGTCTCCATCGAAATCGTCCTCCGGGCGGACGTCGTCGGGCGATGCGATGGCGTCGTCCGGGTCGGCGTCCACAATCTGCCGGTCGAACGAGTCCGAAAGCCCGTTCAGATTATGGTCGTCCGGCACGGCATCGAGGATGGCCACGCCGGCGTCGTCCTCGGAGGCGAAGGCGACAACTCCGCGGGCGGACAGGCGGAGCACACGGGTCAACGGCGCGAAGGCGCGCTTATCGACGGGCGTCAGCGGAACGGACATGTCGAGCGAGGACGCGGCGGGACCCAGGCCCGCCACATGGACGAGACGCCCGCCGGAGGCGACGGCGCCGACCGCACCCTGGGCGCCGTGAGCCACGCCGACCAGCGACGGGGACGACGGCGCGGCGACATCCACCACCGCCCACCCGCCCGTTCCGCACGCGACGCAGGCCGTCGTCCCGCTGACCGCGACGCCCAGCGCGGGACCGGGCAGTCCGAGCGACCCCGCCAGCGACATCCCCGGGAGGTTGTACACGCGCAGACCCGCCTCGCCCGAGGCCGCCACCGCGGCGTTCCCGGCGATCGCAACCTGGTGAATGACCGCCGACGCATCGGCCCCGCCACCGTCGGCGAGGCCGGCCAGCACGGGCGATGCAGGGACGGCCGCATCGATGCAGGCGATGCGGCGCCCGTCGGAGACGACGGCCCGCGCGGCATCGCCGGCGACCGAGACCAGCGCGCCGACCGACGCATTCGTCCACGTCGCCCGCAAGACGGCCTGCGTGGGCGACGACAACTCCGCCACGCGCAGTCCGTGCGCGCCGTCGGCGACGTACAGGCGCGCGCCGTGCACCGCGACATCGACCGCCGACGCAGCGCCGGCGAAGCGTCCGGCGCGGAACGCGCCCGCGGGGTTGGTCACGCACCAGATGTCGACGCCGTTCTCACCCGCCGCGACGTAGAGATGCCCGTTCGTCGACGCCGCGGACCCGCGTGCCCTCAGGCCGTCGCCCGTCACGGCCACGAGAGCCGGGCTGGCCGGCGCGGTCACGCTGAGCACGCGCAATCCGCCGAACCCATCTGCAACGAAGGCGGTCGTGCCCGAAACCGCCACGCCCGATGCCTCGCCGGCGGTCGACGGAGTCGCCAGCACCGCGGGGGCCGCGGGCGTCGCCACGTTGACCACGGCCAGTCCGGAGGCGCCGAGCGGGACGTAGGCCGTCCCGCCGGACACCGCCAGCGCACGCGCCGCACCGGCCAGCGGAACATTCGTCACGAGCACCGGCGCGGACGGCGACGCGACACTGATGACGCTCAGGAGTCCTGCCGCCCCCGCGACGATCGCGTGGGAGCCCGACAGCGCAAGGCCCTCGCCTGCGGTGACCCGGTCGCTCACACCGATGACCGTGGGCGACGACGGCGAACCGGCGTCGACGATGAGCAGGCCGTCGTGCTGGTCCACGACATAGACGGTCGTGCCGTTCACGGCCAGCGCGCGAGCCGGTCCCGTCGTCGCCAGGCCGCCGAGAAGCGACGGCGAGGCCGGGCTGCTCACGTCCAGGATGCGGAGACCGCCCACGCCGTCGGCCACATAGAGGCGCGTGCCGTCCAGCGCCAGGCCTCGCGAATGGCCGGCGCCGTCCCACGTGGCGAGCAGCGACATCGCCGACGGCGTACCCGCGTCGACCACGTGCACGCCCGATGCGCCCGACGCCGCGAAGACGTGCGATGCGTTGGCCGCCAGCCCCTCGATGACTCCGTTCAGCCTCAGCCTCCCGAGCCGCACCGGCGACGACGGAACCCCGATGTCGTAGGCGACCAGCGAAGCTCCCTCCGCCGCGTACGCCCGCGCTCCCTGCACCACGACCGCGCCGCAGAAGCCACCGATCGAGCCCGCGGCGTCGAGCCTCGCCAGGGACACCCCCGAGCCGGCGATCGGGGCGGGCGCCGTCGCCGCGTTGTCCGCCGTGTTGGTCTCCCCCGCGACCGGCCCCGCCAGGGCCCGAAGCACGTGCGCGCCCGGCGCGACGCCCCGCGTGTCCCACGCGAAGGCAAGGTCCCGCCATCCGCCCGGCTCCAGCGACGCGACCGCCTGGGCGCCGGCCGAGACCCCGGTGTTCGTGTCGGTCAATGTGACGGTGAAGGTCTCGACGGCCTGGCCGGCGTTGCGCACGCGCACGCCGACCGCCAGCCGGTCCCCCGCGGTCGCGCTGCCGGGCACCCGGATCGACTCGACGGCCACGTCGCGCGAAAGCGACAGGCTGGGCGTCACGGCGCTCAGTTCGAGGTCCATCGCCACGTCGCTGCTCGACGCCTGGTTCTGGTGCAGTTCCACCGCCAGCACGTTGCGGCCGGGCCGCAGAAGTCCCGGGTCGACGGCGAACGGGAACCAGTTCGTCTCCGCCGTGCCGCTGACGGCCGCGAGGGCCACATTGGAGTACGCGGGATCCTCCAGCGCGTCCATGTTGGCCCGGAAGGCCTCCTGGCCGTTGATGTAGACGACGGCGCCGTCATCGCGCAGCAGCCGCGCGCTCATCGCAAGCGGAACCACGTCGAGGAAGAAGTCGCGCCGGAAGTAATAGCAGAGGTTCCCCGTCTTGACGGTCGTCACCATGCCGGGGTCGCCAAAGCCGAACCGCGCGGAGCCCGACGCCCAGTGCCCGTCGTAGTAGTCGGCCGTGGTCCACGGCCCGCCGTGAAGATCGATGCCGAGGTCGTGGTACCGCCATGCGCCCCCGGTGGCCGACACGACGCCCGTGGACAATCCCGAGGCGATCGCCACGGTCCGGGCGTTCGTGTTGTTCAGGGCGTCGGTGTCGTCCGTGACCACCCCCACGGTTGCCACGACCGCGTGGTAACCCTGCGACCGGCCCGCCGTGGCCCACGCAAACGCCACGTTGGTCCCGGCATAGGCGGGGAGGTTCCCGATCGTCCGCAGGCCGATGGACACGCCGTCGGTCCGGTCGGTGACGGCCACGAGGAAGCTCTCCACGAAGTCGCCGCGGTTGGTCGCCAGTACCGTCAGGTTCGAGGTCGCCCCGGGCACGATCAACGCGGGCGCGGTGAAGGACCCGACGGCGACATCGTGAAACGCCACGCGGGCGGTGGTGCCGGTGGTCAGGAGATTGTCGGCGGTGACAGTTTCGCCCGCGATGGCCGCGGCATACGCGGCGAGCGTGTACGCGCCGGGCAGCAGGCCGGCCGTGTCCCAGACGAACGTGTTGGTCCGCGATGCGTTGCCGGCCAGGGCGGTCACCGTGGTCTGTCCGATCAGGACGCCGTCGGTCCGGTTGCTCAGCGACAGCACGAAGGTCTCCGCGGTCGTCGTCTTGTTCGTCGTGACCACGGGAACCTGCACGGTGCTGTCGGTGTTGATGATCGGCGGAAGGCCGATGCGCACCACGCCGACATCGTGCGACACCGTCACCGGCGTCCAGGTCAGCGACAGCGACTGGAAGTTCGCCAGGTTGGTGAAGTTCGTCGAGACGGACGACGATCCCTTGGTGAACCGTACGTAGTTGGTCGAGACCGGGCCCTGCGCGTTCGCGCCGGTGAACTCCATGCGGACCCAGTAGTTCCCGTCCGGAACGAGGGTCCCGTTCTTGTCGCGCCCGTTCCACCGGACGGTCCTGGCCCCGTGGGAGGACAGCGTGGCGCCGGAGATCGTGTCCGTATTCGTCGACCGGGCCGAGTTCGCGATCCACTTGTAGAGGTAGGCCGTCCGCGAAGCGGAGTACTTCATCACCGTCTTGACGAAACCGTTCGTCGAGTCGGCGATCCAGACCGCGAGCACGTTCCTCGGGTCGTAGGTCTGACCCGACGCAACGGTCGTGACCTGGCAGGTCATGATGCCGTCGGTCTGCGCCGGCGCCGGGGCCGGACGCAGGGCGAGGATCGCCGCCGCCACAAGCCCGAACCGCCATCCCGGATATCGCATGGTCGTCTCCCCGGTTCGAGGTCTCACGTCGCGTCCCAGGCCGGATCCCCCGGCGTTTCCGCCATCCACGCCGCCACCGCGCGCCGGACCTCCCGCGTCACCGCCGGCAGCGCGTCACGGACCTCGGCCGAAAGACCGGTTCCGTATCCGACCGAGGCCGGCTCGACGCCGACCACGCGGACCTCGCGGGGGCCGTTCCCGCGGCCGAAGCAGGCCAGCACGGTCGGGAGGTCGAGCGAGTGCAGCGATGCCGGCCGCCCGGCGATCCGCGCGTCGCGGCCGTCCATCGCGTAGACCGTGCCCGGCGTCCCGCCGGCCGCGAGGGCGTCGACGGCCAGCACGCGCTCCGCCGACTCGAGCCAGGGAAGCGCGTCGAGCACCGCGGTGCCGGCCTCGATCACGGCGGCGCCCGGCGGCGGGTCGGCGGCGAGCTCGCGCACGGCGTGAACGCCGACGCCGTCGTCGCGCATGAGCCAGTTGCCCAGGCCGACCACAACCACACGCGCGCCGGGAGAGGCATTCATGCCCGTCCCCTGCCCGCCCGCGCGGCCGGCGGACGCCACAACGGGATCACGCGCGCCTCCTCCCCGGGCCGCATCACGTGCGTGGCGCAGTCGAGGCACGGATCGAACGAGTGGACCACGCGCAACACCTCGACCGGATGATCCGCCCGCGCGACGGGCGTCCCGATCAACGCCGCTTCCATCGCGCCCGGCTGCCCCGCGGTGTCCCGCGGCGAGCAGTTCCAGCACGTCGGCGTGATCACCTGGTAGCGTCCGATCGCCGTGCCGTCCATGTGGATCCAGTGCCCGAGGGCGCCCCGCGGGGCCTCGGTCAGGCCCAGGGTGTCGACATTCGCAATCATGCCCGGGTCGAAGGGATCGAAAGCCCCCGTGCCCGTCGGCAGCGCCGTGAGCCACCCCTGCATCGCCTGCGCAATCCGCAGCGCCTCGTGCGCCCGGGCCAGGTGCCGGTCCATGACCGAGATGCCGCGCCGGTAATGCCCCGCCACCGCCATGCGCGAGAGCGGGCCGCACTCGTAGACCGCGCCGCCGTACCGCGGCGCCTTGAGCCACGAGTAGGCGTCCGGCTTCGGGCTGAGGGGGACCGTCGATCCGCCCGCAGGCGCGAGATCGTTCGTCGCATCGTCGTACCAGGAGTGCGTCACCTGCTCGGTGATCTGCGCCACGTCCACCGGCAGCGGGGACGCCGTGCCGTTCACCGTGCGGCCGCGCGCGAGGAGATGGCCGCCGGCCCCATCCTCGAAGACCCCGAACGAGAGCAGGTTCCCCGGCCCGCGCCCGATGCGGAAGTACTCGCCGTACAGGGAGCCGAGAAGCTCCACGTCCGGGATGTAGGTCCGCTCGATGAACTCGAGGATCTCCGCGAGCAGGCTTCCGAACGCGGTCTTGTTCGCCGAGGACGAGACCGCCGTGAAGCCGCCGGCGATGAAGCCCGGGGTGTGGGGCAGCTTGCCGCCGTAGATCGCGCCCATCTCATGGCACTTGCGCCGGAGGTCGATCGCCTTGAGGTAGCCCGCGACGAGCCGCGACTCGGCCGCGGGATCCAGCCGCCGGCCCAGTTCGAGGCCGGGCAGCCAGGGCGCCATCGACGGCCCGCGGATGTAGTCGGGCAGGCAGAGAAGGTAGAAGTGGAGGATGTCCGACTCGAGGAAGCACGCCCCGTGGACCAGGTTCCGCAGCAGGCGCGATGCCTCGGGCGGATTCGTGCCGTAGACGCTGTCGAGCAGCAGCGCGGCGGCCATCGAGTGCGCCGTCGGGCAGACGCCGCAGATCCGCGACGTGATGATCGGCGCGTCCCGCGGATCGCGCCCCTGCAGAACGATCTCGAATCCGCGGAACAGCGTGCCGACCGAGCGCGCATCGACAACCTGCTGCACACCGTCGACGGTGTCGACGTCGACCTCCACCTTGAGGTGGCCCTCGATCCGGGTGACGGGGTCGATCGCGGCGGTGATGACGGGCATGGGGGTTCCTCCGCTTCGGTTCAGCCGCTGAACGGTTCGTAGAAGGGTTGCGGACCGGGAAAGCCCGGTTCGGTGCATCCGTGGCACGGCGCGTTGACCCCGATGCACCAGGTGCCCTGCCCGGGCACGCCGTTCCAGCACGCCTCGCATCGCGCCCGGGTGTGGGGCCCGCGGCAGCCGAGCAACTCCAGGCAGTGCCCGTCTTCGCCGAACCCCGCCGCCAGCGGGGCCCCGGTGAGCGCCGGATTCCGCGGGCACTTGTCGTGGATCAGCTCCGGCGCCGCCGCCCCGGCGAGATCCTTCGCGTACAGATCGACGGGGCGCCCGTTCGCGTCCAGCGTCACCGGCGTCCCGGTAAGCAGCTGCACGATCGCCCAGACCATCCAGTCCGGGTTCGCGGGACAGCCGGAGATGTTGATCGTCGGGCGGCCCGTCAGCTCGCGGACGCTGACGACGCCGGTCGGGTTCGATCCGGACCGCGGAATGCCGCCGAAGCTCGCGCAGGTCCCCGCGCAAACGATCGCCGCCGCCTTCGCGGCAAGCTCCTGCACCGCCTGCATGTAGGTGATCTCGCCGCCGCCGAAGCCGTACGTGATGCAGCATCGCCCCCCGAAGGCCGTCGGGACGCCGCCCTCGCAGACGAGGACGAAGTTGCCCGATTTCCGCACGCGCAGCAGTTCCGCCACCGCGGGGTCGCCGGCCGAAGCCATCAGAGTCGCGTGGAAGATGAGGTTGATGTCGTTGACGAGAACCTGTGCGATGGTGTCGCCTGTCGCGGTGATCCGGTTGAGAAGCGAGACCGAGCACCCCGTGCACGAACTGCCGTGCAGCCAGATGACCGAGGGCGCGGACGGATTCGCCATCGCATCGTTCAGGAGCCCCAGCCGCAACGGGTCCAGCCCGAGGACCGCGGCCGACGCCGTGCAGTAGCGCAGGAAGGACCGGCGGGAGATCGTCGTCATGGCACTTCGCCCTTTCGTTCGCCGCCCATCGACCGGGACACGGCCGGCCACCCGGACCCCCGCCACCGGTATCGTGGACCCGCCGGCGCCGGGATTCGAGAGGACTTTTCTACGATTCGTGGTAGTATCGACCGAAACAGGCCGCGCCGCCGCGCGGAGATCGCGTCATGGATACGGACAACGCTGCCGAACTGGTCCGGGCGATCCGGGAGGATCCCGTCCTCCGGCGTCTCGATGCGATGGCGCGCGAGCTGGTCCGCACGAAGCTGATCGTGCTCCTTCCGGCCGCGGACGATCTCCTCTCGGTCCACTCCGTCGCGGGGGACAACGACATGCCGGAGTTCTGCCGGATCGTGCAGTCCACCTCCGAGGGCCGCCGCCGCTGCCTGGCCTGCCGGACGCTCATCACGCTCCGCACCGCGGCCCGCGGTGCCTGCACGCATGCGTGCCACAGCACGATCCAGGCGTGGGCTGCGCCGGCGGGTTCGGTCGGGGACGCGGGCACCCGCTTCGCCGTCGTCACCACGTGCGCGTTCCGGCCTGCGGGGCGGGCGTCGTGGACCGCGGCCCGCGGGTCGCTCGGCAACCTGGGTCTGCCCGCCGGGCGCCTTCGCGATGCCTACGGCCGGCTCCCCCTCCTGACGGTCCATCGCAGGGACCTCGTGCGCCACATCGTCAACACCGCGGCCGAGGCGGTGGCGCATATCGTCCGCGAAAGCGCAGCCGGTCGCCGGACGCCGGCTCGGCCCGACGTTGCCCGCATGCTCCGTGACATGGGTCCGCTGGCCGAAGGCAAGTCCGCCGCGACGCGATCGGCCATCGTCGTCGACACCGTGCGCGCCATCATCCTCCGCAATCCCGGTTCGCGGGTCTCCGTCAAGGCCGTCGCGCAGGCCGTCGGGCTGACGCCGAACCACCTGTCCGCCGCCTTCCGGCACCACACCGGGGGATCCTTCGTGGACTTCCTGACCGCACGCCGCCTCGATCACGCCGAGACCCTTCTTCGGGATCCGCGACTGACCGTCGCCGAGGTGGCGGCCCGCGCGGGATTCGAGGATGCGGCCTACTTCGCCCGCCGCTTCCGCCAGCGGCACCGCATGCCCCCCCATGATTGGCGCGCGCGGCATGCTGCGGCCCGCATCGCCGAGCCGGAGGCGGGCGGCAGGGTCCGGACAATGGAGTCCTGAATGCCCTCGACGCCGCGGGAGGCGATGGCCGTCGAGCCCTGGCGCACCATGGGTCTTCATGCAGGACGAATCTACGATCCGCAGCGCACGGAGCTGTCCGGAATTGCCTGACAAATGCGTAAGCTGCGGCGCGCCATCCTCCCGGAGCGGGACAGCCGCGCCGGCGCAGATAGAGACCGCTCAGCCGCCGCCGGGTCCAGGGGCCATGTCAGGCAGATCCGCGCCCCTCCCAGGGCGCCGGTGCCGACGGCGGCTCGGGCGTCGTGAAGCCGCGCGATCTCGGCGACGATGGCCAGGCCCAGCCCCGTGCCCTGCTTCATTCCCGGCGGGCGGCCCTGCGCCAGCGGCTCGAAGGCGCTCTCGCGAAGGTGCGCGGGGATCCCCGGGCCGTTGTCCTCGACGCAGAGTCCCGCGGCTCCGTCGCGGACCTGCCATTCCAGCGCAACCTCGCCATCGTCAGGCGCGTGGCGCACCGCGTTGTCCAGCAGGTTCGCCACGCTTTCCGCGAAGAGCTCCGGGATGCACCGGATCCTCGCACCGGGCGCGATGTCGGCCCGCAGGCGGATCCCGCGGGCCGAAGCCACCGTCGCGTAGTCGTCGCACAACGTGCGCAGCGAGGATGCGGGGTCGTGCGCGACGAACTGGGAACGCAGGGCCGGCATACCGACGCGGCTCAGTTCCAGCAGCTGCTCGCACAGCCGGGTGAGCCCCTGAAGCCGCTCGAGCATGTCCTCCACCGTCCGGCGGTAGTCGGCCGCGTCCTTCGCGTGCGCCAGGCAGATCTCCCCCGCGCCCCGCATCACCGCCAGGGGCGTGCGGAGTTGGTGCGCCGCGTTGGCCGCAAACTTCCGCTGCCGGTCGAGGTTCCGGTCGTACTCGTCGAAGGCGTCGTTCAGCAGACCGGCCAGCCGGCCCCACTCGTCATCCTCCCGGTCGCAGGGAATGCGACGTTTCAACTGCCCCGCCCGGATCTCCTCCGCCGCCTTCGCGATCCGCCGTAGCGGCGCCATGGCGAGGCGGGCCACCCACCAGGCGGCGAGAAGCACGAACGGCATCGCCACGAGGTTGCAGACGAGCACCACCAGCCCCTCGGCCGCCTGGTGCTCGAGGCCCAGCGCATCGAGCAACCGCCGGGAATGCGCGTCGAAGAGGCCGTCCGCCGCGAGGTTCAATGCCAGACAGAAGACCACGAGGCCGACGATCCACACGAAGAACCGGACCGTGGCGCACCGTTTCACGAGGGCACCGCAAGCTGGTAGCCGACGCCGCGGACCGTGGAGATCATCTGGCATCCGGCCTCGGCCAGGCGCGCACGGAGGCGGGAGACATTCACCTCGATCACGTTGTCGACCGGCGTCGCCCTCGACCGCACCTGCAGAACGTCGCGGGCGAGCGTGTCCCGCGACACGGGCCGCCCCGCGTGCTGGGCGAGGTACGCGAGCAGGTCGAACTCGCGCGCGGTCAGGGGCACCGGCGTCCGTCCGACGGTGGCCCGGCGCTGGATCAGGTCCAGGCGGAGGGGACCGGTCATCAGGACGGTCTCCGAACCGCGGGCGCGGCGCAGCAGCGCGCGGATCCGCGCGACGAGTTCGGCGAAGGCGAACGGCTTCACGAGGTAGTCGTCGGCCCCCAGGCCCAGGGCCCGGATCCTCTCATCCAGTTCGGCCCGGGCGGAGATGATGATGCACGGCATGAGGCGGCCTGACTCGCGGAGGAAGTCGAGAACCTCCACGCCATCGCGTCCGGCCACGGACAGGTCCAGAAGCATGAGATCCAGGATGCGCTCCACCAGCAACTGCTGCGCCGCCTCGACGGTCGGCGCGGCGAACACGTGGAAGCCCTCCGCGCGAAGTCCCCGCGCGATCACGTCGACGAACGCCGAATCGTCCTCGACGAGGAGGACCGATATGCCCGAAACGTCCATGTCGGTCATCTCCCGGTCCGGCGGCGGACCCGCCGGACCGCAACCCGCGGTACTGTGCGTCCATCGGGAGGGAACTGCAACCCGCACCAAGGCACCCGTGCAAGGGCGCCTGCCCTCGGGCGGCGGAAAGGCGCCGGTGCGGGAAGCGGGGGCAGCCGTGCACCGGCGACGGAGGGAAGCCCGTCGTGGACGAGGGCGACATGCTGGAGCCGTAGCGAAGGCGCTGGAAGTCCCAGACCCCGGTTTGCGTCGCCGAACCCGTGCAGGAAGAGTTCCTCTGCCGCTGGCGCCGGCGGACCTTGTCGCCGCCGCAGCCACCACCCGTCGGTGCATGATTCACGCCCGCGGCATCCGACACGAACGTCCATGCGGTCAATGCCTGGTCCGGAGCCAGATCGATCGACAGGCATCCAAGTCCGCGGGTCCGGCTGTCGTTCCGGGATGGATTGGCGAAGTGCCGTACCGGAACGGCACGATCCGATGGTGCGCAAGGCTCCGGCGTTCGCCGGCCGCTGCGCGATCCCTCTTCCGGGTCATGTGCTTCTCCTCCTGGGGTTTCTTCAGCCCCCCTCCATGAGCCTTCTCTATTGTACTGAACGTAGCGCACACCATCCGCCAGGGTTCCAGGGCGTGGCCCGGGATTCGGGGGCCGAGCCGGAGCTTGCCGCGGGGCCCCCCGGCGGGCATCCTTGGCGCACGAGGCCACCATGAATACGACCAGCGAGCCCAGCGTACCGCCGACGATCCCCCTGTCCCCCGCGGACGAGCGGAACTGGGCGATGGGATGCCACCTCTCGACGTTCGCCGGCTACCTCGTGCCGATCCCCTTCGCCAACGTCTTTGCGCCGCTGATCCTCTGGCACATCAAGCGCGCGGCCTCGCCGTTCGTCGACGCCCATGGCAAGGAGGCCCTGAATTTCCAGATCAGCATGACGATCTACGTCCTCGCCTCGGTCCCTCTGGTCTTCCTGTGCGGCATCGGCGTGGTCCTCATCCTCGGGCTGAGCATCGCCGACGCGATCTTCACGATCGTCGCCGCGATCACGGCGAGCTCGGGCAAACCGTACCGCTATCCCCTGTGCATCCGCTTCGTTCACTAGCGGCCGGGACGGCGGCGCTGGCGCTTCTCGCGACGGTGTCCCCCGCCGCCGGGGCGCCGGATTCCGCCTTCCACGGCGACGGACGGGTCCGCCTCGAACTGCGCGACAGCGACCTCGCCGACGCCGCAAGCCACCGCCTGCTGCTCCGCGTCCGCGCCGGCGCCAATGTGACGCTCGCGCCCGGACTCGCCCTCGGCCTCGGCCTGACCACCGCGGGGGCGGACGAGGCGCGGGTGACAGACGTCGAGCCCGGCGACGGCCCCCTGTCCCGCCCCGTCGCACTCGACCAGGCCTGGATCGCCTGGCGGCCGGACGCCGTTCCGGGCCTCGCGCTGACCGCGGGCCGGATGAACCAGCCGATGCTTTGCGTCCAGGACCTGGTGTACGACGGCGACTGGCGGCCCGACGGCGTCGCCGCCGCATGGTCGCCCGGCGTCCGCGGCCCCTGGCGCCCGCATGTCCGCGCGGGCGCGCTATGGCTGACGGGATCGGCTACCGACGACCTCGCCCTCGCGGCCGCGCAGGCCGCCGCGGAATGGCGCCGCGGCGAGGAATGGAGGGTCCTGGGCGGCGCCGGCTTCCACGCGTTCGAGGACACCGCGGGCCGGGAGGCGCCCGCCGCGGACAGCCGCGCCGCCGGCAACTCGACGCGGACCTGCGGCAGCGGCGCGCCCTGCGGGCGGGCCGTCCTGTCGCAGGACTACCGCGTCGCCGAGGCCTTCGCGCAGCTCACCTGGGATCCGTGGGTCCCGGTCACGGTCTACGGACAGGCCCTCCGCAACACGGCCGCGTCGGACGAGACCGCCGGATGGCTCGCCGGCGTCACGCTCGGCCGGGCACGCGCCGTCGGCGCCGTGGAGGCCGGCTGGAACGTGCGCCGCCTCGAGGCCGACGCCACGCTCGCCGCGGCGGCGGACTCCGACTTCGCCGGCGGCGGAACCGACGTGGAGGGGCACAAGGTCTTCGTGCGATGGCACGCCGTCCGCGACGTGATCGCAGGCCTCACCTGGTTCGACGGCGTGCGCGACCCCGACGGCGACCGGCGTCGCGAGCGGCTCGGCTGGATCGATGTGCTCGTGCGGTTCTGACCGTCCCCGGGATCACGCGACTTCCGGCCGCTTCCACGGCGCGCGGTAGGGCCGCTGGAGAAGGCGTGTCGCTTCTTCGTCGCCGGGGACCGTGCGCGTTCCGGGATCGTACGCGAGCGGCCGGCCGAGCTTCATCGCGACGTTCGCGAGAACGCAACTGGCGGTCGAGATGTGCCCCTGCTCGACGTCCGCCACGGGCCGGCCGCGCGAGTCGATGGCGGCGAGGAAGTCGAGCATGTGGCGCCGCGTCGCGGGGGCGGCGTTGAGCTCGATGTCCTTCTCCGTCGTGTCCTCGGGGTACTTGTCCTTCTCGAACAGGCATTCGAAGTGGACCGTCTGAGCCTTCTTGTCGTGGGGCATGAAGTCCGCGCGCATCGTGCTGGCCTTCAGCACGCCCTTCTCGCCGTGGAGGAAGAGCGCCCACGGATAGTCGGGGTCGACCGGCGAGCCCCAGCTCCGGTGCTGCCAGACGGCGTTGAGGTCCTCGTATTCGAAGACCGCGGTCTGCGTGTCCGGGATGTTCGACTTGCCGTCCTTCTGCACGTAGATGCCGCCGGCCGAACTAATGCGGCGCGGCCAGCCGAGGCCGAGCATCCACCGCGCGGTATCGAGCATGTGGACGCACATGTCGCCGAGGATGCCGTTGCCGTACTCGGTGAACGTGCGCCACCATCGCTTGTGCGGCAGGCCGTCATAGGGCCGCAACGGCGCGGGGCCGGTCCACATCGCGTAGTCGAGGTGGTCCGGAACGGGCTCGACCGGCGGATTCCCGTTCGCCCGCATATGGAAGTAGCAGCACATGTCGACGTGGGCGATGCGGCCGAGGAGGCCGGCCTCGACGACCTGCTTCTTCACGTCGATCAGGTGCGGCGTGCTCTTGCGCTGCGTGCCGATCTGCACGACGCGCTTGTGTTTCCGCGCCGCGGCGAGGATCGCCTCGCCCTCGAGCACGTCGACGCTGATCGGTTTCTGGAGGTACACGTCGGCCCCCGCCTCGATCGCGGCGATCGCCTGCAGGGCGTGCCAGTGGTCCGGAGAGCCGATGAGGACGATGTCCAGGTCCTTCTCCGCGAGCATCTGCCGGTAGTCGGTGTGCGTGCGCGGCGCGGGCTTCCCGGGGAGGCGCTGGGCGGCGATCTCCAGCGCGCCGTCGAGCATCCGCCGGTCCGGGTCGCACAGCGCGACGAGCTCGACCGGCGCGACCTGGATGAGGCGCCACAGGTCGCTCTTGCCGTACCAGCCGGAGCCGATGAGGCCGACGCGCTTGGGTTTCCGGTGGACGAGGTCGACGCCGTAGGCGCCGAGGGCCGAGGCGGCGAAGGCGGCCGAGGCCGACTGCAGGAAGCGGCGGCGGCCGATGGAGAACGGGGCGGGCGGACCGAACGCGCGGGGTGCTTTCATGGCGCCGAGCATGGCCGAGATGCGTCCGCCACGCAAGGCCGCACCGACCGCCCCGGCCGGCCGTTTTCAGGGCCGGGGCGGCGGGCCGGTCAGCTCGAACTCCAGCATGCGGCACTCGATCGGACCGTTGAACATCGTCCGGATCGCGCCGACCTTGAGGCCGATCCGCCGCGACAGCGCGAGGTTGCCGGTGAACACGACCCCCCGGCCGCCCGCGCCGCGCTCGCGCAGGAAGCGGCCGATGCGGCGGTACTCGGGCGCGAGGTCCTCGCCCGCGCCCATGCGCTCGCCGTACTCGGGATTCAGCACGATCAGCGGCGCGGGGCCGGGCACGGGACACTCCATGAAATCGCCGACGGTCAGCCCGATGTGCCGTTCGACGCCGGCGGCGCGCGCATTGACGCGCGCGGCCTCGACGGCGGCGGGGTCGCGGTCGCTGGCGGCGATCGGCGACGGCGGCGCGGGACGCGCGGCGCGCAGGGCCTCCTCGCGCAGCGCGCGCCAGGCCGCATCCTCGTAGCCGCGCAGGCACATGAAGGCGAAGCGGGCGCGCAGCAGGCCGGGCGCCCGGCGCATCGCGATCCAGGCGCCCTCGATCGCGAGGGTTCCGCTGCCGCACATCGGGTTGGCCAGCGGGCGTTCGCCGCGCCAGCCGGAGGCCAGGAGGACGCCCGCCGCGAGGGACTCCCGCATCGGCGCGGCGACCGTGAGCCGCCGGTAGCCGCGGAACGAGAGCGGCACGCCGGAGGTGTCGAGGAACACGCGGCAATCGCCGGCGCGCCACAGGACGAACACGCACGCGCCGCGCGGCTCGGGGCCGGAATCGGGGCGGCGGCCGCAGCGTTCGCGCATGCGGTCGGCGATCGCGTCCTTGCACTTGAGCGCCGCCAGCCGGCCGTCGGGCCCGGCGTCGGGCGCGTCCGACGAGGCGCGCACGGTGATGGGGTGTTCGGGCAGGAGGACGTCCTCCCACGGGAGGGCCGAGCACCCGCGGTAGACATCGGCCGCCGAGGCCGCGCCGAACGACCGCAGCCGCCACAGCACGCGATGGCCGGTCCGGAGGTGGAGGTTGAGACGCGGGCAGAGGGACAGGGGTCCGGCGGTTTCCACGGCGGTTTCGTGCGTCGCGAGCACCGGAACCCCCAGGGATTCGATCTCCGCCGCGAGCACGGGGGCGAGGCCGCGGGGGCACGTGACGAGGATCGGCGCCTCCCCGGGGGCCCATCCCCCCTTCGCTTCCGTTCTTGACCCTGCAATCATGGCTTCCGTATCGTGCGAGGGATGAACAACTCTCTGGCGCATGGTCTCCTGGCCGCAGCCGCCGCCGGCTGGATGGCGTCGTGCCTGCCCTCCGCCGCGGCCGAAGCACCCTATCAGGAAGTCCAGCACCGCGAAAGCTGGCTGGGCTCCCTGTTCCTCCGGCCCGCGAAGGGCACGCCGGCGGACCAGCTTGCCCATGCGAGGGCCCTGCGCGACCGCGGCAGCCTCCGCCGGGCCAAGAGCCACTACCACGCGCTGGTCGCCACCTGGCCGGCCTCCGTGGAGGCGGCGACGGCCCAGTACGAGTGGGCGCGCATCCTGGAGCAGCAGCAGGACTTCCCCGCCGCCTTCGAGCAGTACCAGGTTCTGATCGACCGCTTCCCGGGGCGCTTCGACTTCCACGAGGTCATCCGCCGCCAGACGGCGCTCGCGGAGCGCATGGCGGCGCACCGCGCGATGCCGTACCTCTTCGGCGGCTTCGCCTCGCCCGACCGCGCCGTGCCGATGTACGAGCAGATCCTGACCAACGCCCCGGCCTGGGAGGGCGCCGCCGAGACGCGCTACCGCATCGGCGAGATCCACGAGGCGGATGCCGATCTCTACGAGGCCGCGGCCGCCTACGCCGACGTCGCCTACCGCCACCCGCAGAGCCCGTGGGCCGAGAAGGCCGCCGCGCGCCGCGTGGAATGCCTGGTCCGCGCCTCCGAGAAGGCCCCGAACAACACGCGCGCCCTCGACGAGGCCTGGGCCGCGGCCGCGGACTACCTGACGCGCCACCCCGCCTCGGAGCGCGCACCGCTGGTCACGCTCCGGCGCGACGCCCTCTTCCGCCGCCGCGCCGAGACCGCGTTCGAGGCCGCCCGCTACTACGACCGCCAGAAGCGGAGCCCCGACGTCGTCCGGACCGCCTACGAACGCTTTCTCTCGCAGTTCCCCAACTCGCCATGGACCGCCGCCGCGCAACGGCGCATCGCCGAACTGACGCCGGCCAAGGCCAAGGAGACCACCCCATGACCGCCCTCCCGACCCGACCCGCCGCCGTTCTTCTCGCCCTGTGCGCCGTCCTCCCGTGGGCCGGCTGCATCGGCTACCAGCTCGGATCCTCCCTCCCCGGCAACGTGCGGACGATCCAGGTGCCGGTGTTCGAGAACGAGACCGAGGAACCGATGCTGGAGGCCGACCTCACGCGCGAGGTCGTCAGCGCCATCCAGCGCGACGCGACGTTCACCGTCGTGCGCGGAAGCCAGCCGGCCGACGCGGTCCTGCGCGTCACCCTCAAGCAGTTCCTGATGACGCCCGTCGGCTACACGGCCGACAACGTCTCGCAGGCCGACACCTACCGCATGACGATCGCCGCGTCCTTCCAGCTCGTGCAGACCTCCACCGGGAAGGTGCTCTCGCAGCACGCCCGGGTGCACGGCCAGTCCATCGTCCCCCTCATCGGCGACATGACGTCGAGCAAGCTCTCCGCCCTGCCGGAAGCCTCGCGGGAACTCGCCCGCGACATCGTCGACAAGATCACGGAGACCTGGCAATAGCGAACCGGCCGCCGGGGCGTGGAACGCCCGGGCGGCCGGTGCACTGCGAATGAGGCCGGATCCGTCAGCCCGCGGCCGGGGCGGCCGGCTGAGCGCGCAGACGCGCGGCGGCCCGGGCCTTGCGGCGCAGGGCCGTGTTCTTCGGGATGATCCCCTTCTTCGCGGCCTTGTCCAGGGCGGAGCAATACGTGCGGAAGATGGATTCGGCGTTGTCCTTCACGCCCCCGGTCGTCGCATCGAGGACCAGACGGCGGATGTGCTTGATCTCCGTCTTGGCCGCCTTGTTCCGCACGCGGGCCTTCTCGGCCTGACGCATCCTCTTCGCTGCACCCTTGATATTCGGCATGTCGTTCTCTCTCCCGGATTTCCCGCGGGGCGGGGGCCGGACACGACCGCGCCCACCGCGGGCAAAAACGCAGGGATGATAAGCACCGGCGCCGGGAAGTCAACCGCGAATCGAGGCCGCGCCCCGTGATGCGTTTCCTGAAACTGCTCGCCGGGCTGGCGATCCTCCCCCTCTGCGGGGCCCTCGCCGGGGCGCTGGCGGACCTGGCGCTCGCCGTGGCCCGCAGCCCCGCCGGGCGCGCCCAGTGCGCCGGGCTTGCGATCGGCTTCGTGCTGTGGGTCTTCTGCTACTTCACGATGCCGCGCCCGATGTGGAGCTACGTCCTCGGGCACGAACTGACCCACGCCGTCTGGACGTTCCTCTTCGGCGGCCGGGCCTCGGGCATGCACGTCAGCGACCGCGGGGGGCACGTCCGCGTCACGAAGACCAACGTCTGGATCGATCTCTCCCCCTACTTCTTCCCGTTCTACACGATGCTCGTCCTCGCCGCCTACGGCATCACCGCGCACTTCGCCGACGTCTCCGTGTACCGCCCCTTCTGGATGGGCCTGGTCGGCCTGACCTGGGGCTTCCACCTGACCTTCACGCTCTCCCTGCTCGCCGTCCACCAGACCGACGTCCAGGCCCACGGCCGCATCTTCTCCTACGCGCTGATCTTCGCCGTCAACGCCCTCGGCGTCGGCCTCTGCGTCGCCCTGCTCGCCGGCACCGGGGCGGCGGCCTGGCTCGCGGACCTCGCCGATGGCGCCGTCCGCGCCTACGGAACCATCGCCGGGCTCGCCCGGCGCCTGGTCTGACGCCCCGCAGCGCCCGGCGCGGGGAATCCATCCCTCCCGGGCGCATCCTCCGCGGGGGACGCATCGCCGCGGGCCATCGCCTGGTTTGGGCTTGATTCCTGAACGGGATGCGTGCATAGTGCCGGGCTTCTTTTCCGGAACCCTGCACCACGCGAGGATTTCAAAATGCCCAGAACGGTCGAACTGTCGAAGGTCAGGAACATCGGCATCATGGCTCACATCGATGCCGGGAAGACGACGTGCAGCGAGCGCATCCTCTTCTACGCCGGGCGGTCGCACAAGATCGGCGAGGTGCACGACGGCAGCGCGATCATGGACTGGATGCCCCAGGAGCAGGAGCGCGGAATCACCATCACCTCCGCGGCCACCACGCTCGAGTGGAAGGGCCACCGGATCACGCTGATCGACACCCCGGGCCACGTGGACTTCACGATGGAGGTCGAGCGGTCCCTCCGCGTCCTCGACGGGGTGGTCGCCCTCTTCTGCGCCGTCGGCGGCGTCCAGCCGCAGTCCGAGAAGGTCTGGCGGCAGAGCGAGAAATACAACGTGCCGAAGGTGGCGTTCGTCAACAAGATGGACCGCGTCGGCGCCGACTTCTTCCGCGTGGTCGAGGAGATCCAGGAGGAGCTCGGGGCCAACGCGGTGCCCGTGGTCGTGCCGATCGGCAAGGAGGAGTCGTTCGCCGGCATCATCGACCTGATCACGATGAAGGCGATCTACTACTCCGAGAACAGTCAGGGCCGGGACTTCACCGAGACCGACATCCCCGCCGACAAGCAGGAGAAGGCGCGGAAGTGGCGCGCGAACCTCGTCGAGAAGTGTGCGGAGCAGGACGACGAACTGCTCGCGAAGTTCCTCGATACCGGCGACCTCGGCACCGACGAGATCCTCTCGATCCTCCGCAAGGCCACCATCGCCCGCCGCGTCGTGCCCGTCTACTGCGGCTCGGCGTTCAAGAACAAGGGCGTCCAGCGACTGCTCGACGGCATCGTGCGCTGCCTTCCCGCCCCCAACGAGATCCCGCCCATCATCTGCGCCAAGGAACCCGAGGAGAACCGGCGCAATCCGACGGACACCGACCCCTTCTCGGGCCTGGCGTTCAAGATCATGGCCGACAAACACATGGGCAAGCTGACCTACATCCGCGTCTACTCGGGAACGCTGAAGGCCGGCGAGACCGTCTTCAACAGCACCCGGAACAAGACGCAGCGGGTCGGCCGGCTCTTCCGCATGCACGCGAACCGCCAGGAGTCGATCGAGGAGGCCTGCTGCGGGGACATCGTCGCCGTGGTGGGCCTGGGCGACACGAAGACGGGCGACACGCTCTGCAACGAAGACCACGAGATCCACCTCGAGGCGATCGAGTTCCCGGCGCCCGTGATCGCGATCAGCATCTCACCCGCCAGCCAGGCCGACAACGAGCGCCTCGGCGAGGCGTTGCACAGGCTCGCCGACGAGGACCCGACGTTCACGGTCGCCTTCGACTCGGAAACGCACGAGACGGTCATCTCGGGCATGGGCGAGCTGCACCTGGAGATCATCGTCGACCGCCTGAAGCGCGAATTCAACGTCGCGGCGAAGGTCGGCCCCCCGGAGGTCGCCTACCGCGAGACGGGCACGGAGCCCTCCGAGGGCGTCTACAAGCACATCAAGCAGAGCGGCGGCCGCGGCCAGTACGCCCACGTCGTCCTGCGGCTCGAGCCGTCGGCCAAGGGCGAGGGCTTCGAGTTCGTCAACGCGATCGTCGGCGGGCGCATCCCGGCCGAGTTCATCCCGGCGGTCGAGAAGGGCGTCATCCGCGCGATGACCGTGGGCCCGTACGCCGGTTACCCCGTCGTCGACATGCGCGTGACGCTGATCGACGGTTCCTACCACGAGGTGGACTCGAACGACTTCGCCTTCCAGGAGGCCGGGCGCGCGGGCTTCGTCGAGCTGTTCCAGCGCTCCAGCCCCGAACTGCTCGAGCCGGTCATGTCCCTCGAGGTCGAGACGCCGGACGAGTTCATGGGCTCGGTCACCGGGTCGATCTGCTCGCGGCGCGGGCGCATCGAGTCGATGGACGCGCAGGGCGACCTGCGGATCATCCGCGGCATGGTGCCGCTCGCCGAGATGTTCGGCTACTCGAGCGCGCTGCGCACCGTGACCCAGGGCCGCGCGAGCTTCACGATGCACTTCGAGCACTACGAGGCCGTTCCGTTCGCGATCGCCGAGCAGGTGATCAAGAAGGCACGGGACAAGAAGCGCGCGGGCTGAGCCGTCGGACGGCAACGGCCAAACGGGGCGCTTTTTTGACTTGTGCGCCCCCGGGACCGGGGGTATCAAGACGCCGGGCATGAGCGCGTCCATCCATGCGAGCGCCGAGCGGCGGCGGCTGTTCATCCCGGTTCTGTCGGCCGAACCGGAGATCGCGGAGCATTTCACGCGCGCGATCCTCGACGACCCCGAGGCGCGGTCCGGCGAAGTGGAACTCGGGCACTACCATGCGTACCTCGAGGCGGTGCCGCCGGCGGACGCCACGCTCGCGGGCGCCAAGGTGAAACTCCACCAGGCCGACGCGCTCGTCTGGCTGGTGCATTTTCTGGACGCGCGGTCCATCGAGGACGCCCGGAGCCTCCTCTCGAAGGTCCTGGCGGACCGGACCGCCCCGATGGGCGTCTTCATCTACCGGCCCGAGGCGGAGCGCCAGTTCAAGATCTCCTGCCCGGAATGCGGACAGAAGCTCTGGGTCATGGAGCACGAGATCGGCATGCGGGGACGGTGCGTGAACTGCCGGCGGCCGATGATGATCCCGACGCCGTCCGAGTACCTGCGCCGGATGCTGGACCTGCCGGACTCCGTGCCGGTGCTCAACGTCGTGCGCAGCGACGCCTCCCTGTGCCGGGGCGCGCTGGAGAACCTGCTGGCCCGCACGGGACCCGGTCTGCATGCGGCGCCTCACGGCATGCCGCCCGAGGACTTCCTGAAGCAGGCGACCGTGCCGATCCAGATCGACGTCAGCATGGCCGGGGCCTGACCTCCGGCCGGCGGGCATCCGGCCCGCCCCCGCCCGCCCTCCCGCCCTACGGGGCGGTGCTCATCCGCATCAGCATCAGGTCGACGACCGGCTGCGCGAGCTGCAGACTGTACCGGCCGAGGGATCGCGAGGACGCCGGCGCCGAGGGATCCATGACCTCCGTGTCGATCTGCACGACCCCGTTGCCGCCGCGCACGCGATGCGCGATCCGGTGGCCGGGCCGCTCGCGGATCCGGCCGGCGATCGGATCGACGATGCTCCACTTCGCCGCGAACATCTCCTCCGGCAGCGCCAGCGCACCCGCGGGCGTCTCGTCCATCCACTGCACCCCGACGGCGTGCCCGAACGTGTCCACGATCAGGCGTCCGCCCTTGTACGGCGGATTCGCGCTGTTGGAGTCGAAGGCGAAGTAGCGGAGGCTGCGCTCCGGGAAGCCGGGGAACGTGAGGTCGTCGCCGGTGCCGCCCATCGGCGGGATGCCGAGCCGGCGCGTGACGTTGTCCATCTTCTCGAGGTACGGCACCGACGGATGGATCAGCAGGCCCGGCTTCGGATCGGTGTCCACCGCCGGCTTTCCGTGCGACTGCAGGAGGTCGCGCAGTTCACGCACCAGGCTCGCGCCGACGCGGATCGGCCCGTTCCAGGCCGGCCCCAGCTTCAGGCTCTCCGTGACGGCCGGGGGCGGCGTCGCGGGAGGCGGGACCGGAAGTCGGGCCAACGCGCCCTGCACGGACGACGGCGGCGCGGGGAGCGGCGACGTCGGCGGACGCGACGTGCGGCCGTCCGTGAGATTGCCGGACGAGAGCAGGCTCTGCCGGGCGAACCGCGCCAGCCCGTAGCACTGCTCGACGTACTTCCGCACCCGGCGGTCCCCGGGGAACCCGGGCTCGCATTGCTCGAAGAGCTTCGCGGCCTCCTCGCTCATGGAGGCGACCCGGTCGAGCTGGGACGGATTCCGCGACGCCTCGAACTCCTTGAACAGGCCGAGCGCCATGTTGAAGAGGCCCGCCGCCTGCTTGAACCGCGGATGTTCGAGGAGCGGGTCCTTCTGCCCCGGCGCGGCGGGCGCATCGGGGGACGCCGGGCCGGGACGGTCGACCGCGATCTCGGCCAACTGCTCGGGCATCGGACGCGGCGGGGGCGGCGAATCGGGCCGTCCAACGATATCCTCGATCCCGGGAACGGGCCCCTGCGGCGGTGCGTCCGGCCGGACCGGACGCGACGCCGCGGCCCGCTGCGCGTTTTCGCGCGCAATCTCATCGGCCGTCCGCGGACGATCGACCGTGTTCTGGTTCCGCTTCATGTACTCGCGAATGCCGAGGCCCCCCCCGACGATCAGCAGCGCGCCGATGACGGCCAGGCGCGCCCCCGAGCCGGACGAGGCGACCGGCGTCGCGGAGGCGCCCGTCGGCGCACCGGCGACGACGACCTTCGGCGTCCGCCCGCCGCCCGCACCCGCGCCCCGGCGCCCGCCCCGGCGGCCCGCGGCCCCCGGCTGGCGGAGCGCCGCCGAGAGGCCCGGATCGCGCTTCGCGCCCCGGCGGATCACGCTGGCGCCGGCCTCGGGCCGCTGCCCCGCCGGGTCCCCGCCGTTGCGGACCGCCGTCAGGTCGGCACGAAGCGAGGCCCAGTCGGCATGGCGTCGCGCCGGATCGCGCGACATCATCTTCTCGATCAGCCATCCCGCGCCGCGGGAGAGGTCCCGGTTCAACTCGCACGGGTCGTCGAGGAAGCCCATCAGGTGATTGTCCAGCGCCTCGGCCGGCGGACGGTCGCCGAAGGGCGCCGCGCCGGTCATCATGTGGTAGAGGATGGCGCCAAGGGAGTAGACATCCGCACGGAAATCCACCGAAGCCGCCCCCCGCACGAGTTCGGGAGCGCTGTAGAACGGAACCGCCCGGAGCAGGCGCAGGAAGTCCGCCACCTGGCCGGACGCCCGCAACGGTTCGATCCCGGTCTGCCCGAGATCCAGCACCGACACGCGCCCCTCGGGCCACAGATGGATGCCCTCGGGCGTCAGCTGGCCGTGCCAGAGCCCGCCCGACGTCCACCCGGCCTCCAACGCAACGGCGACCTCCCCGGCGATCTTCAGCGACTCGGACTGCGTGAGACGGCTCTCGCGACGGAGGCGCGTGCCCAGCGTAAGCCCGTCCGGCCATTCGACGACGCCGAAGGCGCGCTCTTCATGGACCCCCGCCTCCACCCCCGCCGCCAGGCCCGGGTGGCGGACCCGGAAGGCCCGCGTCATGCCGTCGACGAACCGCGGCCGCACCGATAACTCGTTCAGGGCCTGGAACGTGACGATGCGCACGCGGACGAGCCCCGCCGGATCCTTGCGAAGCGCAAGCCAGATCTCGCCCAGGTGGTCCGTCGCCACCTTCTCCCGAAGTTCGTATCCCGTGAGGCCGTCGCTCATCCGTCCACGCTCCCGAAGCAGTCCGCCGCCCGCCCCGCGGAGCGTGCGGGGGTCCGGCGTTGACCGCGAAAACGCCGTATCCTATGCGGGCGCATTCCCACTGTCCAGCATCTCCCGTGCCGACGCCGGACGCACCGTGCGGGCCTGTACAAGCCCCGCCCCGGGGACTATCATGCGGCCCATTTGCGAGGGCTATCGATGGACACGAACACGGTCTCGGTCGTCACCGGCGGCGCCGGTTTCCTGGGCTCCCACCTGTGCGACCGGCTCCTGGCCGACGGTCACTCCGTCATCGCGATGGACAACCTGATCACCGGCAACGTCGCCAACATCGAGCACCTGGCCGGCAACCGGTCGTTCCGGTTCATCCACCACGACGTGACCGAGTACATCTTCCTGCCCGGCCGCGTCGACTACGTGTTCCACTTCGCCTCGCCCGCCAGTCCGATCGACTACCTCGAGCTCCCCATCCAGACCCTCAAGGTCGGCGCGCTGGGCACGCACAAGGCCCTCGGTCTCGCCCGGGCGAAGAAGTCCCGGTTCCTGCTCGCCTCCACCTCCGAGGTCTACGGCGACCCGCTCGTCCATCCGCAGCCGGAATCCTACTGGGGCAACGTCAACCCGATCGGCCCGCGCGGCGTCTACGACGAGGCCAAGCGCTTCGCCGAGGCGATGACCATGGCCTACCACCGGGCCCACGGCGTCGACACGAAGATCGTGCGCATCTTCAACACCTACGGCCCGCGCATGCGCCCGCGCGACGGACGCGTCGTCCCCGCGTTCATCACCGAGGCCCTCAAGGGCGAGCCGATCACCGTCTTCGGCGACGGCCGCCAGACCCGCTCCTTCTGCTACGTCTCCGACCTGGTCGAGGGCATCGTCCGCCTCTCCCGAAGCGACCTCCACGAGCCGGTGAACATCGGCAACCCGCGCGAGATGAGCGTGCTCGACTTCGCGCTGAAGATCGCGGCGGCGTGCGGGAGCGGATCGGCCGTCATCCACAAACCCCTGCCCGTCGACGACCCCAAGGTCCGCCAGCCCGACATCGCCCAGGCCCGCGCCCGGCTCCAGTGGGAGCCGCGCGTCACGCTGGAGGAAGGCCTCTCCCGGACCATCGACTACTTCCGTTCGCTCCTTGCCAAGGGCGCGATCTAGCCCGTACAGTCCCCCCGGAGACGCCGGCGACGGCGGAGACGACCATGGTGCTGAGATATCGCAAGAAAGACGGCACGCAGATGGAGTTCGAGCTCGGCGAACGGCCGATCACCATCGGCCGCAGCCCGGAGGCGGACCTCGTCATCCTCGACGACAAGGCCTCGCGGCTCCACTGCGGCATCCGCGTGTGGGACGGCGACTTCCTGCTGAAGGACCTCAGGTCCAAGAACGGGACCTACGTCAACGGCCAGCGCGTCGAGATGGCCAAACTCGAACCGGGCGACCAGGTCCGCGTCGGCTCCTGCGTCTTCTCGTTCGAGACCGATCCCGGCAAGGGCACGCAGACCATCCTCCGCGAGGTGGCCGACGAAATGGCCGGCGGCAAGGGCTACTCGACGATGCTCAAGGAGATCGTCGAGGACTCCGTCGACGAGGAGGCGGTCGAGGCCGTGGAGGAGGTCGCTCCCGAGCCCGCCCCGGCGCCCGGGCCGAAGCGCGAGACGGAGATCACCGCTCCGCACGCCGCGGAAGCCCCCACCCTTCCGTCCACGCCGCGACGGGTCGTCAAGATCCGGGTGCGGCCGTCGGACAAGAAGTAGCCGTTGCCGCCTACGGCTGCGGCTCCGGCGCGTCGCCGGCGCCCTCGTCCTCCTCCGGCTCCACCGTGGTCGCGGAGACGACCCGGTCGCCTTCCTCGAGGTTGATGATCCGGACCCCCTGGGTGTTCCGGCTGATGACGCGGACGTCCTGCACCCCGATGCGGATCATCTGCCCCTTCTCGGTGATGACCATCATCGCATCCGTCCCGCGCACCGCGTGCGCCGCCACGATCGGCCCGTTGCGGTCCGAGGTCTTCATCACGATGACCCCCTTGCCGCCCCGGCTCTGCGCCCGGTACTCGTCGAACGACGTCCGCTTGCCGTAGCCGTTCTCGGAGATGCACAAGAGCGTCGCCGCCGCATCGACCACCTCGACCGCGACGACCGCGTCGTTCTCCTTGCCCAGCTCGATGCCCCACACCCCGACCGTGTCCCGGCCCTGGTCGCGCATCTGGTCCTCGTGGAACCGGATGCTCATGCCCTGGCGCGTCGCCAGCAGCATCTCGTTGCTGCCTTCCGTCAGCCGGACGCCGATCAGCCGGTCGCCCTCCTCGACCTTGATCGCGATGATCCCGCCCGCCCGCGGATTCGAGAAGGCCGCCAGGCTCGTCTTCTTGACGATCCCCTTCTCCGTCGCGAACACGAGGAACTTCGTCTCCGGGAACTCCCGCACCGGGATCAGGGCGGCGACCTTCTCGTCGCCCCCGATCTCGAGGAAGTTGACGATCGCCTTGCCCCGCGCGTTGCGCGACGCCTCCGGCACCTCGTGGACCTTCTTCCAGTAGACGCGCCCCTTCGCCGTGAAGAAGAGCAGGGAATCGTGCGTCGAGGCGGTGAACACGTGCTCGACGTAGTCCTCCTCCTTCGTCTCCATCCCCATCACGCCCTTCCCGCCCCGCCGCTGCTGCCGGAAGGTCGTCACGGGCATGCGCTTGATGTAGCCGCCGTGGCTGATCGTCAGCACGCATCCGCGGTCGGCGATCAGGTCCTCGATCGCGATCTCGCCCTCGTCCGGAACGATGTCCGTGCGGCGCCCGTCGGCATGCTGCTTCCGGAGGTCGAGAAGGTCGCCGCGGATCTCCAGGTAGATCTTCCGCGGGTTGGCCAGGAGATCCTCCAGCCGGTTGATCTCCTTGAGCAGAGCCTCGTACTCGGCCTCGATCTTGTCCCGCTCCAGGTTCGTGAGCTGGTAGAGCCGCATGTCCAGGATCGCCGTGGCCTGGATCTCGGAGAGGCCGAACTTCTTCATCAGCGCCGCGCGGGCGGCGTCGCGGTCGCGCGACTCGCGGATCACCTTCACCACCGCATCGAGGTGGTCGAGCGCGATCTTGAGCCCCTCCAGGATGTGCGCCCTCGCCTTCGCCTTCTCGAGCTCGAACCTGAACCGGCGCGTGAAGACCTCGAAGCGATGGTCGATGAAGCACTGGAGGAGTTCCTTCAGCGTCATGACCTTCGGGCGGCCGCGGTCGATCGCCAGCAGGATCGCGCCGAACGTGGTCTCCAGCGCCGTGTGCTGGTAGAGGTTGTTCAGCACGACGCGCGGGATCGTGCCGCGCTTCAGCTCGATCACGATGCGGATGCCGTCCTTGTCGGACTCGTCGCGGATGTCCGAGATCCCCTCGATCTTGCGGTCGTTGACCAGCTCCGCGATCTTCTCGATCAGCGAGGCCTTGTTGACCGTGTACGGGATCTCGGTGACGATGATGCTGTCCTTCCCCTGCGACCCCTCCTCGATCCCGGCGCGGCCGCGGACCTTCAGAAGTCCGCGCCCGGTCTCGTACATCTTCCGGATCTCCGCCGTGCCGCAGATCATGCCGCCGGTCGGGAAATCGGGCCCCTTCACGATCCGCGCGAGGTCGTCGATCGTGGCGTCCGGGTTGTCGATCAGCGCGACCGTCGCGTCGACGATCTCGCCGAGGTTGTGCGGCGGGATGTTCGTCGCCATGCCGACCGCGATGCCGGTCGAGCCGTTCACCAGCAGGTTCGGGAGCCGCGCCGGGAGCACCTTCGGCTCCTGCAGCGACTCGTCGAAGTTCGGCTGCATGTCGACCGTGTTCTTCTCGATCTCCGCCAGCATCTCCTCGGCCAGCGGATGAAGCTTGCACTCGGTGTACCGGTAGGCCGCGGGGGGATCGCCGTCGATCGATCCGAAGTTCCCCTGCCCCCGGATGAGCATGTAGCGCATCGAGAAGTCCTGCCCCATGCGCACCAGGGTGTCGTAGACGGCGGAGTCCCCGTGGGGATGGTAGTTGCCGATCACCTCGCCGACGACCTTCGCGCACTTGACGAAGGGCTTCGACGCGGTCCACCCGCGTTCGCGCATGGCGAAGAGGATGCGCCGGTTGCCGGGCTTCAGCCCGTCGCGGGCATCCGGCAGCGCGCGGCCGATGATCACCGACATCGAGTAGTCGATGTAGGCGCGCTGCATTTCCTCTTCGAGGTTGATCGGTTCGATGCGGTCGTTGTTTGCGTACATAGAACTCCCAGGCCGGCGTGTCGGGTGTCAGGTGCCGGGCGTCAGGCCGGACGGGAACGGACGGGCGGCCGCCGGGCACGACCTCGTGCCGCCGAAGACCATCCGCCCTTCCCGAACCCCCGCACCGGGCACCCGAAACCTCCTAGATATCCAGATTGCGGACGTTGAGCGCGTTGTCCTCGATGAACTTCCGGCGCGGTTCGACGGCGTCGCCCATCAGGATCGGGAACAACTCCTCCGCCCGGCCCTCGCTCTCGAGCATGACCTTGAGCATCTTCCGGTTCTCCGGGTTCAGCGTCGTCTCCCAGAGCTGCTCCGGGTTCATTTCGCCGAGACCTTTGTACCGCTGGATGTTCAGGCCCTTCCGCCCGAGCTCGCGGACCTGGTTGAGCAGGTGCTGCAGCGACGTCACCGGCGCGCCCTTGCCGTCGCCGTCGAGGAGCTGGAACGGCGGGTCATCCGGCGCGTCGATCAGGTGCCCGAGCCCGAACCCCTTCTTCTCCAGCAGCGCCAGCGTGCGGGCCAGCGCCGCCGCGTTGTAGATCTCCACCCACCGGATCCCCGGCTGCCGGTCCTGCCTTCCCTCGCCGTTCTGGAAGATCTCGAGCTGGGCCCCGCTCCGCTTCTCCGCCTCCTCGCGCAGCGTCCGCAGTTCCGCCTCGGTCCGCGCGTAGCGGGTCTCCTCGCCGTCGGCGGTGGCGATCGTGACGCGGTACTGCGGCAGCGAGCCCGTCTTCGGGTCGCGGTGCAGCAGGTACTCCTGGACGTTCAGCCCCTTGCGCCGGATCTGGTCGGAATGGCCCTCGACCTCCGAGACCAGCTGCAGGATCTCGCCGAGCGCCTTGCCCTCGGCCATCACCCGGCCCTTCCCGTCGGCCAGCCGGACCTCGTCCACCGCGAGGTCGAGCAGGATGCGCGTCAGCTGCGCGTCGCTCTCGATGTACTCCTCCCGGTTCTTCCGCTTGATCTTGTAGAGCGGCGGCTGCGCGATGAAGATGTGGCCGCGCTTGATGAGCTCCGGCATCTTCCGGTAGAAGAACGTCAGCAACAGCGTGCGGATGTGCGAGCCGTCGACATCGGCATCCGTCATGATCACGATCCGGTGGTAGCGCAGGTTCTCGATCTTGAATTCCTCCGCGCCGAACCCCGCGCCGAGCGCCTGGATCATCATCCGGATTTCATTGTTGTTGAGCATCTTGTCGTCGCGGGCCTTCTCGACGTTCAGAACCTTGCCGCGCAGCGGCAGGACCGCCTGGAAGCGGCGGTCGCGCCCCTGCTTGGCCGAGCCGCCGGCGCTGTCCCCCTCGACGATGTACAGCTCGCACGACCCCGGGTCCTTCTCGGAGCAGTCCGCCAGCTTGCCCGGCAGGCCCCCGCTGTCGAGCGCGCCCTTGCGCCGCGTGAGGTCGCGGGCCTTGCGCGCCGCCTCCCGCGCGCGCGCCGCGAGCAGTCCCTTCTCGATGATGCGCCGCGCAACGCTGGGATGCTCCTCGAAGTACGTCCCGAGCTGTTCGTTCACGATCGAGGCGACGATGCCCTCGACCTCGCCGTTGCCCAGCTTCGTCTTCGTCTGCCCCTCGAACTGGGGGTCGGGGACCTTGACGCTGATGACGGACGTGAGGCCCTCGCGGACGTCGTCGCCCCCCATCGTGTCGCTCTCGTTCTTGAAGAGTTTGTTCGCCTTCGCGTAGGCGTTGACCGTCCGCGTCAGGGCCGAGCGGAAGCCGCTGAGGTGCGTGCCGCCCTCGATGGTGTTGATGTTGTTCGTGAACGTGAAGATGCTGTCGTTGTAGGCGTCGCAGTACTGCATCGCGATCTCGACCTGCACGCGGTCCTTCTCGCCCTCGAGGAAGACCACCTTCGGATGCAGCGGATTCTTCGCGCGGTTGATGTGCTCGACGAACTCCACGATGCCGCCCTTGTAGCGGTAGATCTCCTCGCGGGCGGGATCCTCCTGCTTCAGCGCGATCTCCACGCCGCGGTTCAGGAACGCCAGTTCCCGCAGGCGGTTCGCCAGGATGTCCCAGTTGTACTGGATCAACGGGAAGATCTGGTGATCCGGGAAGAACGTGACCTTCGTCCCCGTGCCCCGGGTCTTGCCGATCGGCTCCACCGCCGTCGCCGGCTTCCCGCGCTCGTAGCGCTGGTGGTAGACCTTTCCGTCGCGGCGGACCTCGACCTCCATCCACTCGCTCAACGCGTTGACGCACGACACGCCGACGCCGTGCAATCCGCCCGACACCTTGTAGGAGTTGTGATCGAACTTCCCGCCCGCGTGCAGCACCGTCATCACGACCTCGAGCGCCGAGCGCTTCTCCGTCTTGTGGAGGTCCACCGGGATGCCGCGCCCGTCGTCGTCCACCGTGATCGACCCGTCCGCGTTCATCGCAACGCGGACGTGCTCGCAGAACCCCGCCAGCGCCTCGTCGATGCTGTTGTCCACCACCTCGAATACGCAGTGATGCAGCCCCCGCACCCCGGTGTCGCCGATGTACATCGCCGGGCGCTTGCGCACCGCGTCAAGACCGCCCAGCACCGTGATCGACCCGGCATCGTAGGTCCCCGGCACCCCGGCTGCACCCGCTTCCGGCGCCGCCGGCTTCGCCCCGTCCGTCGCATCCGCCATGTTCGACCTTTCCTCTCCGGATTATTGGTGCAGCGTACAAAAAAGGGCCCGGAAACGCAACGCTATTCGGCGTCCCCGGGCCCGAAACAACACTATTGGTAGTGTTTCTGGATAAGATGGTTATGCGCCAACCACAAGCGACCCATCCGGGCGAACCGGATCAGGGAAGGCGGAAGATCCCTCCGAAGGCGTCGTCGCGCAGTTCGACGGCCGAACCGCGAACTTCCGCGGCCCATGTCCGGAGGCGATCCGCGGCCTCCGGGAACCGGATCTCCATCGACCTCGGCGGGGCGAAAACGTCGCCCAGCACCATCAGCCGCCCGGTCGCCGCCGCCCCGCCCGATTCCGCGCCTGACACCTGAGACCTGACACCGGGGACCCCGTTCCGCCCCGCCCCCGTCCATGCATCGACGACATCGGCCGGGCTGTGATACCGGAGGTGGCGGAAGAAGACGGGGCCGCCCGCCGTGACGACCGTGTCGCCCGGGCCGGCAAGCGACAGCACGGTCGCCGCCTTGGCTGCGTTGTAGTCGCCGGCCGGATCCTGCAGCAGCGCCAGCCCCCCGGCCCCGTTGTGCACGGCCAGCGCCGACGCCACGGCGATGGCGGGCTTCAGGGGCGCGCGCGCCGCGGCCCCGATCGCAGCCGCCATGACCCACACCGCCGGCAGCGCCGCGATCCACAGCTCCGGATTCCCGGGCTCCGTCAGGATCAGCAGTCCCGCATGCGCCACGAACCACACCGCCCCCGCCGCCATCGCCGCCTTCCAATCCTTGGAAGCCCCGGCCCCGACCTCTTCCAACCTTTGGACATCCATCGCCGGTTGTTGGCTGTTGGATGTTGGTTGTTGGCTGTTGGATGTTGGTTGTTGGCTGTTGGATGTTGGTTGTTGGCTGTTGGATGTTGGTTGTTGGCTGTTGGATGTTGGTTGTTGGTTGTTGGACGTT
>VGWF01000038.1 GCA_016873715.1 Lentisphaerota bacterium | reverse complement strand
CCCACCGCCACGCTGCGCCGCCTGCGCGGGGGATGAGGGCGGGAGGGCGGAGAGGAAAGAGCGGGGAGGGAAGAGCAGAGAGCGGAGGGCGGAGAGCGGAGAGAAGAGAGCGGAGAGCGGGGAGGGGGGAGTCGGGAGGGGGGAGACGGGAGAGGGAAGAGCGGAGAGCGGAGAGGAGGAGAGCGGGGAGTCGGGAGAGGGAAGAGGGAAGAGCGAAGAGCGAAGAGCGGAGAGGGAAGAGCAGAGAGCGGAGAGGAGGAGAGCGGGGGGGGGGGAGCCGGGAGAGGGGAGACGGGAGGGGAAGAGCGGGGAGCGGAGCCCAGCGGGCGGAAGTCAGAGGTCGGAGGTCAGCCCCGCCCCTCGACCCTCGCCGTGGCCCGCGGCATCCCGGTCCTCACGGCCGACCGCGCGTGGTCCCGCCTCCGCCTCCCCGTCGAAATCCACGTCATCCGCTGACGCCGGACGACGATCATGGTCCCTTCCCTGCGCCGACGAACAGGGGCACATCCCTCCGGCTTTCAGGTTCGAGGTTTCCGCCTCCGTCCTTCCGCCCTCATTCGCGTTCGAGCACGAACGCGAAGGACATCGGCTTTCCGGCCGGCAGGCGGTACTCGTCGTGGACCGGCAGCCCCCAGCTGTTGTCGCCGCCGACACCCATCTGGCGGTGGTCGAGACTGACGGTGATGGTCTCGCGCCTCGGCAGTTCGATGTCGTGCCGGGCCGCCGCGAGGTCCTCCGCCGTGTACGGCCACGCCGTGACCATCAGCGGCTCGCCGAGCGCGCGCACGCGCAGGCCCGCGCCGGACGCATCGCGGAAGCCGACCCATCGCACGTCGCACCGGCCCGCGTTTTCCTGCGGCCGGACGTAGGGCGTGATCCAGTCCGCCACCGCCGCGCGGTGGATCCCGACCGGCGCCGAGGTCTTCCGGTCCCCGTAGTTCTCGTGCGGCCCCCGCCCGTACCACTCGACCGAGCTCATGGCGCCGGGAATGGCGAACCGAACGCCGAACCGGGGCATCTCGGGCGGCGGCTTCCCTCCCCCGCCGGCCGGCGAGACGGAGGCCGTGCACCGGATGCGCCCCGATGCGCCGATCTCCCACGCGAGACTCGCCGTGCTGGTTCCGACGGGCAGCTCAATCGCCGCGTCCACCACGGCCGCGCCGCCGCGCTCCGCCATCGCGATCTCCTTCACGCGCGCACCCGCCGCCGCCGCCTCCCATGCCTGCATCTGCTTCGGCGCCTTCCATCCGATGTCGTTGTCGGTCGGAACCCGCCAGAAGTTGAGCCGCAACGGCTGCGCCAGGAGTTCGCGCCCCCCCGCCCGCCATGACGCCAGGCCGCCGTGGGTGCCGTCGATCCGCACCTCGAAGCCCTCGCCGCGCACGACCACGTCGGGCCCCTCCCGCTTCGCGACCGGCGCCCGCGCCCCGGCCGCCTCCGGAGGCGCCGCGAGGGCCGCCGTGCCGGGCAGCGCCACCTGCTCCCACGCGACCACGAAGCCGGCATCCGCCCACGAGGTCTTCTCCGGCAACCGGAATCGCAGCGTCAGGAATCCCTCGGCGCCGTCCGCCGGCGGCTTCGTCCACGGCACCGCCACGACCGTCGACGCCCCGGGGGCTACGGCGATGCGGCCCAGCGATCCGCGCTGCACCGTCGCGCCGTCGCGGTCGAGCTGCCACTCCGCCTCGAAGCGGTCGAGATTCGTGAAGCCGTACCGGTTCTCCACGCGCAGCCGCCCGGCGGCCGCGTCCTCGGGCGCGATGCGGATGTACTGGTGCACCTTCCGCACCTCCTCGTAGTGCGGATGCGGCACGCGGTCGGGCCCGACCAGCCCGTTGCAGCAGAAATTGCCGTCGTTCGGCACATCGCCGAAATCGCCGCCGTACGCGAGGAACCGGCGGCCGTCCGGGCCGGTCTTCCACAGCGCCTGGTCGACCCAGTCCCAGATGAAGCCCCCGATCAGCATCGGGTGCGCGTCGATGATGTCCCAATACTCGCGGAAGTTGCCGACGCTGTTGCCCATCGCGTGGGCGTACTCGTTCATCAGGAACGGCTTTCCCGACGGGTACGGACCGTGCTGCTCGACGAGCGCCTTCTCGTTGCGCTCGCCCTTGCGCGTCGCCCGCCCCTCGACGTGCTGGAGCAGCCACTCCGGCGTCGGGTAGGTCTGGCTGTCGACGTCGCCGACGAGGTTCATATCCGCGTACTGCATCGGCCGCCGCTCCGGGTCCGCCGCAAGCGCCGCCTCGCGCATCGCGACGAAGGCCGACCCGTAGCCGGCCTCGTTGCCGGGCGACCACATCCCGACGCAGGCGTGGCCGCGGTCGCGCACGACCATGCGCCGCATGCGGTCGACCACCGCCCCCCTCCACTCGGGCCGGTCGCCGGGCAGGACCTTCTTGTGATAACTCAGCCCGTGCGACTCCACGTTCGCCTCGTCGAGCACCAGAAGCCCGTGGCGGTCGCACAGGTCGTACCAGCGCGGATCGTGCGGGTAGTGCGCCGTGCGGACGAAGTTGATGTTGGCCTGCTTCATCAGTCGCACGTCGCGCTCCATCCACTCCATCGTCGGGACGTAACCGCGCGCGGGATCGATCTCGTGGCGGTTGACGCCCTTGACCTTGATCGGCACGCCGTTGAGGCACAGCTGCCGGTCGCGGATCTCCACGCGGCGGAAGCCGACGGACGCGCGGCGCGCGTCGAGGACGCGCCCCGCCTGCACCAGCTCGACGACCGCCGTGTGCAGCCGCGGTGTCTCGGGCGTCCAGGTCCGCGGCGCGGCGACGCGCACCGCCGCCGTCGTCCGTTCCGGTCCGAAGCCCGGCGCCGCGGGCGGGATCGCCTCGTCGATCCGCGGACCGTCGCCGACCCGGCGGCCATCGGGATCGAACAACGTGACGCGCACCCGGAGGTCGCCGGCCGGCGCATCGGCCGCGTTGCGGACCGTGTGATGCAGCCGCAGCGCGCCGTCGCCTCCCGGCTCCAGCGTCGCCTGCGCGTGGAAGTCCCACAGCGCGACGGAGGGCGTCGAGTAGAGGTACACGTCGCGGTGGATGCCGCTCAACCGCCAGAAGTCCTGGTCCTCCAGGTACGACGCATCGCTGAAGCGGTAGACCTCGACGGCCAGCACGTTCGTACCGGGTTTCGCCGCCGCCGTGACGTCGAACTCCGCCGGCAGCCGCGACTCCTCGCTGTAGCCGACGCGCACCCCGTTGACCCACGCGTGGAAGGCCGAACTCACGCCGGCGAAGTGAAGCAGGATGCGGCGTCCCGCCCACGAGTCCGGCATCTCGAACGTGCGGCGGTACGACCCGACCGGATTGCGGTGCGCGAACGATGTGAACTCCCGCGGCGGCTCTCCCATCACGCGCGGCGGATCCACGTGGAACGGGTACTTCATGTTGACGTAGAGCGGCACGCCGTGACCGTGCAGTTCGAAGCACGACGGCACCGGGATCGTGCCCCAGGCGGACACGTCGAACGCCGGCGCCTCGAAGCCCGCCGGCCGGGCGCCGGGGTCGGGCGCCCAGCGGAAGGCCCAGTCGCCGTTCAGCGACACGACGCCCGGCGAACGGTCATAGGTGCTCGCCATCGCCTCCGCCGTCGACGCGCACGGCCATGCGGCGCAGCGCGGCGGAAGCTTGTCGATGCCGAAGACCTCCGGATCCTCCCACGGCGGCACCTCCCCCCGCGCGGACGCGGCGAGTGCCGCCGCGAGCAGCGGCATCCACGGACGGCGGCTCGGACCACACCTTCTCTGCATCGGCGTCCTCCGGGGTCTTTCCAAGGTCTGGATGGCACCCTCCCGCGGGCTTCCAATCCCTGGACAACGTCCTATGCCGCGACGATGCGAGTCAAGCCCGGGGCCGCGCGCTGATCTCCGGCTGAGCACAGGACCCGCTGGCAGGACTCGTGAGATTTACGCAGGGATGCGGCCGCGTGGAGCGCGGCCCTCCCGGCTCCGCTCCATGGAGATCGGAGAGGACGGCCCGGGAGGGCGCCGTGTCACCGGCGCCGTGCAACAGACCCCCGGAGCGACTTTCATTCCTGATTCGCGGGGCACAGTCGAGCCTTGGGGGTGGATGTTGGCTATTGACCGCCTCGCGGGCCGGGGTTCAAATGGGCGCATGAAGGGCGCAGTATCTGCCGTCGTCATCCTGCTGGCGGCCGCGACGGTCCGGGCGGCGTTCGAGCCGGCGCGGGTGCCGGAGCGTCCGCCGGAGATCGAGATCTGGCGCGCGCACCGGCTGGGCGCGCTGGGGCGCTCGATCGCGGACGCGCGCGCGGAGCACGGCGACCGCTACGCGCGCGGCGCGGAGTACGCGGCGGCGCTCGCGGCCCTGAGCAACCGCCTGGAGGCCGCCGCGGCGGCGGGCGCGAAGCCGGAGGCGGTCGATCCGCTGCTGGGCGACCTGGCGGCGCTGCGCGACACGGCGATGCGCGACCACCCGCTCGTGCGCGACGCGCGGATCCTCCTCGTCCGCCGCCGGCCGAAGGACATGCAGGCCGAGGCGAAGCGCGTGCGGAACCCCGACCAGCGCCTCTCGATGGGACGCGAGGCCGGGCGCGAGATCGGCCTCCCGTCGAACCACGAGTGCAACAGCTCGCTCGAGCGCGACGGCTACGACAACGACATCGCGATCCTGTCCTGGACGGGGGGCGTCCCGGCCCTGCGCACGCTGCACCGCCCGCCGGACGGCGGCTACGTCGGCGAGATCGACCTCGACGCGGACGCGAAGCGCCTGCTGTTCACGTGCTCGACGCCGTCGACGTGGCGCATCGGCGAGATCGGCATCGACGGCTCCGGCCTGCGCGACCTCTCGCCGCTACCGGAGGACGTCCACTGCTTCGACGCCTGCCGCCTGCCCGACGGCGGCATCGTCTTCGGCTCCACCGCGACGTTCCAGTCGGTCCCCTGCTGGCACGGCCTCAAGCGCGTGTCGAACCTCTACCGCATCGACGCCGACGGCTCGAACCTGCGGCAGCTCTGTTTCGACCAGGACCACGACCTCCATCCCACCGTCCTCGCCAACGGCCAGGTCCTCTATCACCGCTGGGAGTACACCGGCATCAGCCACATCTACCTGCGCATGCTGATGGCGATGAACCCCGACGGCACCGGCCAGCGCGCCCTCTACGGCAGCAACTCGTGGTTCCCGAACTCGCTCTACTTCCCGCGCGAGATGCCCGGCCGGCCCGGGCGCATCGCGTGCATCCTCTCCGGCTACCACGGCCCGCACCGGATGGGCCAGCTCGTGATCCTCGACACGAGCCGCGGAGGGACGGAGGGCGAGGGCATCCGGCGCCTCTCCGGCGAGGGCCAGCCGGTCCGCCGCATGGTCCACGACAACCTCGTGCAGCACGACTGGCCGAAGTTCCTGACGCCCTGCCCGCTCGACGCGGCGCACCTGCTCGTCTCCGCGCAGTTCGCGCCGGGCGGGCCGTGGTCGCTGTGCCTCGCGGACACGAACGACACGCTGGCCGTCCTGCACGCCGATCCGGACCGCGCGCTGCTGGAGCCCGTGCTCCTCGCGTCGCGGCCGCGCCCGCCCGCGATCCCGCCGCGCATCGACCCCGCCCGCGCCGACGCGCAGGTCTACCTGCAGGACGTCCACACCGGCCCCGGCCTCGCCGGCGTGCCGCGCGGCACGATCAAGGCCCTGCGCCTCGTCGCCTACCACTTCGGCTACCTCAACATGGCCGGCCCGGACAAGGTCGGCCGCGGCGGGCCGTGGGAGGTCATGCGGATCGTCGGCACCGTGCCGGTCGAGGAGGACGGCTCCGCGTTCTTCCGCGTCCCCGCGTGCACGCCGATCGCGTTCCAGGCGCTCGACGCGGACGGCCGCGCCGTGCAGCTCATGCGCAGCTGGTACACCGCGATGCCCGGCGAGACCGTCGCGTGCGCCGGCTGCCACGAGCCGCCGCCCCAGGCCGCGCCGGCCGCCACGGCCGCCGCCGCGCGCCGCGCGCCGCGGGACGTGACGCCGTGGCGCGGGCCGGTCCGCGGCTTCGACTTCGCCCGCGAGGTGCAGCCCGTGCTCGACCGCCACTGCGCCGGCTGTCACGACGGCTCGCGCCCGGGCCTTCCGGATCTGCGCCGCGAGGAGCGGGTGCAGGGCTACCGGGGCCTCGCGGGCAGCAGGCTCGACACCGACCGCATGCACCCGGCGATGCGCGAGGCGACGGGCGGCGTCCTGCGCTACACGCCGGCCTACGAGGCGCTCGTCCCCCGCGTGCGGCGCGTCGGCATCGAGGACGAGGTCTCGATGCTCGTCCCCGGCGAATACCACGCCGGCACCAGCCCGCTCGTCCAGATGCTCGAACGCGGCCACCACGGCGTGCGGCTCGCCGCGGAGGACTGGGACCGCCTCGTCACGTGGATCGACCTCAACGCGCCGTGCCACGGCACCTGGGGCGAGGTCTTCCCGATCCCCGACGGCATGCACGAGCGCCGCATGGCGATGCGCGGGCGGATCGGCGGCCCCGCGGAGGATCCCGAGGCGATCCCGAAGGCCGATGCCTACGACGCCACGCCCGTCGCCCCCGCCCCGCCCGCCGCCGTCGCCGCCCCGGCGGTCGAGGGCTGGCCGTTCGCAAGCGGCGAGGCCGCGCGCCGCCAGGCCGCGCTCGCGGGCCCGCGCGAGACGGTCGACCTCGGCGGCGGCGTCACGCTCGATCTCGTCGCGATCCCCGGCGGGCGCTTTGCGATGGGCGACCCGCGCAGCGACGGCGACGAGCGGCCCGTCTGCGCCGTCGACGTCGCGCCGTTCCGCATGGGCGTCTGCGAGGTCTCCAACGAGCAGTTCGCCCGGTTCGCCGCGGCGCACGACAGCGGCCACTACGGCAAGCGCCACGCGGTCGACGACGACATCGGCCTCCCGCTCAACGAGCCGCGCCAGCCCGTCCTGCGCGTCTCGTGGAACGAGGCCGCCGCGTTCTGCCGGTGGCTCTCCGCGCGCACCGGCCGCACGTTCCGGCTGCCGACCGAGGCGCAGTGGGAATACGCCGCGCGCGCCGGGTCCGACGCCCGCATGCCCGCCGGCTGGACCGACGCCGCCTCCTTCGCCCGCCTCGCCAACACCGCCGACGCCTCGTTCACCGGCGTGCTGCGCGGGAAGACGCGGATCACGGGGGGCCTGGAGCACCTGCTGCTCGACGGGGCCGTCGCGCAGGAGTCGGCCGGGGACGACGGGGCCGTCGTGACCGCCGCCATCGGCTCGTACGGCGCCAACGCGTGGGGCCTTCACGACATGGCCGGCAACGCCGGCGAGTGGACCCGCAGCGCCCGCGCGGCCTACCCCTACTCCGACGGCGACGGCCGCAACGACGAGGCGCGCGACGTCCCGCGCGTCGTCCGCGGCGGTTCGTTCTTCGACCCGCCCGTGCGGTGCCGTCCCTCGATCCGGACCGCCCATCCGCCCTGGCAGCGCGTCTTCAACGTCGGTTTTCGCGTCGTGTGCGAGGAGCCCCCGCGGACCGCCGCCCGCTGAGACCCCGCGGGGCCCGGCCGGCGGCGCCTCCGGGCGGACCGGGACGTTGCGCGATCCCCGGTCAGCGCTGCTCGATGACGGCCGTGCCCTCGTAGCGGCCGCTGGAATCGACGACGGTGATGAAGTTGTTCCCCACCGCCGCGCCGTTGCGCTCGTACACGGCGGTCCGGCCGCCGGAGACCTGGATGACGCCGAGACCGGCGGACGAGACGCTCCAGATGAACGGGAGCTGAACCGGCCCGGAGGCGGCGTTGATCGTCTCCGAGACCACGGTGAGCGTCACGGTTGCGGACACATTGGTCACCACCGTGGCCGCCGGCGAGACGACCAGGGATCCCGGTCCCGTCAGAGCAGGCGCATTGGTGGCCCCGGAGCCGGGCTCATCGGCCTCTTCCGGGTTCGTCTGCGAAACGACCGCCACGCTTTCGTATCGACGCCCGGAGTCCCTCGCGTAGACGTAGTTGTTGCCGACGGCCAGTCCGTTGCGCGTGTACACGGCGGTCAGCCCGGCCGCCGCCTGGATGGATCCCAGGGCCGGGTTCGCCACGGACCATACGATGGGGAGGATCACGGGCGGGCCGGACGTGGTGCTGTTGGTCGACGAGCCGCCCACCGTCAGGTTCGACACGCCGTTGACCGCAACGGAGAAGAGAACCACGCCCGACGCCTCCGTGACATTCGTCGAGGACGGCGTGATCGACAGCACGTTGTTGTACTCATCCACCACCTCGCACCCGCCGCCCAGCCACAGGCCGCAGGCCGCCGCGATCCCGACCGCCCACGTCCACGCCAGCGTCATCCGTTTCATGCTCAATCTCCCCAAGAACCGGTCACATCTCCCGCCATTGCTGCGGCAGCATCTGCACGGCGCCGTTGGTCGCGATGCCCGGCGGCAACGACCAGGGCAACACCGTCTTGTTGTAGGTGATCCTCACGCTCTGCGAGAGGTCGGCCCGCGACCCGGCGTAGGCCAGGCCCTCGATGACGATGCCCTGCGAAAGGTCCAGGGTCCGCCCCGCGTAGACGAGCCCCGAGGCCTGCGCGGCGTGCCGCATGGTGAGGGTCGCGGGCGTCAGGAGCGCCGCCCGGTTGGCCACGATGCCGCTCTGCCGCATGTCGATGCCGCCGGCGGCGTAGATCAGCGCGTTCGTCCCGATCCGCGTGTTCTGGCCCATCGAGAACCCGTCGCCGCAGATCACGGTCACGTCGGGGCCGATCTGGCTGTTCTGCTTCATGTCGAACGACCCGGCGACGACGAGGACGCCGCCCGGGGGACGGCTGACGATCGACTGGGACATCTTGAGCGAGGCATTGCCGGAGACGTACCGGGTCTGGCCGGCCAGGTCGATGCTGCTGTTGAAGTTGAGCCCCGAGTCGCTCGACGCCGCGAGCCTCAGCAGGCTGTCGTAGAACGACGTGTCGAGCGTCGGCACCGTGGGCGACAGGATCTCGTACGGATTCGCCGGGCTGCTGAACGGGTAGGACCCCCCGTAGACGACCGATGTCCTGCTCATGGAGATCCGGCCGCCGATGTAGGCCTCCTCGTAGATCGCGGCGCTGTGGCTCATCTCCAGGTCGCCGCGGCAGTACAGGCTCTCGAAGATCGCCGCCGACTGCGACATCCGCAGGTCGCCCTCGCAGTAGACGTCGCCGTAGACCGACACGCTCTGGGACATGTCGATCCCCCCGGGACCGGCGAACAGGGCGAAGTCGTCCCAGAAGCCGAGCGACTGCAGCGTGAAATCCTGCCTCAGCCGCCAGTCGATCCGGCTGTGGGTGTTGGATCCCGTCGCGGAGACAACGTAGGTGTTCCCCGCCCTGGACACGCTCGCGTGGGCCACCATGAGGCCGTTCGTCAGGACGATGGCCGTCGGCGAACTGCGATAGGACTCGTCGGTGTAGAGCCGTGTCCGCGCCAGGGCCAGGGCGGACTCCGCGCCCCAGAAGCACTGGAGCGACTGCTGGCGCCGGACGGCATCGAGCCGGCAGCTTCCGGCGGAGCTCAGGAGCCCGTTGCCCAGGAACCCGACGATCACGACCAAGCCCAGGACCAGGGCAAGCGTCGCCCCGCGCCGGCTGCGACGATCCCGCGGCCTGCGGCGCCCCGGCCGTCCGCGGCCAGCCCCCGCCTCGAATGTCGCCGTCTCGCACATCGCCACAGGCGAGGCTACAGGGCCGGGCGGAAAACGCAAGGCGATACCGCCGGCCGGAATGGCGGGGCCGCTTCTCCGGTCCGGTGCAACGACGACGACGCTCGCGCGGGCCTTCCGTCCGGCCGGGCCGGCGGCCCGGCCCTACCCGTCGCTCCCGGGAAATCCGTGGCAGGGCCGGGCCGCCGGCCCGGCCGTTCGCTGGATCCCGGGTGCCATGCGGATTCCGGGGCGCCCGCAGGATCAGGTCCATGAGCCGGAGAAGCGCCCGAATGGCGGGACCGGGGGGCCTACAACTCCCTCCACTTCCTGGGGGTCATGGTGACGGCGTCGTTGGTCTGGATGCCCGGTGGGAAGTTGAACGGAAGGACGCTCTTGTTGTACGTGATCATGACGCCCTGGGAGAGGTCCGCGCGGTTCTTGGCGTAGGCGAGGCCCTGGATGGTGATGGTCTGCGAGATGTCGAGGTCCTGCCCGGCGTAGAGGAAGCCCGACGCCTGGGCGGCCTGCTTCATGTCGATGATTCCCGGCGTGATCAACGCGGCCCGGGAGGAGATGATCCCGGACTGCTTCATGTTGATCCGGGTCCCCGAGTAGACCAGGGCATTGGTGCCAATCCGGGTGCTCTGGCCCATCTCGAAGTTGCCGCCACAGATCACGGTGACGTTGGGGCCGATCTGGCAGGACTGCTGGAGGGAGAACGAATCCCGGACGACGAGGATTCCGCCGCCCGGGGAACTCGTCAGCGTCTTGACCTGCTGGAGCGAGGCGGCCCCCTGGACGAACTTCGTCTGGCCCGCCAGGTTGATGTTGGCGCCGAAGTTCAATCCCGAGTTGGAAACCGCCGCGATGGGGGGCATCGAGTTGTAGTAGGAGGAATCGAGCACCGGCACGGTGGGCTGGACGATGTAGTAGGGATTCGCCGGGCTGCTGAAGGGATAGGATCCGCCCTCGATCGTGGACGAGTTCTTGAGGCTGATGGTGCCGCCGATGTAGGCCTCGTCGTGGACGACAGCGCTCTGGCTCATGTTGAGGCTGCCCTTGCAGTAGAGGCACTCGAAGATCGCCGCGGTCTGCATCATGCGGAGATCGCCCTCGCAGAAGACGTCGCCGTAGATGGACACGCTCTGTCCCATGTCGCCGCCTCCGACACCGGCGAAGAGCGCGAAGTCGTCCCAGTAGCCGAACTGCTGGAGCTGGAACTCCTGCTGGATCCGCCGGCCGAGGCGGTTGGCGGTGTTGGAGCCGCGCGCGGTGACGGTGTAGAGGTCGCCCGAACGGACGACCTGGGCATCGGCCCGCATCAGGCCGCTGGTGAAGACAATGGGCGTCGGGGACTGCCGGTACGAGGGCTCGTTGAAGAGACGGTGGCGGACGAGGGCCAGGGCGGACTCGGCGCCCCAGAAGCACTGGAGCGACTGCTGGCGGCGGATGGCGTCGAGGCGGGTCGCCCCCGCACTGGCGAGCATCCCGGCGCCGAAGAGGGTGAGAACGACGACGAGCCCCATGACGATCGGCAGGGTCGCACCGCGCCGGCCATCGACCGGACGTGGAGAACCACGGATGGCGCGGATATCACGGATCGAAGACGGCGGACCGGACCGGACCGGCTTCGGATCCGTGCCCTCCGTGAAATCCGGAGTGCCTCCGGCGGGTTCTGCTGGACGACGAATCGCGTTCATGGTGCGCCTCCGTCAATTCCTCATCGTGACCGAATTGGAGTAGGTGAGATTCTCGGTGCTGTACGAAACCACCATCTGGATGACGAGCCGGCTGCCGACCATCGTGACGCCGAACGAACTGAGCCGGTCGTTGACGATGACCTGCTCGTTGCCGCCGATGGCGATGTCGGGATCGTAGACGAGGTCGCCGGTGTTGTTGTCGAAGAACCGGATCCGCTTCGTGCGGAACGCATTGGTGCCGAAGGTGACCGACTTCGTCGCCAGGGTGATCTCGGCCGGCGAGGCGCCCTGGGCGGTGCGGGCGATCATGTCGAAGGCGAACGTGGCGTCGCGCTGGAGCGTGATCCGTTCGTTGTTCCGGCGGAGGGCGGTGAAGGAGAAATACAGGATGGACCCCATCGCCACGGCCAGGATGCCCGCCGTGACGACGGTGGCCAGGAGCTCGACCACCGTGAACCCCGCGCGACCGGGGCGCGGCTTCATGGACCGATGTACGTCCACAACCTCACCGTGTTGGGTTCGTTCTTCCGGTACTTCACGAGGACGGCGACATGGAGCACGTCGTAGGAGACCGGCCCGCCGTTGATGTCGACGTAGACGACGGTCGTGATGATGGGATAGGTCTGGCCGAGGATCGTCAGCACCTCGCCCGGATTGCTCGTCGAACGGACCCAGGCCGAGCCCGACCATCGGATGTAGTTGGTCACGTAGTTCTGCGTCGACGGCTTGACCGCGTCGAAGCCGGCCGAGCGAAGGTCCTCCAGGCGGCTGTTGGCGGCCTCGAGGCCGAGGCGGTGGTTGCGCGTCACCGAGACGGTGCCGGTCGAGAGGGAGACGAACGACCCCGCGGCCAGGGCGACGACCGCGAGGATGACGCAGGTCCAGAGCACCTCGATGAGCGTGGCGCCCCGGCGCGCCGCGGCGCGTCGCACGGGCTCAGGGCTGTTGCGATCCGGGTTCATAGAGTCGGAGTTCCAGCCGGTCGCCGTCCGGGCCGACCAGGACGACGCCCTCGCGGGTGACGCTCTCGACGCGGCGGCCGTCGACCGTATCGCCGACGCCGACGGTACGCTTGTTGACGATCGCCAGGGGGGCGGCCGGATGCCAGGCGATGCCCTGGAGCCGGAAGACGGACGGTGCGGGCGCCGGGGCATCCGCCGCCGGATCGGCCGGATCCGCGGCCGGATCGGCCTCGGGCGCGACGACCGGTTCCGGGGCCGGCGCGGGGGGCTCCTTCATGACGTTCAATCCGGCCACCGCGTCCTGGATGTCCGCGCCGGCCTCCAGCGAGGCCCGGCGCTTCTGGAGGTCGTCCATGGCGCGAGCCACGCGATCGGCAACGGCCCGGTGCGCCTGCAGCCCCTGCGACTCCGCCGCGTCGCGACAACCGGCCCCCGCAGCGCACAGGAGCGCCGCGGCCGCGGCGAAGGGGGCGCATGTCCTCCGGCTATTTCGGGTTGTACGCATAGAGGAACGTCATCTCCACCTGGTAGGGCGGATTCGCCATCGGTCGCATCGCGGTCATCGTGGCCGACTCCAGGGTCACCAGGTTCCCGGGCTTCTCCGCGGCCTCGATGAAACGGAGCACGAGGTCCACGGTTCCGTCGCCCTTGACCGTCGCGCGCAACCCCTTCCGCGCCCCGGTCCCCTCCTCGATGCCGAGGGAGTTGATGGTGAAACCGGACTGCCGCGCCACGTCGTTGAACAGGGAGTTGAGGTTCTCCCGGGCCTGGCCGGTGCTCCATGCGGTCAGGTAGGAGTTGCTCGACACGGACAGCGCGTTCTGGAGCATGACCCGCAGTTCCGGGGCCGACTCGAGGAACTCCTTCTTCCACCGGATGTCGCGGTCCGCCCGGACGCAGTACCACGCGCCCCCTCCCGCCAGCAGGACGAACGCCACCGGGGGAAGGAGCAGCCACAGCCGCATCCTCGTCTTCGACCGCAGGAAAGCACCCACGTCCATGATCAGGGCTCCGCCGTTGCGCGCGCGTCCTTCATCACGCCGCTGAAGGTCAGGACATACTCGAACCCCGTCGGGCCCCGGGCCCGCCGGCTGCCGATCAGCACGATGCTCTTGAGCCGGGTGCGGAGGACGGGGTGTTCGTTCCACGACGTCATGATGTCGGCGTCGCCCTGCCGGCGGCGCTCGAAGGTCGCGGCGGGGACGGACACCTCGAACCCGAAGGACTTCTTCTCCCGGTCGATCGAGAACGAGCCCACGCGCATGCCGGGGGTCATCGGCTGGAGGATCGAGAGCAGCAGCGGGGGCAGGTCGCAGCGCCGGCCGACGACCTCGCCGATGCCGGCCAGTTGCGTCTCGCAGTGCTCGAGCCCGAGCCGGAGATCGTCGGAGTATTCCTGGAACGAGGCCACGTCGGGGAACTTCTGCCGGAACCACTTCTCCTGAAGATCCATCCCGTGCCGCCGACCGCGCAACTCGACCATCCGGATGGTGAGGCGCCACGCGGCGAAGGTCGAAATCGCGCCGAACACGAGGACATAGGCAATGAAGAGCAGGAAGATCCTCGCCCGGCGGGCGGGGGGGGGCACGATCTCCCGCATGAGGTTGATCCTAAACGCCGTCACGGTCGAACCCCCTCAGGGCGAGGCCCAGGCTGACGGTCATGCGGCGGGCCAGGTCGGGATCCGTCTTCAGGCGCGAGGCCCGGCGCGCCACGCTGACATGCTCCCCCGCCATCGGCGTCCATCCCTCGACGGGATGGGCGAGGCGGCTCCGGATCTTCTCGAGAAAAGCGCCGCCCCCGGGGATGGACCCCGTCATCAGGATGCGGCGGACGGGTGGAAGGCCCAGCTTCGTCTCGGCGTAGTCCTCCTGGCCGGTGATGTTGTCGATGAGGTAGTCGATCGAGGAACCCCAGTCGGCGGACCCGCACACGATGGTGCGGGGGTACACCCGGCCATCCGACGCGAGGATGACGAGGTGGGCGCTCTGGCGGGTGAGATTGACCGCGAAGACGACCTCGTCGCGGAGCCGGGCGCCGTCGATCCGCATCCAGAGGTTGCAGACGGCCAGGGCGCCGACGTCGAGGATGACCGGGTAGAGGCCGGCCGAGGCCAGGATGGCGCGGTGCTGGTCGACGGCGGCGCGCGGGGCCGCGACGAGCACGCCCTCGCGGGCCGGGGCCCGGTCCGAGGACGCCCCCCCGGTCTCCGCGCCGTGCCAGTCGAACAGGAGGTCCTTCGCCGGGACCTGGAGCGACTCCTCGGCCTCGAGCCGCAGGGCGGACCGCGTTTCGTCCTCCGACAGGTTCTGGTAGTGGAAGTACTGGAGCAGGAGGGATCCCGTGTTCAGGCACGAAGCCACGGTGTAGGTGGGGATGGCCGCCTGCTTCCACACGGACCGGACGATGGCGGCAACATCCGCGTCCTTCGCGTCCCCGGGGATGTCGGCGTAGCCGGCGTGCGTGACGCCCAGCCCCCCGCCCCGGCGCGGGACGACGCAGGCGACGGCGACGCCGCCGTCGCTGATGTCCACGCCCGCCACTGTCTCGCGATAGACCATGTTGTTGTCCGCTTCCGACCGGCGCCCGGCGCTACAGACCGACCCTCGTGATGGTACCGTCCTGATCGATCCGGATCGTCACCCCCGCGACGCTGCCCGTGGTACCGCTGCAGCGCAGGATGAACGTCGTGGGACCCACGGATTCGATCTCGTAGTTCTCCGCGGCGAAGTACTGTCCCTGGAGATCGACGGGCCCCACGCCCGGGATGACCGTCACGGGCCCCGGCGTGATCGTCGAGCCGGTGAAGCTCTTCGAATAATCCCTGGTTTCGGCGTACATCGCCCTCAGGGCCCCGCGAACCGTTCCCAGCGCCGACTCGCCCTCCGTCGCCATGGCCCGTTTCCGGTTCACCGCCATCAGCGGCACGGCCACGGCGGCCAGGATCCCCACGATCACGGCCACGATCATCAACTCCACGAGCGTGAACCCGCGTCGCGCCGGTCGTATTCTTCTCATGCGCGCGATCATCCGGCAAATCCCCCCCCGAAACAAGCCGCGCGGGCGGTGCGGGCTTTTCCACCCCCGTCACCGCCCGCGCTCTGGCTCGTTATCGGATTACAGGCCGGTACGGGTGAAGTTACCGTCCTGGTTCAGCTTGATCGTCACACCGTTCACTTCGCCGGTGCTGCCGACGGCCTGGATCGAGTAGCTGCTCGTCGAGATCGACTCGATCGAGTAGTTGGCGGCCTTGAAGTACTTGCCTTCGAGGTCTTCCGCCGTCACGCCCGGGATGTTCGTCACGCTGCCCGAGATCGTGGTGCCGTTCGGATCCTTGTCGTAGGCCTTCGTCTCCGCGTACATCGCGCGGAGGGCCGTACGGACGCTGCCCAGCGCCGCCTCGGCCTCGGTCGCCATCGCGCGCTTCTTGTTGCCGCTCATCAGCGGGATGGCCACGGCGGCCAGGATCGCCACGATCACGGCGACGACCATCAACTCAACCAGCGTGAACCCCTTCTTACTCGTGCGCAGTTTCATTTTTCTCGTTCGCTTTCTTGTCGCCGGCCTTCCGGCCGGCATGGTTTCGTTCTCTTTTTTTTCTTTGTTTTCTTCCCCGTCCTCCGCCCGCCGCATCAGGCGGCTGGCGCACCGGTATCCCCCGGCCGGCTCCCTGTTCCCACCTTCGCAACCCGCCTCGGTACACCCGTCAGCCGGTCACGTCGTCCTCACATCCCTCAAAGTCCCGTCCTGATGAACGTCCCGCCCTGGTCCAGCGTGATCGTCACCCCGGACACCTCGCCGGTGCTCCCCCTGCAGCGCAGGGAGTAGGCCGACGCCGAAATCGACGCGACATCGTAATCCGATTCCTTGAAGTACTTGCCCTCGAGATCGCCGACGGAGACCCCCGGGATCGACGTCAGGGGATCCCCCGCCTGGATCGTGTTGCCGTTCGGGTCCTTGGAGTAGTTCCGCGTTTCCGCGTACATCGCACGCAGGCAGGCCCTGACGGCGCCCAGCGAAGAATCGGCCTCGGAGGCCATCGCCTTCTTCTTGCCGCCGGTCATCAGGGGGATGGCAACCGCCGCCAGGATCGCCACGATGACGGCCACGACCATCAACTCGACCAGCGTGAAGCCGGCCCGCGACGCACGCGCCGCCCCGCTCTTCCCGCCAACCTTGTTCCGGTTCATCGTCGTTGCGCCTTTCTTTCTCTCCACCCAGCCCAACCGCGAGGGCTGCATGGAGCAGGCGCCGTGCCAACTCCCCGGATTCGACGATGCCGGGATCGCAGTCTGTCGGGCGCCCGGGAAACCGGAGCGCCGGGGCCTTTCCTTTCCCATAAATGAGAAACAAGCGGGGGCGATTATGAAAGGCGGGGCGATTCGATCGGGCGGCGACGGGACTCCCGGGGGAGATGCCCCCCCTGCCCGCCGCCATGGACCCTCGGTTCCATCCAGAGGTCGGAAACCCCCGTTTCACCGTCTACTTCACGCCCTGGGAGACCGTGAAGATCGGCAGATAGATCGCAAGAACGAGGACCAGAACCACGCCGCCGAACAGGCAGATGACGACCGGCTCGAACATCGACGTCGCGGTCACGATCCGGTTTTCAACGTATTCTTCGTATAACGTGGCAACCTTGTCAAGCACTTCCGGAAGGCGTCCGGATTCCTCGCCGACGCCGACCATGCGGATGATGAGCTTGGGGACTTCCTTGTCCTTCGCGAGGCTGGCCGCGATGCGCTCCCCGCTCAGGATCCGCTCCTTGGCCTTGAGCATGGACTCCACGATGACGACGTTCCCGCTGACCGCCGAGGTGATGTCCATGGCCGTCGTGATTCCGACGCCGCCGCGGAGCATGATGGAGAGATTGCGGCAGAAGCGGGCCAGGGCGAATTCGCGGATGCAGACCCCGAAGAAGGGCAGCTTGAGGACCGCGGCATCGAGATTGTACCGTCCCTTCGGGTTGCGGCGGTAGAGCAGCGCGCTCACGACCGGAACGACGATCGCGCCGACGAACCAGTACCAGTGGCCGAGGACGAAGGCGTTCATCCCGAACACGAACCGGGTCAGGGGCGGCAGGACCACGTCGAATCCCTTGAAGCTGTCCATGAACTTGGGCAGTACGAAGGCGGTCATGACGACGCTGACGATCAGGAAGAAGACGAGGATGAACATCGGGTAGGAGGTGACCGCCTTGATCTTCTTGATCAGCTTCTCGCTGCGTTCCATGTAGCCGGCGAGCTGGTCGAGGGTCTCCGGGAGGCTCCCCGACTCCTCGGCGGCGCGCACGAGCGCCACGAACAGCGTGCTGAAATGCTGGGGAAACCGCTCGATCGAATGGGAGAACGACTCGCCCTGGTGCAGCCGGGCGACCACGGCGAGCAGCACCTTGCGGAACGTGGGATGGTCCATGTCGTTGGCGATCGACTCGAGCGCGTCGCGCAGCGGCATGCCGGCGTTCACCGTGATGGAGAGCTGGCGGCAGAAAACCGACTTCTCGGACGTCGAGATCGACTTCTCCATCCTGAACAGCGGCCGGCGGGTCTTGGCGGCGGGACGGACGGATGCGGCGGCGGGCGCCTCGCCCTGCGCCGCCAGGTCGACCACGATGAGGCCCATGGCGCGAAGCCGGGACAGGGCGTCCTGCCGGTCGGCCGCATCGAGGGCGGCGCGGACCACCTGCCCGGCCTGGTTTCGCGCGACGTAGGTGAAACCCGCCATGGCCGGCTACTCGTCCTCCATCGGCCAGACCGTCATGACTTCCTCCATCGTGGAGACGCCGTCCTTCAGCTTGCGGAGGCTGTTCACGACCAGCGTCTCCATCCCCTGCTTGATCGCCATCTCGCGGATCGTCACGTCGCCGGCCTTCTGGAGGATCAGCTGGCGGATCGGGTTGTTGACCTCGAGGAACTCGAAGACGCCCTGGCGGCCCTTGTACCCGGTATGGTTGCACGCATCGCATCCGGCGCCCTTGTAGTGCGGCCAGTCCACGGCCTCCGGGCAGACGTTGGAGAGGATCTCCTTCTGCTCGTCGGTCAGCGTGGTCTCCTGCTTGCAGAACTTGCAGATGAGGCGGACCAGCCGCTGGGCGATGACGAGCTTCACGGTCGCCGCGACGAGAAACGGCTCGACGCCGATGTCGCGCAAGCGGCTGAAGGACGACGGCGCATCGTTCGTGTGAAGCGTGCTCAGCACCAGGTGGCCGGTCAGCGAGGCCTGCATCGCGATGCGCGAGGTCTCCTCGTCGCGGATCTCGCCGATGAGGCAGATGTCCGGGTCCTGCCGGAGGATCGCCCGGAGGGCGCTGGCGAAGGTCATGCCGATCTTCGCGCGCACGTGGGTCTGGTTGATGCCCTCGAGAACGTACTCGACCGGGTCCTCGACGGTCTGGATGTTGACGTCCGGGTGGTTGAGGTAGCTCAGGGCGCTGTAGAGGGTCGTGGTCTTGCCGCTGCCCGTCGGGCCCGTCAGCAGGATGATCCCGTTGGGCTCCTGGAGGACCCGCTGGAAACGGGAGAGCATCCGGGAATCGAAACCGATCTTCGCCATGTCGACGACGAGCGAACTGCGGTCGAGGATTCGCATGACGATCTTCTCGCCGTTGACCAGCGGCAGCGACGAGACGCGGACGTCGATCTCCCGGCTGAAGACGCGGAACTTGAGGCGTCCGTCGAGCGGGAGTCGGCGCTCGGAGATGTCCATCTCGGACAGGATCTTCAACCGCGTGACGATCGCCGGGTACAGGCGCCTCGGCGGCGGCGTCACCTGGCGAAGCACGCCGTCGATGCGGAACCGGATGCGGACGTCCTTCTCCCCGGGCTCGAGGTGGATGTCGCTGGCGCGGTCGCGGACGGCCTGCATCAGCATCAGGTTGACGAACTTCACGACGGGCGCGTCGTTCGCGATGACCTTGAGCTGCTCCGCGTCGAGGGCCGCCGCCTCCGTCTCCGCGGCCTCGGTGCCGACCTCCATCTCGACGATGTCCTTGAGATTCCTCTCGATGTGCGCGTCCGGGCGGTACTCGCGCTCGATGACCCGGAGGATCCGTTCCTCCAGGCTGACCGCGCGCCGGACCTCCATCGAGGTCAGCGACCGGACCGCGTCCACGGCCGCGAGGTTCAGCGGGTCCTTCATCACCAGCGTGACGAAGGCGTCCCCGGGCTTGCAGACCGGGATCAGGCCGTAGCGCCGGGCGATCTTCTCGGGAACGAGGGCGACCTCCTCCGGCTGGAGCTTGAATTCGGGCCCGAGATCGAAGAAGGGGATGTTCTGCTGCCGGGACACGGCGCGGACGACGTCCTCGGCGCTCGCGTAGCCCAGGTCGACGATCACCGCCTCGATCGGCCGCGCGGTCCCCAGGCTGACCTCCGCGGCGCGATCGACCTGCTCGGGCGTCAGCCGGCCGGTCTCGACCAGCGTCGCGCAAAGGCGGCGGGCCCGCGGCGGCAGGCGGGAGCCCAGGGTGTCGGCCTGAAGCTGTCCGTTGTCCGCCATCTCGGGAGCCATCTCCTTCGCTCAGCGGGGCGTCGCGAACCCCGCGGTCCCGGATCCCTCGGCGTGGATCGTCGCCGTCAGGAAGATCAGGAGGTCGATCTTGTCCTTCGCGCCGGCATCGCGGCGGAAGAGCCGGCCGAGAAGCGGAATCTGGCTGAGGAACGGGACGCGGTACTGCTCGGCGCGGTCCTCGTCCTTGACGAGGCCGCCGATCACCACCGTGTCGCCGCTCTGCAGCATGATCTGGGTCTCCGCCTCGCGGGTCGACAGCACCGGGTAGATCTCCTCGACCAGCGAGGTCCTGGACGTCACCGAGGGCCGGACGATCATCCCGATGCGGTTGCTCGCGCAGATCTGGGGTACCACAGCAAGCTGTATGCCAATCTTCTCGTAGTAGTCGAGGGTGACCGTCTTCTCGATGCCGGTCGTCGTGGGAACGGAACTGACCTCGACGATCGGGAACTTCTCGCCGATGATGATCCGCGCCTCCTGGTTGTTCAGCGTCATGATGCGCGGGGAGGACAGGACGTTGGCGGAGCGCTCGTCCTCGATCATGTGCAGGAGGACGCTGAACTGGATGTCGGTCAGCTGCTGGAAGAACAGCGTGCCGCCCGTGTTGAAGGGCAGCACCGAGGGGTACGGGGTGTCCGGGGGAAAGATGCGCGGCTCGGCCCGGAGGGTGCCGGACTGACCGGAGAGGCTCTGCACCTGGTTGCCGTTGAGAAACGTCCCGCCGCCGTTGAGTTCCAGCCCGATGTCGCGGGCGAAGTTCGAGCTCACCTCGACGAAGCGCGCCTCGATCAGGACCTGGTCGGGCTGGACGTCCAGCTGCGCCACGAGGTCGGCGACGACCTTGAGCGACGCCGCCGTGTCCCTCACGATGAACCGCTTGCTCCGGACAACCTCCTTCGACTCCTGCGTGCGCCGGCCGCGGGCGAGGGCGGAGTCCGGGCCCGACTTCGACATGCTCCCCCCGCCGGACGAGGACGACTCGGGCTCCCAGTACTGCCCCAGCGGGCGGAGGACGACGATGCTGCCCTGCGGGCTGAGCTGCGACTTGACCACCTCCTCGAGGTCCGACGCATCGAGGTACTTCAGGATGAACACGCGAACCTCGGTGGCGATCGTCAACACCGCCGTCCCCTCGGGGGTCGCCGGGGCCTTGACGGCGTCGGCTTTCATCACGATGACGGCGTCGCCGACGACCTCGTAGGCGAACCCGTACGGGCGGAGGATCACATCGAGCGCCGTCTGCCACGCCACGTCGCTGACGCGGACGGTCACCGGCCCCCGGACGTCGGGGCCGATGACGATGTTGCGCCCCGTCTGCCGCGAGAAGGCGGTGAGCACCTGCTGGATGTCGCCCTCCTCGATCGCCAGCGTGACGCGCGCGTCCGCGGCGGGAGGCGCCGCCGGGGCCTCGGCCGCCGGCGCGGCGGGGGCCGCGTCCTGGCCGCGGGCCGTCGCGGCCAGCGCCACGGCCACCGACACCGCACGGGCAGCGAACCGGATCATCGTCGTCTTCACTCGGAGCGCCTCCCTCATCCGACCCTCGTCCGGATCATGCGCATCATCTCCTTCGGCTTCGACGAACGGCTGAGCGCCTGCTCCTCCGTGATGAACCCGTGGGTGTGGAGCTGCCGCAGCGACTCCTCCATCGACTGCATGCCGTCGCTGCGGCTGGTCTGCAGGACCGAGTACAGCTGCTGCACGGCGCCCTCGCGGATCAGGTTCCGCACGGCGCTCGTCGCCCGCAGGACCTCGCACGCCAGCACGCGCCGGTCGCGTTCCCGCGCGATGATCAACTGCTGCGAGATGATGCCGACGAGCGACATCGACAGCTGCATGTGGATCTGCTCCTGCTGCTCGGCGGGGAACGTGTCGACGATGCGGTTCACGGCGTTCGAGGTGTCCTGCGTGTGCAGCGTCGCCAGGATCAGGTGGCCGGTCTCGGCCAGCGTCAGCGCGAGCGCGATCGTCTCGAGGTCGCGCATCTCGCCGACCATGATCACGTCCGGCGTCTGCCGGAACACGTTGCGCAACGCATCGGTGAACGAAGGGGCATCCTCGCCGATCTCGATCTGCTCGATCGTGCAGCCGCCGTGCCGGTGCGCGTACTCGATCGGGTCCTCGATGCAGATGACGTGCCCCTGCCGGTGGCGGTTGATGTGATCGATCATCGCCGCCAGCGTCGTCGACTTGCCGCTGCCCGCCGGCCCGGTCACCAGCACCAGGCCGAACGGGGCCGTCGCGAAATCGCGGACGACCTCCGGCAGGCCGAGGCTCTCGAAGGACGGGATCTTCGACGAGATCTGGCGGAGCGCCAGCGCGACCGAACCCTGCTGGCGGAAGACGTGGACGCGGAACCGGATGCCCGACGGCAGCGACGTCGCCAAGTCCGCGCTGCCCTTGGCCTCGAAGACGCCGCGCAGGCGGTCGTTCATCAGCAGGTCGGCCACGGCCCGCGTGTCCGGCGGATCCAGCACCTCGGGACGCACCGGCTGCATCTGGCCGTGGATGCGCATCTGGGGCGGCGCCCCGACGGTCAGGATCAGGTCCGAGGCCCCCCGGCGGACCATGTCTTCGAGCAGGGCCGTGATGTTGACAGCAGCCATGCGCATCTTTTATCCGGTATCGCGGAAAACCGCAAAGCGAATCGTTGCCCCGGAGACGGAGGAAAACGGCTTGCCGCGGCCCTCCCCTGCCCCGACAATGCCGCCCCATGACACCGACGGAACCCCGTCCGCGCCGGGAACTGGCCGCCATCGCCGACGACCTGGCCCGCTGGGCCGAGTTCGAGAAGTCGGAGGGCATGCGGACCGTCGAGACGCCGGCGGACGACGTCGCACGGCTCGCCGAGCCCCCGCCGCGCCGGGCGGCACCGGCCCGGAGCCGCCCCGCAACGCCCGCGGCGCTGCCCGCCTCTCCGCGCGATGCGGCGACCGAGCCGGCCGGCGGCCTGGAGGCCGTCGCCCGCCGCATCGCATCGTGCACGCTCTGCCCCCTGCACCGCACGCGCACCCGGACGGTCCCCGGCCAGGGGAACCCGCGCGCCGAACTCCTGTTCGTCGGGGAGGGCCCCGGGGCGGACGAAGACCGCCAGGGGCTGGCCTTCGTCGGGCGGGCGGGCCAGCTGCTGACCCGGCTCATCATCCGCATGGGATTCGCGCGCGAGGACGTCTTCATCGCGAACATCGTGAAGTGCCGGCCGACGGAGGACTTCGCGATGCGCAAGGACCGCCCGCCGACGGAGGAGGAGATGCGGACCTGCATCCCTTACCTCGAGGAGCAGATCGCCGCCCTCGCCCCGAAGGCCATCGTCTGCCTCGGGGCCACCGCCGTCTTCGGTCTCCTCGGCCTCAAGGGGATCAGCCGCCTGCGCGGGCAGTGGCAGACCTACCGCGGCATCCCGGTGATGCCGACCTATCACCCGTCCTACCTGCTGCGGGGCGGGGGCGACGAGAAGGCCCGCTACTGGGACGTGTGGAACGACATGCTCCAGGTTCTCGCCCGCCTGGGGCGTCCGGCACCGGAAGGCCGGAAGGCATCGGACGGATAGGCCGGGACGACGCGGTTCAAACGAAACGGGCGATCCGCGGCACGCCGCAGACCGCCCGTTTCCCCGGATCCGACCGGATCAGTACTCCGTGCGGGTGCCCCCGTTCGCAACGTACCAGTTCACCGTCGTGCCGTCCTCCAGGTCGGCGACCACGTAGATCCCCGTGCCATAGGCGGCACCCACCTGGGAGAACCGGTAGTGCGCCCGCCCGCCGTTGAAGACCCCGACGAACGAGCCCTGCTCGACGACCGTTCCGTCCGACTCGGCGATGAACACGGTGCTGATGCTGCCCGTGTACTGATCCGGGAGCAGCACGATCAGCTTGCCGTTGGATTCCGAGACGGGCTTCCAGAGGAACCCGCCGCTGGCGCCGGTGACGCCGAGACTTCCGGACGGTGCGGCCGTGGCCGTGGTCGCGGCCGTCGTCGTCGCGGCGGTCGCGTTCGTCGTCGTCGCGGCCGGGGTCGCCGCGATCGTGGACGTCTGGTCCGGGGTGACTTCCAGGCGGGTCCAATCCTCGCATCCCACCGTCGCCGCCACCGCCACCGCCAGCCATCCCGCGTGCCGCGTTGATGTCATCATCGTCATGATCCTGTCCTCACGTTACCCGCTGTTCCGCCACGGACCGTGGCGGACGGTAGGGTACGACCTCGGGGTTATCAACACGCTTTCCTTGGTTTTCCTGCAACGACACGGCCGGGGTTCAGTATTGCGTCCGGCTCGATCCATCGGCGATATACCAGTTCACCGTGGTTCCATCCTCGAGATCGGCGACGACGTAGATGCCCGTGCCGTACCCGCCGCCCGCCATGGTGAAGTCGTAGTGGGCCCGGTTTCCATTGTAGTTGCCGCGGTAGCTCCCCACCTCGACCACCGTGCCGTTCGACTCGGCGATGAACACGGTGCTGATGCCGCCGGTGTACGTCTCCGGAAGAAGCACGACCAGGGTGCCCCGGGACTCCGAGACCGGCTTCCAGAGGAAGCCGCCGCCCGCTCCCGTGACGCCGAGGGATCCGGACGGACTGGGCGTTGCGGCCACCGGCGTTGTCGCCGCCGCCGTCGCGTTGGTCCTCGTGGCCTGCGCCGTCGAGGTGGTGGCGGTCTGCCCTTCCGGGAGGCGAGTGAAGTCCTCGCATCCCACGGTCACTGCCATCGCCAGGGCGAACCACCCGGAGAGCCTGATCGAATTCGTCAGATTCATCGTCGCTTCCTCACGCTGTCGGTACAATCCGTCCATTAGAACGCGGCGGACGGTAGACGACGATCAGGGGACTGTCAACCCGATTCTTGAAATCCCCGGGACCCCGGGCTCATCTCCGGTCCCGTGCAGCGATGACGGAGGTGCCCGCGCGATCGGGTCGGTGAATCGGAGATGCGCCCCGTGGCGCCGCCTCCACGATGGCGGTGGGAGCGGCGCCACGGCTGCACCCTGCCCGCCGAGGGGATCCGGCGGGGTGGATCTGCCGGTCAGTTGCCCTGCTTGCCCTGACTGCGATCGGGCCCGCGGTCGCCGCCCCCCCGGCCCCCGAACATCATGCCGCGGCCGCCGCTCGACGACGCCATGCCGTCGAGCATCCGGAGCAAGCTGAAGTCCTGCTGCCGGTAGGCCTCGATCTGTTGCGGCGTGAGGCTCTGCGCGAGCGAGGCCTCGAACTGGGCCTTCAGTTCGGCCGCGCGGCGGCGCATGGCATCCATGTCCGGCGGCTGGCCGGTCTCGCGGATCTGCGCCCATCCGGCCTCGATCTCCTGGCGGATGGCCTGGCTGGCCGCGCGCATCTGCTCCTTCTGGGTCTCGTTGAGGCCGAGTTCCTGCGCGACCCGGGTCCACCGCTCCTCGTCGCGCTTGGCGCGCTCCTGGTCGCGGGCGACGCGCTCCTGCTCGCGGCGGGCCTCCTCGTCGGCCTTCTTCTTCGCCTCGTACGCGGTCATCGCGTCGGCGACGCTCTCGCGGAAGACGCGGTCGATCTCCGCCTTGTCGCCGATCTTGGACTCGACCCGGGCCTGGACCGTCGTCGCGATCATCCCGTCGAGTTCGGTCCGCAGCATGTCCTGCACGACGGCCTTGAGGTTGGTCGTGCGCTCGGACCGCATGGTCTCGACCTCCGCGCGCAGGTCGTCGACCGTCCGCGACAACTTGCCCACCTGGGCCCGGAGTTCCTCCCGCGCCGCGAACGCCTCGGGCGGCTCGCCGCCGCCGCAGCCGGCCAGCCACGTGGCGGCCGCCGTCATCGCACACCATCCCGCCATCCGGATCGTCGTCATCGCCGTTCCTCCCGTGCCATGATTCCCGACAGATTCCGCCCCTCCGCCACCGCCCGCACCAATCCCGCCGCCGCGGCCCGCGGATCGGCCGCCGCCATCACCGCGGAAACCACCGCGACGCCGTCGGCCCCCGCCCGGATGACGTCCGCGGCATTCCCCGCATGGATCCCGCCGATCGCCACCAGCGGCAGCCGGACAGCCTGTCGTATCCGCCGCAGCCCGTCCAGCCCCGTCGCGGGCGGAGCATCCGTCTTCGTCGGCGTGGCGAACACGGGGCTGATCCCGAGGTAGTCCGCCCCCGCGCGCTCGGCCGCCACCGCTTCGGCGACGGAGCCGACCGAGACGCCGACGATCCGCTCCGGCCCCGCCATCCGCCGCACCGCCTCGCAGGGCAGGTCGCCCTGGCCGACGTGCACGCCGTCCGCGCCGGCCGCGAGCGCGACGTCCACCCGGTCGTTGACGATCACCGGCCGGCCCAGCGCCCGCGCGACCCGGATCACGGCCAGCACCTCATCAAAGAACGCACGCGAATCCAGGATCTTTTCGCGGACCTGGACGATGCCCGCCCCGCCGTCGAGCGCCGCCGCGACGACGTCCGCCAGCGGGCGCCCGCCGGCGAGCGCCCGGTCGGTGACGACGTAGACCGAGTAATCGGGCGTCCGCCTCATGCCGTCGCGGCGACGCGGATGCGGCTCCGCGCCCGGACCGCCCCCCCGTCCACCTCGTCGAGCGCGTCGAGCAGCCGGACCTGGTAGGTCCCCGGCCTCGGCGCGCCGGCGGCGGCCAGTTCCCCCGCGACGCCGAAGACGATCAGGGCCGCGGCGGCCGCGGCCAGCGCATCCCGCTCCACCGCGCAGAAGGCCCCCGTCACGGCGGTCGCGGCGCAGCCCGTCCCCGTGATGCGCGCCATCAGGGCGTGCCCGTTGGCCACGCGGACCTCGCGGCGCCCGTCGGTCACGAAATCCTCCTCGCCGGTCACGGCGACCACCGCGCCGGTCGAACGCGCAAGGCCGACCGCCGCCGCACGCGCCTGCTCGACCGTGTGCGCCGCGTCGACGCCGCGGCCGCCGGCGCCCGACGACCCGAGGGCGAGGATCTCCGACGCGTTGCCGCGGATCACGGTCGGCGGCGCCTCGCGGATCAGCCGCAGCGACGTGTCCGTCCGCAGCCGCGTCGCCCCCGCCCCGACGGGATCGAGGACCACCGGCACCCCCGCCGCCCGCGCCGCCCGGCCCGCGCGGACCATCGCCTCGATCCACGGGCCCGACAGCGTGCCGATGTTGATCACGAGCGCCCCGGCGATCGACGCGAGGTCCGCCACCTCCTCGATCGCATGCGCCATCACCGGCGAGGCGCCGAGCGACAGCAGGGCGTTGGCCGTGGAGTTCATCACGACGTAGTTGGTGATGTTGTGCACGAGCGGCCGGCGCGCGCGGATGCCGTCCAGCGCCGCCACGGCGGTTTCGACCAGCGTTTCCGGTGTCATGCGATTCCCCTTCCCGCGGGACCGCGGGCGTCAGTCCGCGCCCGAGGCGGCGGCCTTCGCGCGGCCGACGCCCTCGCGCATCATGTAGTGAAACCCGTGCCGCATCCGGACGAAGACCCTCGTGCCGTTCACCAGGCGGATCACGTACGGCGCGTGGTCGAACTCCGGTCGACCCATGAACAGGGGGTGCGGCCAGTACCAGCACCGCCCCAGCCGGATCAGGTCCCGCAGGTCCTCGCCGCTGCGCTGGCGGATGTAGACGATGCGGTCGAGCCTCACCCTCGCGATGGGAAGGACCCGGAACAGCCGGAGCGTCAGCGAGTGGAGCGTCAGGGCGTGCGCGAAGACGAATCCTTCCCACACGGTCCTGAAGCGTCGCTCGCTGGATGGAGACGGCATAGGCGCGGCAGTATGGACCATCCCGGGCTCGATGAAAAGCGCGACCCGGTCCGGGGCATCCTGCGAGAGGACCGCGGTCGGAGGATGTGCTATCCTGATTTGCACCGGGTCGCGGCCGATCCGGGGGAGTGACCCGGTGATCCGTCCGATCCTAGTCCTCTGCGCTTGGCTCGTGGGCGCGTCCGCGCCCCGGGCCGCGCCGTACATCTCCGAGTTCATGGCCTCGAACCAGGCGGGGATCCAGGATCTGTACGGCGCGCGACCCGACTGGATCGAGATCACGAACCCGGACGCGACGGCGGTCCCGCTGAACGGCTGGTACCTGACCGACAGCGCGTCGAACCTGACGAAGTGGCGGTTCCCGGCCGTCTCGGTGCCCGCGCGCGGCGCGCTGCTGGTCTATGCGTCCGGCCGCGGGATCCCGCTCACCAACGGGCAGGTCCACGCCGACTTCCAGCTCGACAAGGGCGGCGAGTTCCTCGCCCTCGTCGCGTCGAACGGGACCACGATCGTCTCGTCCTACGCGCCAAAGTATCCCCCGCAGTACTCCGACGTCTCCTACGGCCTCATCCCGGGCATCGGCACGAGCACCAACCTCGTCGACATCACGTCGCCGTGCACCGCCTTCATCCCCACGACACACCCGGGGGCCGCGTGGACCCAACCCTCGTTCGACGACTCCTCCTGGATCCACGGGAGCTTCGCGGTCGGGTACTTCAACTCCTCGCCGATGACCAACGAACTCGGCATCAATGTCCTGCAGATGTACCGAACGAACACGTCGGTCCTCATTCGCAGCGCCTTCACCGTGGCCGACACCTCCACGGTCGACCGGCTCGACCTGTATGCGAAGTACGACGACGGATTCGCCGTCTTCCTGAACGGACAGTGGATCGTTTCCTCCAACGCCCCGCCCGCCTCCCAGCTCACGTACGACTCCAAGGCGACCTTCAACCGCAACCCCACGTTGTTCGAATTCCACTCGATGGAGTCCGGAATCCCGCACCTGCGCAACGGCACGAACTGGATGGCGATCCAGTGCGTCAACAGCAGCGCCACCAGCGGCGACCTCTTCTTCCAGCCGCGGCTGGTGGCGACGGAGGCCTCGACGAACGACCAGCGCGGGTACCTGTCGATCGCGACCCCCGGCGTGACGAACGGCGGACCGGAGATCCTCCGGCTTCCGCAGACGGTGGCCTTCTCGATGCCGTCGGGGATCTACACGAACGACTTCGTCCTGACCCTCTCCGGCGCCGGCGACGGACAGATGATCCGCTTCACGACGAACTCGCTCGTGCCGACCACCAACAGCGCGATCTACGCGGGGCCGATCGCGGTGTCGACGAGCCTGCACGTCCGGGCGCGGGTCTTCGCGACCAACGGCCAGAGCGGCGTCATCACGACCGCGCAGTACACGCTGGCGGATCCCAACGTGCGCCCGTTCCGGTCGAACCTGCCCCTGCTCCTCCTGAGAAACGTCGACTTCGCGGTCCCGGGCGCCGTGACGACCCAGGTGACGAACGTGACCTGCCACGCATTCCTCGTCGAGCCCGGCTCCAACGGCGAGACGGAGGTCACCGGGCCGGCGGTCCTCAGCGCGCGATGCGGCATGAACGTGCGCGGCAAGTCGTCGTCCGGCTTCGCCAAGAAGCCCTATGCCCTCGAATTCTGGAGCGAGGAGGACAACGACGAGGACTTCGAGGTCCTCGGCATGCCGCGCGAGTCCGACTGGTCGCTGATCGGCTGCTACAGTTACGACCGCTCCTACATCTTCAACGCGGTCGCCTTCGAGCTGGGCCGGCAGCTCGGGCAGTGGGCGCCGGACGGCCGCTGGGTGGAGGTCTTCTGGTCGACCAACGCGACGATCAACCTCGCGTCGAACCAGTACGCCGGCCTGTACTACATCTGCGAGAAGATCAAGCTCTCCGGGCGCCGCGTCGACCTCCCCGAACTCGACCCGTGGGAGACCGCGTTGCCCGAATGCAGCGGCGGCTACATCATCAAGATCGACCAGACGACGGCCGACGAGGACGAGTTCTCGTGGACGACGGCCACCACGCGCATGGGGGTCGTGCTGGCCGACCCGTTCAAGACCAACCTGGTGCCGCAGCAGATCGCGTATCTGACGAACTACGTCCAGCGCTTCGAGGACGCGCTGAACGGAACCGCCTTCACGAATCCCGCGACGGGCTACGCGGCCTTCATCGACGTGCCGACGTGGATCGACCACCACTGGGTCAACCTGCTGTCCAAGAATCCGGACTCGCTGCGGCTGAGCGCCTACATGTTCAAGGACCGCGGCGAGCGGATCGCCGCCGGGCCGCTCTGGGACTTCGATCGCTGCTTCTCGTCGTACGACTCACGCAGCGCCAACGCGGTCGAGTGGTTCGCCTCGGGCGGCACGGACCCGTGGACCTACGGTTGGTGGAGGCGTCTCTTCGCCGACCCGGCGTTCCGACAGGCGCACATCGACCGGTGGCAGGAACTGCGGGAGGACGTCTTCGCGCTGACGAACCTGATGACGATCATCGACGGATACGCGAACCACGTCGGGAGCAACGCGGCGACGCGGGACTACGTCCGCTGGGGCCAGTGGCCCTCGGCGGCGCACGGTTCCACCTTCCCCGGCGAGGTCGCCTATCTCAAGACCTGGCTCTCGAACCGCGTCGCGTGGACCGATGCCCAGTTCACGTCCCGCCCCGTCCTGTCGCCGGCGCCGGGCGTGGTCGCGGCGGGCACGCCGTTCACGCTGTCGGGGCTGACGGGGACGGTGTATTTCACGACCGACGGCACCGACCCGCGTCGGGCGGACGGCTCGCTCGACCCCGCGGCGCAGGTGTACTCCGGCGAGGTGCCGGTGACGGCGACGTCGCTCGTGACCGTGCGCGCGCTGGCGGGCACCAACTGGAGCGGCGCGGCGACGGCGCTCTACATGGTCGGCGAGCGCTACGCGGGTCCCGGCGACCTGGCGATCGGCGAGATCCACTACCGGCCGCTGGGGCCGGTCGGCGCGGAGCTTTCGGCGCTGCCCGAGGTCATGCCGCGGCACTTCGAGTACCTGGAGATCGTCAACGTCTCCACCGGCCGCGTGAACCTCGACGGCGTGCAGCTTGCCGAGGGCGACCCGGCCGGGGCGGCGAGGCTCGGGGCCCTCTCGCTGGCGCCGGGCGACCGCGCGGTCGTCGTCGCGGACCGTCGCGCGTTCGAGGCGCGGCACGGGACGAACGTCTCGCACCGGATCGCCGGCGAATGGGGCGACGGGGAGCTTGCCGACGGCGGCGAGAAGCTCACGCTGCTCGACCGCGGGGGCGCGCCGATCCGGCAGACGCGGTACAGGGATTCCGGCGCCTGGCCCGGACGGGCGGACGGCAGGGGCAGCTCGCTCGAGTTCGCGGGGGCCGAGTGGACCGACGCGGCGATGTCCAACGCGGCCAACTGGCGGTCGTCCTCCGAGATCCACGGCTCGCCCGGCGCGGCCGGGCTGGGTCCCGACGGACGCGTGGCGCTCAACGAGGTGCTGACGCACACCGACATGCCCTTCGTCGACGCGATCGAGCTGATGAACCCGGGGACCGGAGCGGTGGCGGTCGGCGGCTGGTACCTGGGCGACGCGGTCGAGCCGGAGAACGAGGACGGGTTCCGGCAGTATGCGATTCCGGCGGGGACGAGCCTGTCCCCGGGGGCGTTCCTGGTGTTCGACGAGACGGACTTCGCGCCGAACGGCGAGTGGAACCCGTCGGCGGGCACGCCCGAGCCGTGGGAGTTCCGGCTCGACGCGGCCCACGGGGAGACGGTGACGCTGATCGAGGCCGACGCGACGGGGCGTCCGCGCCGGTTCGTCGACCGGCTGGAGTTCGGGGCGACGCTCAACGGGCGGACCGTCGGCCGCTGGCCGGACGGCACGGGGGCGGTGGTCCATCTCTCGCTCCAGACGCTGGTCGACGCGGCCTCGCCGTTGAGTCCGCGCCCGGGCGCCGGCGCGCCGAACGCGCCGCCACGGGTGGGCGAGGTGGTGATCGCCGAGGCGCACCCGGCGCCCGCGGGGCCGGGGCAGGTGCCGTTCATCGAGCTGTGGAACACGGGGACGAACGTCGAGACCCTGGCGCACTGGACGCTGCGGGGCGACGTGGACATCGACTTCGACGGCGGGCCGGTGCTCGCGCCGGGCGGGCGGCTGGTGCTCGTGCCGTTCAATCCGTCGGACACCGCGGCCTCGAACGCGTTCCGCGCGGCGTACGGCATCGAGGGGGCGCTTCGGCTGGCCGGCCCGTGGCCGACGAACGACGCGCCGGAGGTTGCGGGGCGCATCGAGCTTCGCCGGGCCGACGATCCGCCGATCGAGGAGCCGGGCTTCCATCCGCAGGTGTGGGAGGACGAGGTGGAGTACACCAACGCGCCGCCGTGGCCGGACGGCTTCGCGGGGGACGGGCTCTCGCTGAACCGCCGCGGCGCGGGGCTGCGGGCGGACCTTCCGGCGAGCTGGCGGGCGGACATCCCCTCGCCCGGCGCGTCGGGTCCGTCGTTCGCGGGCTGGACGAATGCGACCGGCGCGGGGAGCGCATGGGCGGACGACGACGGCGACGGTGAGCCCAACCTGGTCGAGTACGCCACGGGCGGCGACCCGGCGGTGCCGGACCGCGGGGTCTCGGGCCTGCAGTTCCTGCGCACGCCCGCGGGCTTCGACGTCCGCTTCCGCGACGCCCTCGACCGCCCCGGCGCCGACCCGGTCGTCCAGCGCGCCCCGCAGATCGCAGGCCCCTGGGAGGATGTCCCTGACTCCGTCGTCAGCAACCTCCCGGGCTTCGACCTCCGTTCCGCCACCCTCCCCCCGCCGTCCGCCGACACCAACCTCTTCCTCCGCCTCCGCGCCCGCACCGCGCCGTAACCCGTCTAGAATCGGCCGAAGGCTTCGAGGATTGACCGGGCCAGCGTGCCCTCGACCGCCTCAGGCAGGCAGGCCGTCGGGTGATCGTACCAGGACTGGATGTTGTATCCCGACGGAGAGCCACCGGCGGCCCTGTAGCGCGTGACGTAATCGGCCGCAGCATTCTGGAAGGCCGTGCCGCTCGTCGAACCCGCCGTCGAGTCGTTGGCGATCAGGATGAAGCGGACGCCGCGCGACTCCGCGTAGGCCTCCAGGTTCCGCACGCGCTGCATCCAGTCCACGGTGTTCTTGATCGAGGTCTGGTTGGACGTGTGCGCGCCGAGGGCGTAGTCGCGCGGGTGGTCCGCGCAGATCGCGTGGAACGGCATCCCGGCCCGGGCGGCCGCGGCGAGCACGTGCTCGATGACGGGCTTGAAGTCGCCCCGGCCCATCCGCCCCGGCGAGAAGCCGAAGTTGTAGTAGGCCGGCCCACCCTCCCAGCCCCAGTTCGGGAAGTTGGGAAGGTAGATGAACTTCACGCCCGGCATTGCGGCCCGATGCAGCCGCATACTGTCGAGCAGCTCCCGGGTGGCGGTTTCGAGGGTAAACAGGCCGGTCTCGACGCGGACCCCTTCAGAGTTCTCCGGGTACCAGGCCCGGTTGATGGGATCGTCGAACTCGAGCTGGTCGACCGTGCCGCCCGCATCGAGCCACTTGCGGATCTTCGCGATCTCCGTGGCGTGGGATCGCTCGCCGGCGTTGAGCGTGTCCCCGGTGATGCAGTACGCCTCCAGCAGTCCGCCCAGTTCGATCGCGACGCGGATCCCGTGCGCGTTCGCGACGGCGGCGAGGTTCCGGAGCTGCTGCGTCGTGGCGTTGTTCACGGTGTCGATGTAGAGCTTCAGCACCTTCAAGTCGGCCCGCGTGCCGGCCCACTCGGCGAGGCGGTTGGTGTCGCCGAAGGCCCAGCACTCGGACGGGTCGGGCACCGTCGAGTAGGGAAGCTGCGTGGCGCGGAGTTCGGCGGTCGGGCCGGACGGAGCGACGGTCGGCGGCCCGACGGTCAGCGCCAGCGTGCCGGTGGCGGCGCCGTCGACCTGGTCGTCGGCCAGGATCCGCAGGTCGAGCGGGGCCTCGGCCCAGTACGGCGGCGCGCCGGTGAGGCGTCCGGTGTCCGCAACGATCCCGAGCCACTCGGGCAGCGGCAGGCCGTTCGTGAGTGTCGCGGCGTAGCGCATCGCATGGCCGTCGGGCTCGGTGAAGGTGCCGGCGGGGAGGTCGTGGACGAAGGCCCCGCCGGCCGGGACCGTGACCGGCGCGGGCGGGTTCGACACCTGCGGCGGACCGCCGAGCGCGGCGATCCGGTGCGAGCCGGCGGCGAGGCTCCGGAACCGCACCGTGGGCGTCTGCGCGCCGTCGAGGATCTCGTCGGTCCGCCAGACGCCGCCGGAGGCGGACGACTGCAGTGCGTAGGAACCGGAGGCCAGTGCGGGGACCGCGAGCTCGACGGCCTCCCCGATCCCGACCCCGGCCTCGCCGTCGGGCAGGAAGGCGGTCTCGATAATTCTCAGGTAGTCCACCGAGAAACCGCCGCCCCCGGTCTCCGGCAGGACGAGCGCCAGCGCCGTCACCGCGCTGTGCGTCCACGCCGCATCGCCGCGGAAGTCGAGCAAGTAGGTGTGGAACCCCCCGTCGCCCGCGATTTCGAACGACGGGCGGTTGACGGCGCGCCCCCCGCTGCCGTTGGCGAACTCGATCCGCGCCGGACCGGCGACGGAGCTGCGGAGACGGATTTCGATCCAGCGATGGACAGCGGTGTCGATGTTGGTCAGTCCGTACGATGCGGCGATCCCGAACTCCATCGTCGCGCCGCCCGCGGGCGCGGGCGCGGCGAACAGGCCGTTGGTCACCGCGAACCCGTTGGTTCCTTCGATGGCGGCGCCGTCCGCGACTCCGGCGAAGCCGTACCCGAAGACCGGGGCGTTCACGCCGCCGCGGGCGCTGCCGGTCTCGTCGAACTCCCAGCCGACGGTGCGGCCGCGATCGAGCGCGATGTAGTCCACGCCCCACACGCCGGCCGGCACGTTGGTTGTCGGGACGGGATCGATGCGGACGCCGCTTCCGTCGCCCGCGACGGGGAAGGCGCGGTTGCCGGTGAACGTCTGCAGGTTCGTGCGGACGGGGAAGGTCGCCTGCTCGCCGGTCTTCGCGGGATTCGCCCATGCGGTGGCGGTGCTGTTGGTGCCGGAGTAGCGGTGGCGGACGCGGATCCAGCCGAAGGAAAGGAAGTCGATGGACCCGTAGAGCTGCGTGAAGACCACCTTGGGATCGTGCGTGGCGCCATCATAGGGGAACGAAGCGAGACCGCCGGTGTTGCTCGCGTAGGACATCCCCTGCAGCCATTGGAGAAACGACCGCGTTCCGGGGTCGTTGAAGTCCTCGAACATCAGCGTGTTCGTGGACGGCGCGTCGCGATGGACGATCGGACTCGGGGACGCGGCCGGATGCCGGAGGCGGAAGAAGCGACGCGGGCCCGCGTCGCGAAGGCTGACGAATCCGGACTGGGGCCCCCCGGTGCCGACGAGAGCGGACTCCTCCGTCCACGCCGGCGCGTCGAGATCCGCCGCCGACTCGATCGCGCACGCGACCCCGGCCGGCGCGCGCAGCGGGATCTCGATGGCGCGCTGCGTCTCCGGCTGCGGCGGCCGTTGCGTCCAGGCCGTCGCGGCGACCGACGCGACGGCGATCGCCGACCATGCCTTGCGACCGTTCATTTCCCCTGCCTCGGGATCGGGCGCGGGCCCGTGCCGCAGTCGCTGCCATCTCGGCGCTACCATCGCCCGCTCGGGGGGCGACGATGCCGCAAGCGCCGGGCAAGATCAAGGTTCGCGGGGGACCGGCGCCGGCTCTGCCCCTCGCAGGCGGTAGAGAAGCCAGCGGCTGTCGCCGGACTTCCGCTCGCGGACGAGGTCCCAGGACGGACTGGACGCGACGGGCGCCGCGGCGGGCTGCTCGTAGACGAGCACCGCCCCCGTCGCAAGGAGAGCCGGACGGCAGAGGAGGACCAGCAGGCGGGACAGGAGGCCCGACTCCGTTCCGGCTCCGTACGGGGGGTCGGCGAAGACGAGATCGAACGGTCCGTGCGCGGCGTAGCGGTCGGGGGCCATGGCGTCACCTCGAATGACGCGGAGAAGCGCCCCGGGCGTCGCGGCCGAGATGTCACGAACATTCCGCTGGAGGACCGCCACGGTTCCGGGATGCCGCTCGACCCAGCAGACGGATGCGGCGCCCCGGCTCAAGGCCTCGAACCCGAGGGCGCCGGAGCCTGCGAAAAGGTCAAGGACGCGGGTCCCCTCGACGAACGCCCCGAGCGACGAAAACACACCCTGGCGGAGGCGGTCCTGGCTGGGTCGGACCCCCGACGGAGGGACGGCGATCTGTCGTCCGCCGAGGACGCCCCCCGTGATTCGAATGGCTCCCATGACATCCATCATAACAGCCGCAGCTTGGGCGTGACAACCAGCGGTTGATGTTGTAGCCTCCCCGCCATACAGCATGATGTACAAGAACAGGGTCTTGGCTGTGTGCCCTGACGCCGGGGCATGGTGGGGTGATTCTGCGGGGGGGGCATGATCATGAGGACACTGGCACTGGTCCGTTCAAGGCTCCGGCTCTTCCCCAAAGACGGGGGCAGCGGCGTTTGGACGTTAGCAGCACAAGGCCCTCACGCGAAGTCTGTAGTTCTCGAAGTTTCGGAACCCGAAGGCTCTTCTGGAGATCATCTCCATCTTGGTGT
>VGWF01000037.1 GCA_016873715.1 Lentisphaerota bacterium | reverse complement strand
CGCCGCGTGCTGGCTGAGGTGAGAGGGCCGTGGGGACGTGGGGACGTGGGGGAGTGTGGCAGTGTGGCGGTGGGGCGGTGGGGCAGTGGGGCGGTGTGGCAGTGTGGCGGTGTGCGGCGGGGCCGTATGGCAGTGGGGCCGTGTGGCGGTGGGGCGGTGGGGCGGAGCCGTCCCCCCGGGCTTGTCCCGGGGGAACGGCAAATGGGGCATCTTGAACCGGACGGGGCCGGGGTGTAGCGTCCGCGCAACGAAGGGGAGAGCGTCCATGAGAAACCTGCAGGCGGCGGCGTTGGCGGTGGGGCTCGCATTCAGCACGGCATTCGGCGCGGCGGCGCAGACGAACTGGATCCCGGCGCCCGCGGAGGCGGTTGCGAAGTGGCAGGACCTGCGCTTCGGCATGTTCATCCACTGGGGGCCGGTCAGCCTGACGGGCCACGAGATCGGCTGGTCGCGCGGCAAGGAGACGCCGGCCGAGACCTACGACAAGCTCGTCCTGTCCTTCAACCCGACCAACTTCGACGCCGACGCCTGGGTCGCGACGGCTAAGGCGGCGGGGATGAAGTACGTCGTGCTGACGACCAAGCACCACGACGGCTTCTGCCTGTGGCCGTCGGACCTGACCGAGTACGACATCGCCGCCGGCCCGTTCCGGCGCGACATCGTGGGCGAACTCGCCGCGGCCTGCCGCAAGCAGGGTCTGCTTTTCGGCACCTATTACTCGGTGTGCGACTGGTGGCACCGCGACTTCCCGAAGGGCAGTCCGGGCGGGAGGACCGAGAAGGCCGGCGCGGTGCTCGACCGCTACGTCGAGTACTACCGCGGCCAGGTGCGCGAGCTGGTGACGCGCTACGGCCCGCTCGTCTCGATGTGGTTCGACGTGCCGCAGGTCGTCGGCCCGACGCAGGGCCTGCCGACGGTGAAGATGCTGCGCGAGCTCCAGCCCGACATCGTCATCAACAACCGCGCGTTCTCCGGCGCGCCGGGCGACCACGTGACGCCCGAGCAGCGCGTCGGCGGGTTCGACATGGAGCGGCCGTGGGAGACCTGCATGACCATCTGCCGCCAGTGGGCGTGGAAGCCGGACGACAAGATGAAATCGCGCGAGGAGTGCATCCAGACGCTCGTCCGCACCGTCGGCGGCAACGGAAACCTGCTGTTCAACGTCGGCCCGATGCCCGACGGCCGCATCGAACCGCGGCAGGTCGAGCGCCTGAAGGAGATGGGCGACTGGGTCGCGCGGCACGCCGAGTCGGTCTACGAAACGCGCGGCGGCCCCTACAAGCCCGGAACATGGGGGGCCAGCACGCGGCGCGGGAGCTCGGTCTACCTGCACATCATGAAATGGGACGGCGACGCCGCGGTGCTTCCCCGTCTGCCGGCGAAGGTGAAGTCGGCCGTGCTGCTGACGGCGAAGGGCGGCGCGGACGTGGCGCAGTTGGATACGGGCCTGGTGGTGCGCGTCGACGCCGCCCTGCGCGATGCCGCGGCGACGGTCGTGAAGCTCGAGATCGACGGCGACGCGATGGCGCTGGAGCCGATCGCGACCGCCAGCGGGGGCACCTCGCTCACGACGGGCGCGAAGGCGACGGCGTCGAACGTGTTCCAGAAGAGCGGCCGCTACACCGCCGCGATGGCCGTCGACGGCGATCCGGAGACGCGCTGGGCGACGGATGCCGGGACGAAGCAGGCGTGGCTCGAGGTGGATCTGCGCCATGAGACCGAGGTGTCGAAGGCCGTCGTGCAGGAATGGGAGGGCGACCGCGGCCGCATCCGCAAGATCGAGATCCGCGTGAAGGACGGCGAGGCGTGGAAGACGGTGGCCGCCGCCGACACCGCCGCGAAGCCGCTGACCTTCCCCCCGGTCAAGGCCCGCTACATCCGGCTCGAAATCCTCGATGCAAAGGACGGTCCGACGGTCGAGGAATTCCACCTGATGAAGTGAGGGACGATGGGTGCTGAGTGATGGGTGGGATCCTCTTCGCCATCGAGTTGCTTCTGGCGGTGGCCTTGGGCTTGTTCCTCTTCGGCGTCATGACCCTCTGATCTGCCTCTGATGTCCGCCCCCACCGGGGCAAGCCCGGTGGGCGGCTCGGACAGGGCGCTTGCCCGGTGGGCGGCCCCATGATGCGCAAGCCCGGTGGGCGGCCCGGACAGGATGTTCAAGCCCGGTGGGCGGCTTGGACAGGACGCTTGCCCGGTGGGCGGCTTGGACGAGGCGCCCGGCGGTCCCACCGGGCTTGTCCCGGTGGGGAGAAAAACGGGGACGGGCCGGTTCGGCGACCCGGCCGCGGAGGTTCATTAGTTCCGCCCGCGGTTCTCCTTCCCATTCCGGCCGCGGAGATTTCTCCGGAATTCCCCCCGCGGTTCTCCTTCCCATGGATGGAGGGCCGATGCGATGAGCGATTCATGGGGTTCGGCGGCGCGGGCGCTTCGGGAGGTCTTCGGCTTCGCCGGCTTCCGGCCGGGGCAGGAGGCGGCGATCCGGGCGATCCTGGAGGGCCACGACGCGCTGGTGGTGATGCCGACGGGCGGCGGGAAGTCGCTGTGTTTCCAACTGCCGGCGCTGGTGCGCGACGGGCTGACGGTGGTGGTCTCGCCGCTGATCGCGCTGATGAAGGACCAGGTCGATGCGCTGGTCGCGCGCGGCGTGAAGGCGGCGGCGATCAACTCGACGCTGTCCGAGACGGAGATGTCGGCGCGGCTCGACGCGATGGCGGCGGGAGAGTACCGGCTCGTCTACATCGCCCCGGAGCGGTTCCGGAGCGACCGCTTCGTCCGCGCGCTCTCCCGGGTCCGCGTCGCGCTCTTCGCCCTCGACGAGGCGCACTGCATCTCGCAATGGGGGCATGATTTCCGGCCCGACTACCTCCGCATCCGGGATGGACTGGCCCCGCTCGGGTCGCCGCAGGTCGTGGCGCTGACCGCGACGGCGACGCCGGACGTGCGGGCCGACATCGTGGCGCAGCTCGGGCTGGGCGCCGGCGGGCGCGCGGCGCCCCGCGTGTTCGTCTCCGGCTTCGCCCGGCCGAACCTCCGGCTCGGCGTGCGGCGGGTCGGCGGGCGCGAGGACAAGCTGGCGTTCATCCTGGACGCGATCGCGCGCCACGGGGCGGGCATCGTCTACTGCGCCACGCGCCGCAACGTCGAGAGCGTGGCGGGGGACCTCGGCGGCGGCGTCATCGCCTATCACGGCGGCATGGACGACAAGGAGCGCCGGGCCGCGCAGGAGCGGTTCGCGGGGGCGGAGCGCCCGGTGGTCGTCGCGACCAACGCCTTCGGCATGGGGATCGACCGGCCGGACCTGCGGTTCGTCATCCACCACGACATCCCGGGCAGCCTGGAGGCCTACTACCAGGAGGCCGGGCGCGCCGGGCGCGACGGGGCGCCGGCCGTCTGCGACCTGCTCCACAATCCCGCCGACCTGCGCACGCAGGAGTTCTTCCTCGACGGGGCCAACCCGACGCCGGACACGATCCGCGCAACGTATGCGCTCCTGGCGGCGAGGTGCGCGCGGGGGGCGGCGGACGTTGCGCCGCGGGACCTCGCCGCGCGGATGCCGGACAAGACGAGCGACATGGCGGTGGCGACGGCGATCGTGCTCCTCGAGCGGGCCGGCACGATCCGCCGGCTCTACGACGGCGGCGGGTTCCGGCCCGACATCGAGGTGATCCGGCCGGTGGTGCCGGCCTCGAATCTGCGGATCGACTTCGTGGCTCTTGCGGGCAAGCGGCGGCGCGACGAGCAGAGGCTGGCGCGGATGGCGGCCTACGCGGCGCCGGGCCGCTGCCGGCACCGGTTCATCCTCGACTACTTCGGCGACACGTCCGCCGGCCGGGACTGCTCGGCCTGCGACACCTGCGGCGCCTCGGGGATCTCGAAGACCGCGACGGCGGCGGCGCGACCGCGGATGGTGACGCTGCCGATGCGGCGCGCGGCCACGGCGTCGCCGGCGGCGGCGACGGTTGCCTCGCCGGCGAGGATGCGGGTGCCGTGCTCCTTGTTCTCCGCCTCGAAGCGGGAGGCCTGATTGACGGTGTCGCCGAGCACCGTGTACTCGAAGCGGCGCGCGGAGCCCATGTTGCCGGCGGTGACGGGGCCGGTGTTGATGCCGATTCTCATGTGGATGTCGCAGTCGAACTCGGCGTGGAGGCCGGGGCGGAGCGCGTCGAGCGTCCGGTGCATCTCGATCGCCGCGCGGCACGCCTCGGCGGCGTGGCCGGGGAGGTCGAACGGCGCGTTCCAGACGGCCATGATCGAGTCGCCGACGTACTTGTTGACCATGCCCTTCCGGGCGAGGACGACCTCGGTGAGCGGCGTCATGACGCGGTTCATCAGGTCCGACAGCCGTTGCGGCTCGAGGTGCTCGGAGATGCCGGTGAAGCCCGCGATGTCGCTGAAGAGGACCGTCACCTCGCGCCGCTCGCCGGCCAGCGTGAAGCTCTCGGGGTGGTCCTCCATGTAACGCAGCACCTCGGGCGAAACCATGGTGCCGAACATCGCGCGGACGCGGCGGCGGTCGCGCTCCTCCTGCCCGTAGCGGACCGCCGTGACGGCGGAGTAGGCCAGGGCGCAGGCGATGGCGACCTCCGCGGGGGACAGCACGAGGTTCCGCGCGTGCAGCATCAGCGCGGAGGCTCCGAGGGTCGACGCCACGGCCGCGACCGCCACGGCCAGCGCGGGACCCGAGCGCAGCCGCCACGCGGCGACGGTCACCAGTCCGCCGCCGAGCAGGATGCCTGCGAAGGTGACGTAGAAGAACCACGACTGCTCGCGGAGCGCGTCGCCGGCGAGGATGTTGTCCACCGCGGTCGCGTGGACCTCGACGCCCGGGAACTCCTCCACGAACGGCGTCGCGACGAGGTCCTTGAGCCCGGCCGCCGAGGTGCCGACGAACACGATGCGGTTCGACACGGCCGCCGGGTCGAACCGGCCGTCGAGAATCGCGGCGGCGGAGAGGGCGGGGAACGGCACGCTGCGGTAGTTGAGCACCAGCCGGCCGTTGTGGTCGACGGGAACGACAAGGTCGCGGAGGCGGATCTCGCGGACGCGCGTCCCGGTCTCGGCGTCGAAGACCAGGGCCGCCTGGCGCAGGCCGAGGTGGAGGCGGACGGCTTCCAGCGCGAGCGACGGGTAGACGCGGTCGGGGCCGTAGGCCCACACGAGGGGCGTTCGGCGGGTGATGCGGTCGTGGTCGGGCGTCGTGTTGAAGAAGGCGCCGGACGAGGCGGCGGCCAGTTCGGGGAGCGAGTGGACGATCGCGTCCGCCTGCGGAAGCAGGACCCGGCTCTCGGCGTTGCGCTCGAAGATCCGCCCCTTGTAGGCGTCGTCCGCGGCGGGGACGGCGTCGGCGGGGGCGGGGCACCGCTCGAGGAAGCACCCGAGGACGCTCCGCCCGCGGCCGAGCGCGGCGGCGAACTGCGCGTCGAACGAGCCGAGGCCCCCGGCCGCGCCGGGATCGACGGGCGTGCCGGAGAGCCGGGTCCACAGGTCGCGGATCTGGTCCGGCGAGGTCCGGTCGGGTTCGGGGAAGACGACGTCGTAGACGACGACGCTGGCGCCGGCCGCCCACAGCCGGTCGGTCAGGCGCGCGAGCAGCACGCGCGGCCAGGGCCACTGGCCGACGGCGGCGAGGCTGGCCTCGTCGATGTCGACCAGGGTGACGGCGTCCGCCCGCGGCGGTTGCGCGTGGCCCCGGAGCATCTGGTCGTGGACCCGTCGCGAGAGGGCCTTGAGAAGGGGCGGTTCCCAGATCGTGAGGGCCGCCGACGCCGCAACGACGGCGAGCCCGGCGGCAAGCACGGGCGCCGATCGCGCTCCGGCACCGCGGCGCATCACTTCGGGGAGGGGGATCGGGTCCTGAGATCGGTGCCGTAGGTGAGTTCGACGCTCGGCCCCACGGTGCCATGGTCGAAGCGGCCGCTGCCGATGGCGCCGGTGACGGGGGCCAGCCCGAGGTTGTTCTGCCCCGGGCCGACGAGATTGCCCGTCATGCTGCCGTTCGCGGGCGTGCCGTAGGAGCCCCCGCTGAAGTTGAGGCTGTAGTTCGACGGCGAGCCCTGGAGGTGGCCGAGGGGCGTGATGGCCGTGGGGGCGACGTCGAACGACAGGCTGTCGCCATCGGTGTTCGTGAGCTGGAAGCTCCCGGCCCACTGCGCGGTGCCGCCGCCGAGCGTGACATTGAGGTCCGCGGTGCCGTCGAGACGGCGGGTCACGGAGCTGTCGCCGACGAACGCCGTCGCGCGTCCGATCGGGTCGGAGTGCAGTTGGTAGACCTGGGATCCCTGCCGCAGGGCGTCGATGTCCGCGGCGCCGAGCGTGCGGCCGGCGGCGTAGACGCCGGACAGCGTGGTCTCGGAGTTGGCCGTCGTCTGCGTGGCGGCCCATTCGCCCCAGACCCAGTCGGAGCCCTGGCCGCGGTTCTGGATGACGCCCTGATCGCCGGAGGCGATGCCGAGCCAGGCGCCGTTGAAGTCGTCGCCGCCGAGACGGACGCTCGCGTCGGGCGGACCGAGGGTCGTGTAGGGCGTCGAGCTGTCGACGGAGGTGAACAGGTCGACGGCCAGGAACGCCGGATTCACGACGCCGGACTTGTCGAGGGCGACGCGGGTGTGATCCTCGTTCCGCGACGACAGATCGGAGGCCGGGGCGTCGTAGACGCCGTTGGCGGAGCCGAGCAGGTCCTGGTAGGTCATCGTGCTTCCGCTCGTGATCGTGCCGCGTTCCGACCTGCCGGCGACGCCCGGGGGCGGGTAGTAGCTGAAGTACGTGTAGGTCATCTCCGCCGAGGTGTAGCCGAAGTAGTCCCAGCTCGGGCTGCTGCCGGGGCGGGGGATGATCCCCAAGGACGTGCGGAGCCCGAACGGGGTGAAGGGGGAGCCGCCCGAAGGGCCCCCGGGCTGCAGGCTGCCGGCCCCGATGCGGCGATTCAGAAAGACCTGGCCGGCATCGCCGAACAACGGGTTGAACCCGAGGCCGGGTCCGTTCGGACCGCCGGCACCGTGGGCGCCCGGCGCGCCGCCGAGAGGCCCGCCGCCGCCCCCCCCGCCGTCATCCGGCGCCCCGCCGAAGCCGCCGCTTCCGCCCGGCGCGCCGGGGGCGTTGAAGCCGGGCGCCGTGCCGCCGAGGAGTCCCCGGAAGAACAGCGGATCGAACGGGCCCTGGCCGGAGTTGCCGTTGTTGTCGACGAAACCGCCGCCGGGACCGTTGAAGCGCAGGGGCTGGCCGGGGCCGCGCTGCGTGGCGAAGATGATGATCTCGGTGCCGGGGCTGACGAAGTCGATCGCGAAGTCGTCCTGGTTCGGTCCGATCTGGCCGGCCACGCCGCACCCGCGGATGCCGATGGTCGACCGGCCGGTCTGGATCTGGAAGCGGGACGGATTCAGCTCGGTGATCTTCCCGGTCACGGTCCGGAAGACGCCCTTGCCGACGCGCGCCTTGAAGCCGTTCTTCTCCTTCGCGCCCGGATCGTAGACGTATTCGTCGAGGACGGTCTCCGAGTTCTCGCCCTGCGAGAAGAGGCTGTCGTCCGAGAAGAGGATCTGGACGCGCGACCCCGGGCCGGTCTTGAGCGTGTCGCCGGTGAAGACGGCGGCCTTCATGGCGAGCGCGCGCGCGGCGCCGTCGGCGCCGGCGGCGGACGCCTGGCCCTGGAGGGCGATGACCGATCCGATCGGGTCCGCGGCGGCCGCCGCAAGGGCGAGCCCGCACGCGATCAGCGGAGCGAGACGGATAGCGATGGCGTTCATGGTGGCGTCTCCCGTGGCCTACTGCAGGAAATACGAGATCCCGAGGCTGACGACGTTCCGTTCGTACTCGTACAGCGAGAAGGTCGACTCGTTCCGGACGTGGCGGTAGCCGAGGTCGGTCTCCCAGCGCGAGGTCCAGCGCGTCCGCAGCCCCCCGCCGAACTGCCACTGGTCGTCGTCGCGCGGGGCGGGCTGGATGCCCTCGAACAGGATGCCGTCGTAGTCGGCGCTGCGGTACACGGCGAAGGCGTAGGCGCTGGTCCGCAGGGGCAGCCCGGCCTCGGCCAGAAGGCCGGCCTCGACGCCCTCGTTGCGGTAGCCGTCGGCGTCGGCGTCCTCGAGGAAGGTGGCGGCAAGCAACGAGACCGCGTGGCGCGGGTCGCGCCCCGGGCGGTGGGTCAGATAGCCGCCGGCGCGGTAGAACCCGGCATCGCGGCCGGCGTCGGTGTCGTAGTCGCGGAACTCCGCCGTCACGCGGAGGGCGCCGGACCACGACTCCAGCGGGCGCCAGACGAGCCCGGGCTCGACGCCGCCCGACCAGAGCAGGGGTTCGTTGCCGAAGCCGAAGTAATCGACCTTCACCGGCAGGTCGATCTCGCGCCGCGGGGCGACGTGCCGCAGGCCCAGCGTGGCGCGGCCGTAGCCGACCGCCACCTCGTCGGAATGCTCGGTGAAGCTGTTGTAGAGCGACAGACCGCCCGTCGCGAACCAGCCGCCGCGGTCGCCCAGGTCGTGGAGCGCGGAGCCGATGAACGCGACGGAGCCGCCCCAGACGTCCAGCGGCTCGGACTCGGGCGCGACCTGGAGCGTCCCGAGAAGCGTATCGACCGTCACGGACGAGGGGCCGTAGTTGGCATTGTCGTCGTGGAAGCCGGTGATCCGGAGTTCGCCCGTGAAGCCCCATCGCCGCTCCTCGGCGTCGATCCGGGCGAGGAAGCGCCGGATGTTCGCCTCGACCGGGGCGGGCGGGCCGGCCCGCAGCACGGCCTCGAACTCGCTGCGCGCCAGCTCGGGAAGCCCCAGGGCGTGGTACGTCCGCGCCAGCTCCAGCCGGGCCCTCTGGTTGCCGGGCTGGAGCGCCAGGACCCGCTCGAAGGCCATCTGCGCGTGACCGTACTTGCGGAGGGCGAAGGCGGACAGGCCGGCACCGAGGCTGGCGGAGACGTCGTCCGGCCGCTCGCGGATGGCCGCCATGAAACCCTCGTAGGCCGCCGCCGCGTCGCCGCGGCCGAGGGCGGCCTGCGCGTCGTCCAGAGCGCCCCCCGGGGACGGCGAAGCCGTCCCGAACGAGAACCAGACCGCCGCCAGCGCGACGGCCACGCGAATCCCGGGTCGATCGCTCATCGGGTCTCCCCTGCATGCCGGCCGGACCGGTCGCCCGACCGCATGTCGTTAGCTTACAACCGTCGGCGCGAGATTCCACACGGCCCCGGCTGCGGGCCGGTCCGTGAAACCTCCGGCGCGGGATGATGCGCTCCCGGTCCCGTCCGCTCAAGCCAGAAACAGCCCGGGACAGGCGGTCCTGGTGCGCGATTCTGCTTTCGATGATGCCCGTTGGCGGTATGGGCGCGGGGGCGCGAGAGGAGGCGGCCGGCAAAGCAAGGGTGTCGAACGGATGGGCGTGCTTCCGGCTTTCCGGGGCGGGGGATCGGGCGTAGATTCGGCGCGTGAAAATCGTTGTGCTGGACGGGTACACCACGAACCCGGGCGATCTGTCGTGGGATCCGCTGATCGAACTGGGCGACCTGACGGTCTTCGACCGGACCGGGCGCGACGAGATGGAGGAGCACGCGGCGGACGCCGACGCCGTGCTGACGAACAAGACGGTCCTCAACCGCGAGGCGCTGCGGAAGATCCCGAAGCTGCGCTACATCGGCGTGCTGGCGACCGGCCACAACGTCGTGAACCTCCAGGCGGCCGCGAAGCGGAGCGTGGTCGTGACGAACGTGCCGGCCTACAGCACGCCGTCGGTCGCCGAGCACGTCTTCGCGCTGATCCTCGAGATGGCGCGCAACGTCGAGTGGCACGCCCACAGCGTCCGCAAGGGCCGCTGGAGCCGTTGCCCGGACTTCTGCTACTGGAACGCGCCGCTGGTCGAACTGGCCGGCAAGACGATGGGCATCGTCGGCTTCGGACGCACCGGCCAGGCGGTGGCGCGGCGCGCGCTGGCGTTCGAGATGCGCGTGATCGTCCACACGAGGACGCCGCCCGCGATCCGTCCGCCCGGCATCGAGTTCGCCGACCTCGACCGCGTGTTCCGCGAGAGCGACATCCTGAGCGTCCACGTGCCGTTCGCGCCGGAGACCGAGAACCTCGTCAACTCGAGCCGGCTGGCACTGATGAAGCCGGCCGCGTGGCTGGTCAACACGAGCCGCGGCGGGGTGGTGGAGGAGACGGCGCTGGCGGACGCGCTGGCGCGCAAGGCGATCGCGGGCGCGGCGCTGGACGTCCTCTCGGAGGAGCCGCCGCCCCCGGAGAACCCGCTGCTTCGCGCGCCGAACTGTCTCATCACCCCGCACCACGCCTGGGCGAGCCGCGCGGCGCGCGAGCGGCTGATCCGCATCGCGGCGGACAACCTCGCCGCGTTCCTCGCCGGCAAACCGCAGAACCTCGTGCCCCTGCCGGCGCCGGAGGCGGGCCATGGCTGACCTGCAGGCCTTCACCGGCCCCGACGGACGCCGCCGCTGCTGGTGGTGCGCGGCCGCGCCGGAACTCGCGGCCTACCACGACGCCGAGTGGGGCTTCCCGGTGACCGACGACCGCCGCCTCTTCGAGAAGATCTGCCTCGAGGGGTTCCAGTCGGGCCTGAGCTGGCTGACGATCCTCCGCAAGCGCGAGGCCTTCCGGCGCGGCTTCGCAGGCTTCGGTTTCGAACGCATCGCGCGGTTCGGCGCGAAGGACGTGGCGCGGCTGCTCGGCGACGCGGGAATCGTCCGGCACCGGGGCAAGATCGAGTCGGCGATCAACAACGCGCGGCGCGCGCGCGATCTCGTCGGGGAATGCGGCTCGTTGGCGGCCTACCTGTGGCGCTTCGAGCCCCCCGCCGCGTCGCGGCCGAAGCGCATCACGGCCGGAGTCCTGCGGACGCTGACGACGTGCCCGGAGTCCGTTGCGCTGTCGAAGGACCTCAAGCGGCGGGGCTGGTCGTTCGTCGGGCCGACGACGATGTACGCCCTGATGCAGGCGGTGGGCATGGTCAACGACCACACGGAGGACTGCTGCATCCGCGCCGCGGTCGAACGCGCCCGGCGGGCCCTGCGGCGTCCGGGGGTGTGACATGAACCGACGGCGCGCGGGACATGGGGTGCACGGGTGCGCCCCGGCGGTGGCCTTCCTGCTGACTGCGGCGGCCGCCATGGCGCGAATGGAGGGCGGCGGCGAGGCCGACGTCCTCAAGGCCTTCAGGGACGATCCCGAGGCCGCCGGCAAGGCGGCGATCGCGCGTTCCACATCCGACTCGCTGGCGCGGACCGCCTTCGCGCACTTCGTCATAGGAACGCATTCGCTGCGCACCGCGGATTCGATGAAGGTCATCCTGGGCTTCGTCGCGCGCGAGGGGATGTTCACTTCCGCGAGCTGCCACCTCGGGCTCAGCGGCCAGCGCGATGCCGTCGTCCCGGCGCTGCTCGGCGACGGCCGCGCGGAGGCGCAGCGGCTGGCCGCCGGCGCGCTGCTCTTCGCTGCGCTGGCCGATCATCTCGGCGAGGCCCGCGAGGCGGCCTTCGAGGCGTGGAAGAAGGGCGCCGCCGAGGCGGAGCCGGACGGCGAGGGCGACGGCGGCGCATCCGGCGCACGGAAGAAGGGCGGCAAGGGGAAGGGCAAGGCGGCGGGAGGCGCCGGCAAAGGGGCGCGCGCGGGACACGAGGCCCGGCCGGAGAACGGGCCCGTGGTCGTGCCCGCCGCGCTGCTCAAGGCCGCCGCGCCGGCCACCGTTTCGATGGCGATCCGCGCGGCGGCGTACGCCCGGGACGCATCCGTCGCCGACGCCGTCGCGGCGTGCACCACGAACGAGCCGCGCGTTGCGGGCGCGCGGCTGCTCTACGCGGCGCGCATGGGTCATCCGCTTCCGGACGATGCGCTCGCCGCAGCCTTCGCCCCGCCGCCCCGGGCGCCCGCGGGCCTCCCTCCGCCCGGCGCGCGCGGCCCGCGCGGGCCGGCGGACAACGTCCCCGACGCGCTCGATGTCCCCGGCCTCTGCCCGGCGATCGAGGCCCTTGGCATCCTTGGCGACCCGCAGCACCTTCCGAAGATCCTGCAGGGTGCGCCCCACGAGGATCCGCGCGTCCGTCTCGAGGCCGCCCGCGCCCTGCGGCGGTTCGAGTCCGACGAAGCCCTGGCCTTCACGGGCCGCTGGCTCCAGGCCTGCGACTGGCCGGTGGCCGTCGAACTGGCCGACGCAATCGGCGCGCGGCCGGACAAGCGGATGGTCCCCGCCCTGATCGAACGGCTGCGCAGGGAGCAGGGGAGGCTCCGGATGGATCTCGTCCATGCGCTGAGCTGCATCGCGGGCGAGCAGAAGGCGCAGACCGCCGAGGCGTGGGCGGGATGGTGGACGACGAACGGGCCGGCGTTCGAGGTCAACGCAGAGGCCGGCGCGGCCTACCGCGCACGGACGCCCGTGCAGCGCGTCGACCTGGTCGCGCTCGGCTTCTTCTACTCGCTGCCGATCCAGAGCGACCGGATCTGCTACGTCGTCGACTCGTCGCAATCCATGAAGGGCGACCGCATCGCGTCGCTCCGCCGCAACCTCGCCGAGTCGGTCGACGGCCTCGCGAAGCCCGTGCGCTACGGCATCGTCGACTTCGGGGGCGACCTGACCGTGCTCGAGGCGGATGGACTTCTCGAAGACCGCCGCAGGGGCGTCAAGCGCGCCGAGGACATGCCGCTCTCCGGCGGCACGCGCGCCTACGACGCGATGGAGCGAGCGGCCCGCCTCCCCGCCGTCGACACGCTGCTGTTCCTTTCCGACGGAGCTCCCGTGCGCGGCCAGTTCAACGCGTGGTCCGACATCCTCCGCGTGCTCTCCGTCATGCACCGGTACGCGCCGGTCGCGATCCACAGCGTGAACTTCGACCCCAACCCCGCCAACGCCGCGGCGATGCGCAAGCTCGCCGCCTGCCGCGCCGGCCGCAACGCCGACGTCGACGCGGGCGACGCGGCGGATGAATGGTGACCGTCGTTTGACAACGGGGAGCGGTGGGGTAGGTTCGCATCGGGCAGCGTGCGTTTTCTCTGGGTTCTCCACCCAACCTCCTTGGCGCGCGCTGCCCTTCCCGCTTTCACGGGCGCCCCGGGGTCCCCCGACGTCCGGCCTCCTGCGTGCACCCGCGATCCGCCGCGGTTGTCCGCCGTGGCTCCATCCTCCGCGATCCTAGCGACTTCGGGCTGCCCTGCGCCCGGTACCGCCGCCCCTCATTCCGCGAGGCGTACCTGCGAACGGTCGGGGGCGGCGTCGATGCCGTGGGCGCGGAACCAGGGGAAGAGGTCGCGGCCGAGGGCGGCGGAGAGGACGGCGACGGTCTCGTCGGGGCCGTAGCGGCGGAGGGCGCCGGGCTTGGCGAGGCGCCGCTTGGCCTGGAAGTAGCGCGCGAGCCAGTCGGGATCCTTGGCGCGGAGTTGCTCGAAGATCCAGAACGACTTGCCCCAGTGGACGTCGTTGCGGGCGCCGTCGCCCAGTTCCGCCGCGCCGGCCGGTCCGCGGCCCTCGAGACCGTAGAGCTTCATCTCCGGGTCGTGCCGGGCGGCGCGCGCGATGGTCTCCCGGATGCGGCGCTCCGCCTCCTCCGCGTGGCCCATGTCGATCATGACGAGGTTGCCGACGTAGGTGGCGATCGGCTCGTTCCAGATCTCGGCGAAGGGCAGGACCCACGAATGGACCGACTCGTGGGTGATGAACTCGATCATGCTGTCCTCGCGCTCCGGAAAGCCGCCCCACCACACCGCCAGCCCGATGACGCGGCCGGACGAGAACCCGCCGCCGCCGGTCGCAAGCAGCCCGACCTCCGAGGCCATGCCGTCGGACAGCGGCACGCCCATGCGTTTCCCGATGACCGGCCGGCAGCGCTGCGCGATGTCGAACATGGCCCGCGCGTACGGCTTCAGGTAATCGCTGTAGTGCAGCGTGAGCCCCTCGTGGGTTTCGACCGTGTCGCCCGGGACGAGGCCGCGCCCCTTGAACGGCTTCGACGGATCGACGGCGCGGCCGGCGGCCGTTCGGACAAGCAGCGGGGCGAGCCACGAGGCGTTGATCGGGTCGGACGCGTCCGGCCGGCTGCCCGCCAGCGATCGCGGCGCGACCAGCACGCGGCCCTTCCCTTCGGCGCGCGAGGCGACGACCGGGCGTCCGTCCGCGTCCGTGACGTGCACGGCCCATGCCGTCGGCGCCTCCAGTTCGAGCCGCAGTCGCGCACCGCCCTCGATGGCGGCGGCGCCGAGGTCCGCCGCGACCTTGAGCGGCTTCTTCGCGTCCGAGACGAGCCGCGCGCCGAACGATGCGGCGAGGTCGTGTTGCGGACCACGCTCCGACCCGACGAAGACCGCCACGCCGCCGCCGGCCTTGAGGAAGTCGCGGATCGCGGCGCGGTCCTCCGGTGTGTAGGCGAGCGGCTCCGCGCAATCGAGCAGCACCAGCAGGTTGGCGTTGGAGAGATCGAACCGGGGCAGCGCGTTCCAGCTCGTGACGGCCTTCCGGCCTGCGAGGTACTGCCGCGCGAAGCGGCCGTCGGCATAGAACGAGAACTCGTGGGCAAGATCGACGACGGCGTGCACGGCCGGCGGCGGGGGCGCGGCGCGGGCGGCCAGGGGCAAGGCGAGGACAAAGGCGAGAACAAGCGGACGGAAGGATGACGGGATGGGGGGAGGAGAAGAGAAGAGGGACGCGATGCCGGCCGCGGAACGCCGCATCGCGCATCGTCGCGCATCCGCTTTCCTTCCGTTCATCCGAGCATCCACCCATCCATTCATCCCGTCGTCCCTCCGTCCGCGCATCCGTCGCTTCATGCCACCGCCGGGTCGTGGATACATCGGGTCCGCTCGTTGCGCAACTCCGATGCGACGGCCCGCCGGGCTGGATTCCCGGGCGAAGGGCGACTACAAGGGGTCGGGCCGGGCGCGACTGCGGCCGGACCCCGGAGGCGCCATGCAGGTGGAAACGACGGATGCCGCGACCGCCCCCGCGACGCGTGCGCTTGCGTTCGCGCTGCGCTGGATCGGCGCGGTCTCGGGGGCGGCGATCGTGGCGGCGCTGATGCCGCTGTCGTGGATCGCGGCCGCCCACGAGGCGATCGGGCTCGGGCCGCTGCCGGAGGGGCCGGTGGTCGAGTACCTCGCCCGGTCGACATCCTTCCTCTACGCGGCGCTCGGCGGCCTGATGTGGCTGATCGCGTCGGATCTCGTCCGCTACGCCCGCCTGCTCCGCCTCATGCTGGTGCTCGGGTTCGCCGCGGCGCCCGGCCTCTTTGTGCTCGACCACCGCGCCGGCCTCCCGGCCTGGTGGCGGTTCGGCGAGGGCCCGGCCGTGCTGCTGATCTGCGGGGTCCTCTCGGTCCTCGCCGCGCGGGCGGGGATCCTCCTCCGGTCCGGGCCGCCGGATGCCCGGTGAATCCCAGCCGCGCCGCGCCCGCTGAAGCGCCTTGCGAAGGCGGCTGGTCCGCGGGCCTCTTGCACGGCGCCGACGGAGCGGCGCCCTCCAGATCCGTCCGCATGTACCTCGGCTGAAGGAGTTCTGGAGGGCCGCGCTCCGTCGCGGCCGTATCCTGCGCACTTCACGTCGGCCCCGTTCGCGGATACCTTGCCCGGCCAAGGATCGGCGGGGCGCTTCCGTCGTGGCAGCGTGCGGCCGGATGTGCCACAGACCGGCGATCATCGACGCATGTTGGTCCAAGGGTCTGTGTCACGGCGCCGACGGAGCGGCGCCCTCCAGGACCATCCTCGCGTACATCGGCGGCCAAGCCCCGGCGATCATCGACGGATGCTGGTCCGAGGGCCTGTGGCACGGCGCCGACGGAGCGGCGCCCTCCAGGACCGTCCTCGCGTACATCGGCGGCCAAGCCCCGGCGATCATCGACGAATGCTGGTCCGAGGGCCTGTTGCATGGCGCCGACGGAGCGGCGCCCTCCAGGACCGTCCTCGCGCACGTCGGTGGCCAAGCCCCGGCGATCATCGACGCATGTTGGTCCGAGGGCCTGTGGCACGTCGCCGGCGGAGCGGCGCCCTCCAGGACCATCCTCGCGTACATCGGCTGAAGGAGCCCTGGAGGGCCGCGCTCCGTCGCGGCCGTATCCTGCGCACTTCACGTCGGCCCCGTTCGCGGATACCTTGCCCGGCCGAGGATCGGTGGGGGCGCTTCCGTCGTGACAGTGTGCGGCCGGATGTGCCACAAAGCGGATGGAGAACCGATGCATGATGACGACCGGGAGGTGGAGGGTCCTCGCGCTGGCGGCCGAGCTGTTTGCGGCGGGGGCCGCGCGTGGAGGCGTGACCATCCTCACGAACCTGCCGTACAAGGCGGAGGCGGCCGCGGACGACTACGAACGGGAGCGGCCCCGGCTCGACCTGTACCTGCCGGGGGGCACGGGATTCCCGTCGATCGTATGGTTTCATGGCGGTGGACTCGTTGGCGGCAACAAGGACGGCGCCATGTCCATCGGACGGTCCTTTGCGGAGGAGGGCATCGCCGTGGCCGCCGCGAATTACCGGCTGAGCCCGAAGGTGAAGTTCCCGGCCTACGTCGAGGACGCCGCGGCCGCCGTGGCCTGGGTGCGTGCGACCATCGGCGGGCACGGCGGGGCCTCCAACAGGGTCTTCGTCGGCGGGGCCTCGGCCGGGGGATACCTCACGTCGATGATCGCGATGGACGCCTCCTACCTGCGTCGCCACGGGCTTGATCCGTCGGCGCTGGCCGGGTTCGTTCCGGTGAGCGGCCAGATGGTGACGCACTTCACGGTGCGGGCGGAGCGGGGCCTCGGGACGAACGCCATCGTCGCCGATGCGGCCGCGCCCATCCACTTCACGCGGCCGGACGGTCCGCCGATGCTCGTCATCATGGGCGACCGCGACTGGCCGGGGCGGCTCGAAGAGAACCAGTACTTCGTGGCGCTCCAGAAGATCGCCGGCAACCGGCGCGTCGATCTGCTCGTCGTGCCCGACCGTACGCACGGGACGATCTGCGGCAACATCAAGCTGCCGGACGACCCCTCGCGCGAGGCGATCCGCCGGTTCACCGGCGTGCGCGGAGGGGAGGCGCCATGAGCGCGGCGTCGCTTGCGGCTCCGCCGCTGACCGCCTGGGGGATCCCGGCGGGCGAGGTGATGGTGATCGCGGGACCCTGCAGCGCGGAGTCGCGCGAACAGGTGCTGGAGACCGCACGGGCGCTTGCGCCGCTCAAGGTTCGCGTCCTCCGCGCCGGCGTCTGGAAACCCCGGACCCGCCCCGGGACGTTCGAGGGCGCCGGCGTCGAGGCGCTCGCCTGGGTCAAGGAGGCCGGCGTTGAGATCGGCCGCCCGGTCGCGGTCGAGGTCGCAACGACCGGCCACATCGAGGCGGCGCTGAAGGCGGGGATCGACGTGCTGTGGATCGGCGCGCGCACGAGCACGAACCCGATCCAGATGTCCGAGCTGGCCGAGGCGCTGCGCGGGACGGACGTTCCCCTCCTCGTGAAGAACCCGGTCAATCCCGACGTCCAGCTGTGGCTCGGCGCGATCGAGCGCCTCGCGTCCGCGGGCGTGCGGCGCCTGGGCGCCATCCACCGCGGGTTCTCCACCCACGCGCGCAGCGCCTACCGCAACGACCCGATCTGGCGCATCCCGCTCGACCTGCGGCGCCTCGCGCCGGGCCTGCCGCTGCTGTGCGACCCGAGCCATATCAGCGGGACGGTCGGCCTCATCGAGGCCGTCGCGCAGAACGCGCTCGACCTGCTCTTCGACGGGCTGATGATCGAGGCGCACCGCGACCCGCCGGCGGCGCTGAGCGACGCGCAGCAGCAGCTCACCCCCGCGGACCTCGGCGCGCTGCTCGGCCGGCTCGTGCGGCGCAGCCCGACGAGCTCGAGCGACGAGTACCGCGCCCGCATCAGCGCCCTGCGCCTCGAGATGGACGAGGTCGACCACGGCATCATCGGCCTGCTCGCGTCCCGCATGTCGATCGCCAGGCGGATCGCCGGGGTGCAGAAGAGCAACAACGTCGCCGCGTTCCAGCCCGACCGCTGGCAGGCGACGCTCGAGAGCCGGACCCGCGAGGGCGTGGAGAAGGGGCTCGACGGCGAGTTCATGGAGGAGCTCTACGCGCTCATCCACGAGGAAACCCTGCGCCACAAGACCGAGATGCCGTGAGCGTGGCCATGCGGCGCGAGGAGACGATCCACTACCTGGAGATGCGGAGCCCCGGCGACCTGCGCCCCTCCCGTCCGGCGCGCGTCGCCTACGACCTGCGCCGCACGGAGATCCCGTGTCCCGAGGTGAGCCGGTTCTTCTACACGGCGGTCGGCGGCGACTGGCTGTGGGTCGACCGGCTCGGGCAGGCCTACGCGGACTGGCTGGAGTGGGTGCTGCGCCCCGGCCACGAGACGTGGATCGCGTCCGTGTCCGGCACGCCCGCCGCCTACTTCGAACTCGACGGTCCGCCCGGCGCCGACACGGAACTGGCCTTCTTCGGAGTGCTCCCGCAATTCGCGGGGCAGGGCCTCGGCGGCGCGCTGCTGACCGATGCCGTCCGCCGCGCCTGGGCCCGCACCCCGCCGCGCGTGTGGCTGCACACCTGCTCGTTCGACCACCCCGCCGCGCTCCGGAACTACCTCGCCCGCGGCTTCCGGCTCGTCCGGAGCGAAACGCATCCCAAGGAGATGCCCGCCTCCCCGCCCGGTCCCTGGCCCGGCGCGGGCAGGACGCCGGCCCACACCGCCCGCCTGATGGCCCCCCGCGGAGACGGGACTCCGTGACGACACGCCTCGTCATCCTTGGCGAATACGACGCAGCCTTCGCACCGCACGCACTGACCGATGCGGCCATCGGGCACGCGAGCGCGGCGCTGGACGTGGCGGTCGAGGCGAGGTGGATGTCGACAGCGGAGGTGGATGATGCGGCGTTGGCGGGATCCTCCGCCCTCTGGATTGCGCCGGGAAGCCCGTACCGGGACCTGGATCGCACGCTGCGGGCGATCCGGTTCGCCCGCGAGCGCGGCGTGCCGTGCCTCGGCACCTGCGGCGGCTTCCAGCACATGATCCTCGAATACGCGCGGAACGTGCTGGGGTTCCCCGATGCCCGCCACGCCGAGTACGATCCGTACGCATCGAACCTCTTCATTTCGCGCCTGGCCTGCTCGCTCGCGGGACGCGCGATGGATCTGCGCCTGGTCCCCGGCTCCCGGGTCGCGCGCATCTACGGCGCGACCGCGGTCCACGAGCGGTACTACTGCAACTTCGGCGTGAACCCGGACTGCGTCGGACGGTTGGCCGCCGGCCCGCTGCGCATCACCGGCGCGGATGCCGAGGGCGAGGTGCGCGTGATCGAACTGCCCGGGCATCCGTTCTTCATCGGCACGCTGTTCGTGCCGCAGGCGCGGTCGCGGCCGGACGCGCCGCATCCGCTCGTCACGGCCTTCGTCCGGGCTGCGGCCGGGGAGCGTCCAAGGGTTGGAACCTGACCCGTCGTCGGTTTCCAAGGGTTGGAAGATCTGAGGGGTAGGGTGCGGACGTGAGAAGCGCGTAATGGCTGGCGGCCGTGATGTCCGCGCCGGCCGGGGCTTCCGCGGTCCCGCGCGACGGCCGCCTCGCCGCAACCGTCCGCCCGCACGGCGTCGTAAGGCTTCATGCGTTCCCGGCGGTACCGCGCGGAGCGTCGGGCGCGGCCGCCGGACGGTCGGCACAAGGGCGCGAAGATCGCAAGGAGACGAAAGGCGGAGAGGTGAGGGGCCTTGAGGCGCCCCTTCGCTCTCCGCCGTTCGATGTCCGGTGTTGGATGTTCGGCGTTCGATGTTCGCGCCCGCGAAAGCGGGCGCTAAACAACCGGTTCCCATCCCTTGCGGTACTCGCGCTTGGTCAGCGCGAGGGCCTCGGGGTCGCCGACGACCTTGCCGGTGGCCGGGTCGACGTTGATCGTGCGGCCGGTGCGGACCGCCAGGTTCGCGTAGTGGCAGTACATCGTGCTGCGCTGGCCGTCCTCGATGTCCGCGTTCGGCTTCCCGCCGCTGCGCACGCAGTCGACGAAGTTGGCGAAGTGCTCGACCGAGTCGCTGCCCGAGCCCGCGCCGACGTTGACCTCCTCCTTGGTCTTGAGGCCGACGATCTCCTTGCCCTTCGCGTCGATGATGCGGTGGCCGGAGTCGACGAGGATCATCGTGCCGCCCTCGCCGTAGAAGTTCACCTGGAAGCCGATCTTCTCCGCGGCGCGCGCGTGGCTGCTGCTCTGCTCCCACGTGATGAGCTTGTCGCCGAAGTCGAAGGCCGCGAGGCCGGTGTCCGGCGTCTCCTGGTCGTCCTGGCAGAGGTAGCGCCCGCCGCCCCACGTGACGCGCTTCGGGCAGTTGACCTGCAGGCCCCAGCGCGCGAGGTCGAGCGAGTGCACGGCGTTGTTGCCGAGCTCGCCGTTGCCCCAGTGCCAGAACCAGTGCCAGTTGTAGTGAATCAGGTTGTCCTTGAAGGGCCGGTCCGGCGCGGCGCCCTGCCAGAGCGTGTAGTCGAGCCACTCGGGGACCGGGGCCGCCTTGCCGATGCCGATCGTCGGGCGGAAGCGCGTGTACCAGCAGCGCGCGGTCATGATCCGGCCGATCGCGCCGCGGTGCAGCGCGGCCATCGCCTCGATGAACGTCGGCATGCTGCGGCGCTGGTTGCCCATCTGCACGACGCGCTTGTGCTTGCGCGCGGCGGCGACGAGCGACTCCGACTCGAACTGGTCGTGGCTGCCGGGCTTCTCGACGTAGACGTGCTTGCCGGCCTGGCAGGCCATGATCGCCGCGATCGCGTGCCAGTGGTTGGGCATCGCCAGCGTCACGACGTCGATCGACTTGTCCTCGAGCAGCGTCCGGATGTCCTTCTCCCCGCGGGGCGCCTTGCCCTGCTTCTTCTCGACGATGCCGACGGCCTTCTGCAGCGCGCGGCTGTCGACGTCGCAAACCGCGGCGATCTCCACGTTCGGCTGGGCGAGAAGGCCGTTCACGTGCGCGAGGCCGCGCGCGTTCACCCCGACGATGGCCGCGACGATCTTCGACGAGGGCGACGCGGCGCGGGCCAGCGACCCGGTCCGCGCGACGGCCAGTCCGGCGCCGGCGGCGGCGGAATGCTGGAGGAACGTCCGGCGATTGATGAATGGTTTCATGCGTGCCACTATAGGCGCGAGGGCACACCATGAAAACACGGAACTGCGTCCTTCCGCTGGCCGTCCTGATCCCCGCCGCCGCCTGCCTCGCCGCCGACCTCCGTATCGGGATGATCGGGCTCGACACGTCGCACGTGTCGGCGTTCTCCAAGGTCCTCAACGATCCGGCGGACAAGAACCACGTTCCCGGCGCGCGAGTCGTCGCGGCGTTCAAGGGCGGCAGCGCGGACATCGCCTCCAGCCGCGATCGCGTGGACAAGTTCACGGAGGAACTGACGACGAAGTACGGCGTGAAGCTCGTCGACTCGATCGAGGAGCTCTGCAAGCAGGTCGACTGCGTCATGCTCGAGAGCGTCGACGGCCGTCCGCACCTCGCGCAGGCGCGCCCGGTGATCGCGGCGGGCAAGCCGCTGTTCATCGACAAGCCGATGGCGGCGTCGCTGAAGGATGCGATCGAGATCTTCCGTCTCGCGCGGGAGAAGAAGGTGCCGGTGTTCAGCGCCTCGTCGCTCCGGTTCGGCAAGGAGACCCAGGCCGCCCGGAACGGGGCGGTCGGCCGGGTGCTCGGCGCCGAGACGTTCAGCCCGGTCAACGTCGAGCCGACGCATCCGGAGCTGTTCTGGTACGGGATCCACGGCGTCGAGTCGCTCTTCGCGGTCATGGGACCGGGCTGCGTCTCGGTGAAACGCGGCACGGCGGCCGACGGCGGCATCGAGGTCACGGGCACGTGGAAGGACGGGCGCACCGGGATCTTCCGCCAGGCGCCGGGCAACAAGGGCTACGGCGGCAAGGTTCGCGGCGAGAAGGGCGAGGCCCCGGCCGGCACCTACGACGGCTACGCGCCGCTGCTGGTCGACGTGATCAAGTTCTTCCAGACCGGCGTCGTGCCGTTTCCCGAGCGGGAAACCGTCGAGATCCTCGCGTTCATGGAGGCCTCCGACGAGAGCAAGCGCCTCGACGGCAAGCCGGCCCTGATCGAGGACATGATCCGCAGGGCGTCGGCGCCGTGACGGTCACGCGCCGCCGATTCCTGGCGGCGGCCTCGGCCTTCGTCGCCGCCGGCCGGAGCCGGGCCGCCGCCGACCCGGCTGCGCGGGCGGAGGCCCTGCACGCGGAGATCTGGCGCCGCTTCATCGATCCGCACGGCGTGCTGATCGACTTCACGGCGCCGGACGGCACGGTGTCCATCCCGACCCCCGGGGAGTGCCGCCTCGGCAAGCCCAACGCGCTCGGCTGGTGGAGCCCGATCGAGAACGGCGGTTTCTTCAACGGACTCTACCTGGAGGCCGCGGTGCACCGCTGGCGCGCGTCGAAGGCGGAGGCGGACGCGGCGAAGGTCCGCCGGCTCGCGGCGGGGCTGATGCGGCTGGCCTCGGTCAGCGACGTGAGGGGCTTCATCGCGCGCGGCTTCGCGACCGACGGCCGCGCGCACTACGCGATGGGGTCCGACGACCAGACGCTCCCGTGGTTCCTCGGCCTCTGGCGCTATCTCGAGACCGGCCTTGCCTCCGCGGACGAGCGCGCGGCCATCGTTGCGAAGCTGGTCGAGACGGCGGACGAGATCCGCCGTCGCGGCTGGCAGATGCCCGCGGAGCCCCCGTTCGGCGTGCGCGGCGGATTCGCGGGGTTTCTCTACTACCAGGCGCCGCGACTGCTCTTCGTCGCGAGGATGATGCACGCGGTCACCGGGGACGCATCGTGGGATGCCGCGTACCGGACGGCACTCCACGAGCGCGGCGGTCCGGAGAATCTCAGCCGGCTCGAGTTGTGCGGGCGCGGGCTGGTCTACGACCACGGCAGCCCGGGCCGGCGCCATTCGTGGACCGCCTCCAACTGCGTCGCGGTGCAGCGGGCGCTGTGGGAGATGGAGACCGATGCGGATGTCCGCTCGGCCTACGCGCGGGGGCTGGAACGGAGCGCCGGGGTGGCGATGGAGAGTCTGCCCCTCGCGCAGGAGCTCGACCCGGCCGCGCTGCCGCCGTTCGAGGCCGACTGGCGGAAGCTGAACGACCTGTGGGAACCGCAGCCGACGATCGCGAAGGCGACGGAGGTCGCCGCTGCGCAGTCGACGCTTCTCAACCGGTTGTCCCCGCGCCGGGGGGTGGAGCACCGGTTCGTGCGCGAGCCGGCGGCCGCCGCGTGGATCGTCACGCTTGCGCCCGATGCCGCGACGCTGCGCGCCCGCGCGCCGGCGGTGGAACGCGTGCTGGCCCACCTGCCGATCGAGCAGCTCGTCTACTCGCAGTTCTTCCCGCTCGAGTGCGCCTGGCACCGGCTGCGCCTTGCGGTTTCGGGCTGATTCGGTGCCGCGAGATCCCGCCTGAAGTGTAACATTATCCGATGCGGTCGCATCCGGTAATGATACACCCGATCCCCGGGAACGATGCGGGAGACCCGGCCGGGGAGGCGTGGGGGGAAGGCGGGGTGGGGTTTCCTCCGCTTGCCCCCGGGCGATCTGTCCGTATACTCGGGGCATGCCGGAATCGCTGGTCATCACGCCGACGTACAACGAGAAGGAAAACGTCGAGGCCATCTGCGCCGCGGCGCTCGCCTCCCTTCCCGGCGCGCATCATCTCTTCGTGGACGACAACTCCCCCGACGGCACCGGCGCGATCCTCGACCGCATGGCGACGGAGAACCCGTGCGTTCACGTGCTGCACCGCGAGGGCAAGCAGGGGCTCGGGCGCGCCTACGTGGCCGGCTTCCAGTGGGCGATCGAGAACGGATTCGACTACGTCTTCGAGATGGACGCCGACTTCTCGCACGATCCGGCAGAGTTGCCGAGGCTGCGTGCGCTCGCGGACACGACGGACCTCGTACTCGGGTCGCGGTTCGTCGAGGGCATCCGCATCACGAACTGGCCGCTGTCGCGCCTGATGCTGAGCGTGAGCGCCGCCGCCTACGTGCGGACGGTGAGCGGCATGCCGTTTCACGATCCGACCGGCGGATTCAAGTGCTACCGTCGCGCGGTGCTCGAGGAGATCGACCTTCCGACGATCACCTCCAACGGCTACTCGTTCCAGATCGAGACGCTGCACCGCGCGTGGATCCGCGGCTTCCACGTGATCGAGACCCCGATCGTTTTCGAGGACCGCAGGTCCGGGATCTCCAAGATGAACCGCTCGATCGTCCTCGAGGCCTTCCGCCTGGTGGGGCGGCTGGCGCTTCGCAGCGGGTGCCGGCGCAGCCCGCACGGCGTCCACCCGCGCAGCGTCCGCGCCCCGCGCTGAGTCACTCCCGTCCGGACGCGGACCTCCCACGGAGGCGCAGAGGGCGCAAAGGGGAGCCGAAGCACGATGAGGGCGCCGGGGCCTCGCGAGGTTCCGCCCCGCCGGCGGCCGTCCGCACCTCTGTGCGTCCCCGCGTCTCCGTGGTGCCCGGGTCAGGTGAAGCGGGCGAGGATCTGCTCGTAGAGCTCCTGCTGTCCGCTGGTCTGCCGCGGCTCGCCGCCCTTCGACGCGATGGCGTGCAGGTCCTTGAGCGTGAGCCTGCCCTTCTCGAACTTCGCGCCGTCCCCGGTATCAAACGAGGCGTAGCGCTTCGCGCGGAGCTTGAGGTAGGGCGAGGTGCGCAGGATCTGGTCCGCGACGATCAGGGCGCGGGCGAAGGCGTCCATGCCCGTGACGTGCGCGAGGAAGAGGTCGGCGAGGTCGGTCGAGTTGCGCCGCGTCTTGGCATCGAAATTGATGCCGCCGGTCGTGAAGCCGCCGGCCGGGAGGATGACCAGCATGGCCTCGACGAGTTCCATGAGGTTGACGGGGAACTGGTCGGTGTCCCAACCGCTCTGGTAGTCGCCGCGGTTGGCGTCGATGCTGCCGAGGAGGCCGGCGTCGGCCGCCATCTGCAGGTCATGCTGGAACGAGTGGCCGGCGAGCGTCGCGTGGTTGACCTCGACGTTGAGCTTGAAGTCCTTGTCGAGGCCGTGGTGACGCAGGAAGCCGATCACCGTGGCGGCGTCGAAGTCGTACTGGTGCTTGGAGGGCTCCATCGGCTTCGGCTCGATCAGCAGCGTGCCCTTCCAGCCCTGCTTGCGGGCGTAGTCGCGCGCCATGGCGAGGAAGCGGGCCATGTGGTCGAGCTCGCGCTTCGTGCAGGTGTTGAGCAGGCTGTTGTAGCCCTCGCGGCCGCCCCAGAAGACGTAGTTTCGTCCTCCGAGGGCGATCGTGACGTCGAGGGCCTTCTTCACCTGCGCGCCGGCGCGGGCGACGACGGCGAAGTCGGGGTTCGTCGCCGCGCCGTTCATGTAGCGCGGGTGGCTGAAGAGGTTGGCGGTGCCCCACAGGAGCTTCACGCCCGAGGCGCGCTGCTTGGCCTTCGCGTAGGCGACCATCGCATCGAGGCGCCGCTCGCTCTCGGCGATCGAGGCGCCCTCGGCGACGACGTCGAAGTCGTGGAAGCAGTAGAACGGGATGCCGGCCTTGGTCGCGAACTCGAAGCAGGCGTCCATCTTGTCCCGGGCCTGCTGGAGCGGGTCGGACGCCTTGAGCCACGGCAGGGCCTTCGTGCCCGGGCCGAACGGGTCGCCGCCGGTGCCGCAGAACGAGTGCCAGTAGGCGACGGCGAAGCGGAGATGGTCCTTCAGGGTCTTGCCGGCGACGACGCGGTCCTCGTCGTACCACCGGAACGCGAGCGGATTCCTCGTCTTCGGCCCCTCGTACGCGATCTTCCCGATGCGGGGGAAGAACTCCCGGTCTCCGATCGTCACGTTCACGGCGGTTCCCTTCCGTTCGACGGTTGTCCATGGCGCGGCGCGCCGTCCGGCGGCAATGTAGGACGGTCAGCGGGCCGGCGCAACCCTGACGATGCCCGCCGCGACGTGGCCGGAGACGGGGTCGACGAGGTGGCGTCCGTCGAGGACGGGCCCGCCGCGCACGGACCCGACGCGGAAGGTGCCGCCCGCGGCATCCAGTCCGACCGTGAGTTCGCGCAGCCCCCGCGGCGGGCGCTCCGCGCAGGAGAGGCACTTGATCGCGGCCTCCTTGGCGCTGAAGACGAGCGCCAGCTCGACGGCGCGGCAACCGGCGGGACGCGCCGTCCACGCGGCGGACTCGGCCTCGGTGAGGATCAACGGGGCGAGATCGGCGCGGACCTTGGCGAGGATCTCGATGTCCAGGCCGATGGCGGCGGCGTCCGACGCGCGCGCGACGGCGGCGGCGGCGAGCCGGTCGGTATGCGCGATGGATCCCGAGAAGCCCGGCGGCCAGAGCGGGGCGCCGTCATGCGAGCGGAGGATGGCGGCCGCCGGGCCGCCGGCCGCGCGCAGGGCGCGCCGCGCCGCCTCGCGGCCCGCGGAGAACGTGCGATGCCGTCGCTCGACGGCGCCCGCCACGAGCGAGGCCTCCTCCGGCAGGGGCGGGGGGGCGCGTCCGACCTCCACGAGCGAGGTCCGGACGAAGGCGGGGAAGAGGAGGGCCAGGTCCATGGCGTCCTCGCCGCGCGGGCCGGGGCCGGTTGCCGGCGGCCTAGGAGGCCGGCGGCGGGGCGGCCTTGATCTCCGGAGCAGGGGTCGGGGCCGGCTTGAGGATCTTGGCGAGGTTCGAGTCCATCCCGGTGAAGCCGAGGAACGCGAGCGACAGGATGCCGGCCATGATCAGCGTGATGCCGGGGCCCTGGAGCGGCTTCGGGACGTCGCAGTGCTCGATCTCCTCGCGCATGCCGGCCATGATCACGATCGCGATCAGGAAGCCGAGGCCCGCGCAGAAGGCGTAGATCAGGGCCTTGTCCAGCCCCCACGGATCCGGCACGTCGCCGGCGGAGGGCACGTGCTTCATGATCTCGAGGCATACGAACAGGATGACGCAGTTCGTCGTGATCAGCGGCAGGAACACGCCGAAGGCCTTGTAGAGGGCCGGGAAGAACTTGCGGACGTACATCTCCACCAGCTGCACCGCCCATGCGATGACGAAGATGTAGACGACGTAGTTCAGGATGCTGAGGTCGACGACGCCCTTGGCATCCGGCCGGATCAGGTGCCACACCCAGGTCGTCAGCGGGGCGCCCGGCGCCAGGACGGCCCAGGTGATCAGCCAGCTCAGCAGCGCGGCGATGGTCGTGACGAACGTCACGGCGGCGCCCATGCCGAAGGCGGTGTCCAGCTTGCGGGAAACGCCGATGAACGGGCAGTTCCCCACGAAGAAGTGGAACACCATGTTGTTGATGAGCGCGGTCGAGATCGCGAGCAGGAGGATGGTGGCAAGGTAGTCCATGTCGGATCCCTCAGGCTTTCTTCGTCCGGGCGGTCATCCAGTTCGTGGCTCCGAGCAGCAATCCGAGCGTCAGGAACGCGCCCGGCGGCAGGACCATGATCACCCAGGGCGACCACACGTCCGTCGGGATCGAGGCCGGAATCACATGCCAGCCGAGCCACTTCCCGAACCACGTGCCGAACCCGAGCACCTCGCGGACCGTCGCGATGCAGCCGAGCGCGAGGCCGAAGCCCAGCGACTGGCCGACGGCGTCGCTGAAGGCGGTCCAGACGCCCTGCTTGGCCGCGCAGATCTCGCACCGGGCGATGATGATGCAGTTGACGATGATCAGTGGGATGTAGGGACCCAGCTGCTTGCTCATGTCGTACATAAAGGCGGCCAGCAGCCGGTCGGCGACGGTCACGAACGCGGCGATCGTCAGCGTGAAGACCAGGATCCGCAGGTGCGGCTTCAGCATTCCGCGGATCAGGCTGATCAGCACGTTGGCGCACGCGAGGACGAACAGGACGGCGCCGGTCATCGTCATGGCGCCCTCCATCGTGTTGGTCACGGCGAGGGTGGGGCAGATGCCGAGCACCTGCCGCAGCACGGGGTTCTCCGGGATGATGCCCTGGACGAACCGTTCAAGGGGGGTGGGGCCGTCGTTGCTCATGCGCCTCTCCTAGTGGATGCCGCCGCCGGCGAGGTCCGTGCGGAACTTCGCGACGGCCGCGTTGGCGATCGCGGTGACGCTGTCGGACGAGATCGTCGCGCCGGTGATGGCCTGGATCTCGTTCGGGGCCTCGGGCTTGGTCTTGCGGACCACGATGGGCTTGTCCGTCGCCTTGCCGGCGTACTGGTCGCGCCAGGCCTTCGCGGTGATGTTGTCGCCGAGGCCGGGCGTCTCCTTCTGGTCGAGCACGTACAGGCCGGTGATGCGCCCACCGGTGGCGTCGAGGCCGATCAGCAGTTCGAGGCGGTCGGCGAAGCCCTGGCCGCTGGCCGGGATGACCCAGCCGGTCGTCGCGCCTGCGGCGTCGAGAGCCTTGTAGACCACCGCCTCGCCCGCATCGGCCTTCTCGCCGCGCGTCGATCCGGGGACGAGGGCCGGGATCTGGGAGAGCGTGTCGCCCAGCTTGTTCGCATCGATCCGCGGCTTCAGCGATGCCTGGACCCCGGCCAGCCCGCCGCCGAAGAGCAGCGAGAGCAGGATCACGAGCCAGGCATCCGCAATGTAGTTTTGCTTCTTCATGGACTCACTCCAAGGGGGGGGAAGCACGAAATCCTAATTCCGAAGCACGAAACGAATCCCAAGCACGGAAATCCCAATAGGAGAAACGGGACAGTGGCCGGGGGCTGTTTGGGATTCTCAGGCATTTGTGCTTCGTGCTTGTTTCGTGCTTCGTGCTTTGTGCTTCGTCATTTCCTCTCCGGTACGGGTCCTCCGACCGGGACGGGGATGGAGACGCGGTTGATCAGCGGGACGAGGGCGTTGACGATGAGGATCGCGAACATGACGCCCTCGGGGTAGCCGCTGAGGCGGCGGATCAGGAGGACCAGCAGCCCGAAGACCGCGCCGAAGATCCACTTGCCCTTCGGGGTGAGGGGGCTGGAGACCGGGTCGGTCGCGATGAAGAAGGCGCCGAACAGGAACGCGCCGGCCGAGAGGTCATGGGCGACCGACCAGCCCGACCCGTCGCGGAACAGGGCCGGCAGGCCGGCCGCGACGACGACCGACAGGATGGCGCCCGCCGGGATCTCCCACGAGGCGGTGCGGCGGAGGCAGAGGTAGAGGCCGCCGAGGATCGCGGCCAGCGCGCTGGTCTCGCCGATCGAGCCGTTCGTCGTGCCCAGGAACAGCGGCCCGAGGGCCGTGACCTCGTTTGCCATCTTGAGGGCCGTCAGCGGCGTCGCGTGCGTGAGCGCGTCGACGGGGGACGTCGCGACGACATAGGCCGAGGCGCCCATCGCCGCCGGGAAGGCGATCATCGCGAACGCGCGGCCGACCATCGCGGGGTTGAACAGGTTCTGGCCGACGCCGCCGAAGACGACCTTCGCCAGGCCGATCGCGGCGAACGAACCGACCGCGGCGACGTACCACGGCGCCGTCGCCGGCAGCGACAGGGCGAGGATCAGGCCCGTCACGGCGGCGGAGCCGTCGGACAGCGTCGCCGCGCGCCCGCGCATGCGCTGGAACAGCCATTCCGCGGCGAGGGCCGCCGCGACGCCGATGCCGATCTGCATCAGCGCGAGGAGGCGGAACTGCCAGACGGCGACCGCGACCAGCGGCAGCAGGCCGAGCAGGACGTCGACCATCATCCGCCGCGTCGTCAGCGAACCGCTGAAGATGTGCGGACCCGGGGCGACGGTGAGAACGGGCGCGGGTGGTGTGGAGGAGGCTGGGGAGGCATTCATAAGGGGTTCAAATCCGAGATCCTAATTCCGAAGCACGAAACAAATCCGAAACACCAAGGGGAAAACCCCAAACGGGCGTCCCGCAGGCCGGCGTCGTGGAGAGGAAAGGCATCATTCGGACTTCCTCAGAATTGCGCCGAAGATGTTGGTCAGTTCCGTGGCTTCCTGGGCCAGCCGGCCGCGTTCGTCCGAGATCGGGCCGTCGAGATCGAGCAGCCGAAGCCACAGCCGCGACTCCTTCGATTCCTTCCGGCATATCTTGATGTGCATCACGAAGTCCTTCTTGCTCAGGGCGTCGTTGGCTTCGATGTAGTTCGCCGCCACGGAGCCGGACGCCCGGACGAGTTGCTTCGCATCCTCCAGATGGGCCACCGTCATGGCCAGGCCGCGGACCCGCCGGCGCACGTCCGAGGCGAACACCTCCGTGCGTTCCTCCAAGTCGTATTTCGGAGCTCCGTCCGCCTTCATTCGAAATCGCCGGGTTCCCGGGGTCGTCCGTTTCGTGCTTCGGTTCGCGTGCCTGTCTTGTGCTTCAGAATCGGGGCTTTGTGCTTGTTTCGTGCTTCGGAATCAGGATTTCGTCATTTCCTTCTGCATCTGCGCCTTCCCCATCCGCATCAGCTGCACCAGCGGGATCGCGGCGGGGCAGACGTAGGCGCAGCAGCCGCATTCCATGCAGGCGGCAAGGTGGTAGCGCTTCGCGAGGGTCCAGTCCTTGTGGCGCGAGGCGAGCGCGAGGCGCGAGGGGACGAGGTTCAGGGGGCAGACGTCGACGCAGCGGCCGCAGCGGACGCAGGAGGTCTCCGCGGACCGCTTCACGTCCTCTGCCGTCAGCACGACGATGCCGCTCGTGCCCTTCGTGACCGGCGTCTGGAACGCGCCGAGGGAGAAGCCCATCATCGGGCCGCCGGCGATCACGCGCGCCGCGTCGGGCTTCAGGCCGCCGCAGTGGGCGATGAGGTCCGCGTAGGAGGCGCCGACGGGCGCAAGGAGGTTCTTGGGATTGGCGATCCCCGCGCCGGTCACGCTGACGACGCGATGGGTGAGGGGCTTGCCGCGCTGCACCGCGCGCGCGATGGCCGCCGCGGTGGCGACGTTGATGACGACGACGCCGACGTCGAGCGGCAGTCCGCCGGTCGGGATCGTCCGGCCGAGCGACGCGCGCACCGTCTGCTTCTCGCCGCCCATCGGGTACTGCGTCGACATCGCGGCGACCTTCACCGGGGTGCCCGTCGCCGCCTTGCGCAGCGCCTCGATCGCCTCGGGCTTGTTGTCCTCGACGGCGATCACGGCGCCGGCGGCGCCCGCCGCGCGGGCCGCGATCAGGGTGCCCGCGACGATCGGCTCCGGGGCCTCGATCATCAGCCGGTAATCGGCCGTCAGGTAGGGTTCGCACTCGCAGCCGTTGACGAGGATCGTGTCGACCGGCTTCTTCGGGTTGCGCGCCAGCTTCACGTGGGTCGGGAACGCGGCGCCGCCCTGGCCGACGATGCCGGCGGCGCGGATGGCCTTCACGATCTCGGCGGGATCCAGCGCCCCGATGCCCTCCAGCGGCCACTCGCCGCCGTAGAGGTCGGCCCACAGGGCCTCGGCGGAGAGCTGCTCGGGGCCCGTCTTGACCGGGATGACCTTGACGTGCCGGCCGTTGGGCAGCGTCGCGACCGTTTCCTTCTGCACGGCGCCGGCGACCGGCGTGTGGACGGGGGCGGAGACGAAGGCGTCGGTGTCGGCCAGCACGGCGCCGGCGGGCACCTCCTGCTTCATCGCGACGACGGGCTTGCACGGCGCGCCGGTGTGCTGGAGGACGGGCACGGTGACGACGGGGGGCGTGGGGAGAACCTCGATCGGCAGGTGGCGCGCGAGCGCCTTCCGGTCCGCCGGATGAACCCCCCGCGCGAACCGGCCCGTGCCCGTGGACTCCGATGCCGTTGCACTCATCGAGACACCCCCTGCGCGCGGTCGCCCCGGCGAACCAGCCGGAAGACGACCGCCATGAAACCCGCACCCGCCAGCAACCCGGAGACGCCCCCGACGGCCTGCATCGAGCGGTCCGCCCCGCCCAGCGCGGCGCCGGCCGCCGCGGTCAGGATGGGAACGAGGAAGACCCCGGCCGACCATCCGACCATGCCCCAGCCCGTCGGGCTCCCCGGGGGGGGCGGCGCTTCCGGCGCGCCGCCGGCGCAACCGCCGCAGCATCCGCGACAGCCAGCGCCGGCGGATTCGTGCGTCGAATGCATAGGAATCCATCTTGCCGGAAGCGCGGCGGCGTTTCAAGCCCGCTTCGGCCGTGGATTACTGCGCGCTGAACTCGTAGCGGCCCTTGATGTGGAGAAGGTAGAAGGTGCCCTTCGACTTGGCCGCCATGAAGTCGCGGTAGACCTTCTCCGGGACGCGGAGATGCCGGTAGGTCCGGCCGTCCTTCGCCATCACGACCGTGAGCGTCTGCGTCGCCGCGTCGTAGGCGATGCTCCGGATCATCGAGGCCGAATCGTCGGCGGCCCCGCCCGGCCGGCCGCCGGCCGCCACCAGGGCGACGATCCATGCAAGAATCCCGCGTCGCGAGGTCATCACGAGACGATGCTATACCCGCCCGGGGCCCTCCGCAAGCCGCAGGTGGCGGTGGGCGCATCTCCGGTCCTGGGCACGGTGACGGCCGGGGGCGGGCGCCAACGTAGTCCTCACGCTCCGCGTGAGGACATCTCCGCAATCCGGCTTGTCATCACGCGGAGCGTGATGACTACCCTGCGGGGCCACCGCCGATCGTGCGCGGGGTGATGGCCGGAGGGGCATATCTCCGGTCCTCTGCGGCGATGACGAAGGCGCCCGCAGGATCAGGGCAGTGAACCGGAGATGCGCCCGGTGGCGGTCAAGGGGCGGATTGGGGCTTGTCCCGCGCATCCGGCCGCGGTATAGGTGCGGACTTCCACAGACGCCGCCTGCGGCGGCGGAGGATGCGCCATGGTCGTGACCATCAAGTGCCAGTCGTGCGGAACGTCGCTGAAACTCCGCGAGGGGTTCGCGAAGAGCCTCAAGGAATTCAAGTGCCTCAAGTGCGGGGCGATGATCCCGCTCCAGGGGGCGGCCTCGTCGCCGCCGTCGCAGCCGCCGGCCCCGTCGCCGTCGCCCAAGACGCCGCTCAAGCCCCTCGCCCCGCTCAAGCCGGTCTCCACGCCGCCCGCGTCGGTGCCCGCGTTGGCGCCCGCGTCCGCGCCCGCGCCGGCCGCCGATGCCGGGGCCGGGACGATCTCCATGGAGTGCACCGGCTGCAAGCGGCCGATGACTCTCAAGTCGGCACTGGCCGGAAAGAAGATCCGGTGCAAGGAGTGCGGTGCGATCTCCATGGTGTCCGAGGCGTCCTCCGCCGCTCCCGCACCGAGGACCGCCATGCCCTCCGCGCCGCCGCCTCCGCCCGCAGCCGAACCGAAGACCATTGTGCTCCCCGTCGAGGCCGCATCGCCCGCTCCGGCGGCCCGCGAGGAGGCCAACGTCCCTCCGCCCTCCGTGGCCGGGCCGGCGGATTCGCCCGAGGACCTGAAGAGGGCTGCGGGCGAACGCGACGCCCGGCTCGCCGCCGCGGAGAAGGCGCTGTCCGAGGCCATGCTGCGCGCGGAGAAGGCCGAGAACGCGCTGCGGTCGATCGCCGGGCAGCACGCCGTCGAGAAGGCCGACCTCCAGCACCAGGTCGAGGACCTGAAGGCGAAACTGGCCTCCGCCGCGCGCCCCGCGGTGCCGCCGACGCTGACCTCGGATCTCGACCGCCTCGTCGTGATGCAGGCCGAGTCGCTGAAGGCCCGCATCGACGAGATCAAGAAGTCCCTGGCGTAGGCTCCGCGACCGCCCGATCCGGCCGCCGGTGGAAATTCCAGGCCGGCCGCGGTATCGTGGCCCTGCCATGGACGCCTGCTGCCCCGTCTGCCCGTCTGCCGCGCGCCGCTCGTCGTTCGACCCGCGGGCCGTCCGGCGCGACTTCCCCGTGCTGCAGCAGACCGTCCGCGGCAGGCCGCTGACCTACCTCGACAACGCCGCGACGACCCAGAAGCCCTCGGAGGTCATCCAGGCGGTCTGCCAGTACTACGGCACCTGCAACGCCAACGTCCACCGCGCCTTTCACTTCCTGGCCGAGGAGGCGACGCGCCGCTACGAGGAGGTGCGCAAGTCCGCCGCCGCCTGGATCGGCGCCGGCTCGCCGCGCGAGATCGTCTTCACCCGCGGCACCACCGAGGGCGTCAACCTCGTCGCCCACGCCTGGGCCCGCAAGTTCCTGAAGCCGGGCGATGCGATCCTGCTGACGGAGATGGAGCACCACAGCAACCTCATCCCGTGGCAGCTCGCCGCGAAGGCGGCGGGGGCTTCGCTGCGGTTCGTCCCGGTGCTGCCGGACGGCACGCTCGACCTCGACGCCTTCGCCGCGCACCTAGCCGCCGGCGGCGTGAGGCTGGCCGCCGTCACGCAGATGTCCAACGTGCTCGGCACCGTCAACCCCGTCCGCGACCTCGCCGCCGCCGCGCACAAGGCCGGCGCGCTGGTCCTCGTCGACGGCGCCCAGAGCGTCGCGCACATGCCGGTCTCGGTCCGCGACCTCGGCTGCGATTTCCTCGCGTTCTCCGGCCACAAGATGTGCGGGCCGACGGGCATCGGCGTGCTCTACGCGCGCGCGGACCTGCTGGAGACGATGGACCCCTTCCTCGGCGGCGGCGAGATGATCGACCGCGTCGGCCTCGAGGAATCCACGTGGGCCGAGATCCCCCACAAGTTCGAGGCGGGCACGCCGAACGTCTCGTCCGCGATCGGCCTCGGCGCTGCCTTCGACTACCTCAACCGTCTCGGCCGCGACACGCTGGCCGCCTACGAGCGCGACCTCACCCGCCACGCCGTCGCCGCGCTGCGGGCGCTGCCGGGAGTCCGCGTGTACGGCGACGCGCCGGAGCGCGGCGGGGCGGTGTCGTTCGCCGTGGACGGCGTCCACCCGCACGACCTCGCCCAGTTCCTCGACGGCGACGGCATCGCGATCCGCGCCGGGCACCTCTGCTGCCAGCCGCTGATGCGCCGCCTCGGCGTGCCGGCCGTCAACCGCGCCAGCCTCGCCTTCTACAACCTCGAGGAGGAGGTCGCCCGCCTCGCCGACGCCGTCGTGCGGGCGCGCGCCTACTTCGGCCATGGACCTTGACGCGCTCTACCAGGAGGTCATCCTCGACCACTACCGCAGTCCGCGCCACGCGGGCGCGGTCGCCGATGCCGAGGTCGCGGCGGAGGAGGTCAACCCGTCCTGCGGCGACCACATCCGCCTCGCGGTGGAGGTGAAGGACGACCGCATCGCCGGCGTCCGCCACGAGAGCCACGGCTGCGCGATCTCCACCGCCGCCGCGTCGATGATGAGCGAGTTCGCCGTCGGCCGCACGCCGGACGAGTTCCGCCGCACCGCCGACGCGTTCGTCGCCATGATGCGCGGCGAGCGCGAGTGGGATTCGCAGGGCATGGAGGACGTCGAGGCGCTCTCCGGCGTCCGCGACTTCCCCATGCGCATCAAGTGCGCCACCATGTGCTGGCATGCCATGAAGAAGGCGCTGGAGAAGGCGGATCGATAACGAACATCGAACGCCGAACATCCAACACCGAACGCCGAAGTGCGGACGCCGGCACCCAACGTCCAACATCCAACACCCAACATCCAACATCCACCGCCCAACAACCAACCTCCTAAACCCAACACCCAACAGGGGTGATGGAGGGCCGAGCTATGCGAGGCCGTGGAGGGGGTCACGGGGCGCAGCGTGCGGGCTCGCGGTAGCTCGCCCCTCCATCGGCGGGGAACCATCCACGGTGCCGTCCACCCTCAATCCTCCACCCTCCGCCCCCTCACGCGCGGATCGCGTCGAGGGTCGCCTGGCGGAACGCGGCGTGGATGCGGCCGTTGGAGGCGAGGTAGCGCATCGTGAAATCGCCGAGGTCCTCGAGCATCTCGCAGGTGCCCCCGGCGCGTTCGACGAACAGGGCGCCGGCGGCGAGGTCCCAGAGGTGGATCGTCGTCTCGACGTAGCCGTCGCCGCGGCCGCAGGCGACGTAGCACAACTCCGCCGCCGCCGAGCCGAGGATGCGGAGCTTCTGGACGTCCTTCGCGAGCCGCGTGGTGACGCGCATCGAGACGCCGTCGTCGCCGTCGGTCTCGATCATGCCGGTGTAGACGATGCTGTGGGCGAGGTCGGCCGTGCCGGACACGCGGATCGGCGCGCCGTTGAGCGTCGCGGGACCGTCGATCGTCGCCGCGTAGATCTCGCCGAGCATCGGCAGCGACACGGCTCCCGCGACGGTGCGGCCGCGATGCTGGACGGCGATCGAGTTGCCCCAGTAAGGGACGCCGTGGGAGAAGTTGACGGTGCCGTCGATCGGGTCGATCACCCAGCGGTACTCGCCGTCCTCCCGCAGCCCGCGCTCCTCGCCGAGCAGGGCGTGGTCCGGGAACTCGCGGCGGACGACCCCGCCGGCGACGCCCTGGCACTCGACGTCCAGCGCGAGCTTCACATCGTGCGCGCCGACCTCCAGCGTCTCGGTGCGCCGCGCGAAGTTGTCCACCGCGTGCCGCCCCGCCGCCTGCGAGGCGGCGATGCAGATGTCCAGCAGCCGGGATGTCGAAACCGGGTTCATCGGGCTCCCTTCGCCGGAGGGTTGGGCCGGCGCGAAAGGCGGACAGGATACCGCCGTCGGCCGTTCCACACAACGCCGCGCGGGACGTCCGGACTCAACAACCAACATCCAACAACCAACAACCAACATCCAAAGCCCAACTTCGAGCATCGAACAACCAACATCGAACACCGAACTTCCAACGCCCAACAGCAAGCGCCCAGCACCCAGCACCCAGCACCCAGCGCCCAGCGCCCAGCACCCAGCACCCAGCACCCAGCACCCAGCGCCCAGCACCCAGAACCCAGCCCCCACAA
>VGWF01000036.1 GCA_016873715.1 Lentisphaerota bacterium | reverse complement strand
GGGCACCAGACTCGACGAGCTCTTGAAGGACAGAGAGGAGGATGCTACATAGAAGACGGAAAACGGAGGGAGCAAGCGCTACCTACCGAGCATATGGTACTATTTCTTATCAGGTTGCAGCGGGTGATGGCTGCGCCGTAAAAGGCGGAGCGTGGCGCGCAAGATCAGGTTGGAAAACCCTGGGGCCGCGAACCAACGTGATGTGCCGCGGCGACCGCCGTGCGTGCCGGGCCGTGTGTTCCTCATCTGTGTCGCCTGCTATTCTCCCGAGGCGCGCCTTGAGATTTCGGACGCCTCACTCGATCCGCAAGCGGAACCATGAAGACCATCCAGTGAAAGCAGGAAAGGAAAGCATGAACGCGATCAACGCCATCACCCTCAGCTTCACCAGCCTGTTGTTGTTCACGAGTCTCCAGGCGGAGGAGCCGCCGGCGGGCGCCGCGCCCGCAACCGAGTGGCAGAACATCACGGCCGAGTTCGTCAAGGCTAACGGCCTCGATCAACGAAAAGTGGAAGGAAAGGATAGCAGCGGAAACCCGAGATTGGGGGCTGTCTATATGACGCGCTTCCAAGGGATGCTCGTCCTACCCAGCGGCGAGGTGCTCGTAACGAACAACGAGAGGGGCATGTACCGGAGCACCGATCAAGGCGTCTCATGGACCAAGTATGGCGAGCCGTGGATGAAGGGGGTCGCCCAGTCTTCGCTGAGCTTGAAGATGTACTACCCGGATCGCTTGGGCCTGGTGCTGGATGGTCCCATTGCGGTTTCCGCGGACCTGGGCAAGTCCTGGGTGCAAGTCAAACGCCCCAATGTGATGGTCACCCGGAAGGATTCAGCTCCGGTCCGGGATGACGTGACGATCTTCGCGGCGGACATGGACCTTTCGGTCAACACGCCGGTGAAGACCATCCTGGGCTTCCTGCACCATGGGGAAATGGTGGGTGGCATGTTTGTGCAGACGTCCGATGGAGGCGAAACGTGGGATTGGTCCGGCCCCCTCTTGAAAGACACGAGGCGCTGGATGCGCACTGGCGTCGCCGACGCGACCACCCTGCTCCGAGGGGAGGAACCGGCGAAAGGAGACATGCCGCAGCCGGGCATTCTTCGCAGCACGGATTTCGGGCAGACCTGGACCAAGGTCGGGGACTATACCCTGCATGGCACATGTCCGGTGCATTACGGACCCAATATCTACTGGGCGGCGAAGGAGGGCGTCGTGGTCTCGCGCGACCGCGGGATGACCTGGAGCGTGTGCGGATCGCCGATCGCGAACATCGTGTTCGGCCCGTACTTCGGCAGGAACGAACAGGAGATGATGGTGGTTTCGTACATAGATGGATACTCCATCACCCGGAACGGCGGCCAGTCGTGGACCCAGGTGGCGCCGTTCTTCGGCGACGCTCCCGATGCGTGGGGCGCGCCGACGAACGAAAGAACCTGTCGCCCCGCCGATGGTCGCCACTGGCGTGGGGCCCTCTGGTATTTCGGCTGGGACGCGGAGCGGAACATCCTCTACTCGAGCCTTTTCGGCGGAGACGTCTGGAAGCTGCAATTGGGATCGACGTCCGCGGCGCTATAGCGAAACACACTCAGCCAGAAGCTACAGAACCACAGAGCGAATCATGCGAACCAACACGATCGCATAGGCCATGTCCCTTCAGAGACTGGCAACGGGCACGCTCTTGCTGCTGGCGCTGACCGCCACCACCGGCGTGACCGCTGATGAACCCGCAGGGAACTGGCCGCAGTTTCGCGGCCCAACCGGGCTGGGTTACACCGGGGAGAAGAATCTGCCTCTCCAGTGGGGCGGCCCTTCCAATGAGAACGTCCTCTGGAAGAGCCCGCTCATCGGCGCGGGGCACGCCAGTCCGATCGTCTGGGGCGACTCCGTGTTTGTTTGCACCGCCAAATGGCCGGCGGATGGCGCCACGCAGTCCGGGGTGATCCCTGATCACCATGTCGCCTGCTACCGGGTCGCGGATGGAAAACTGGTGTGGGACACGATCGTGCCACCGGGGCCCTGGAAGCGGAACAACGCCGGCGACAAGCCCGGCGGCGGCTACGCCGCACCGACGCCCGTCACCGACGGCAAGCTCGTCTACTGCGTCTTCGGTTCCGCGGTCATCGCGGCCCTGGATTTTCAGGGGAAGATCGTTTGGCGCAAAGAGATTGTCCCATACTCCTTCGACGTGATGATGGGCGGCAGTCCGATCCTGTACCAGGATACCGTGATCTTGTTGAACGCGATGAACGGCGGTTCCAACGTGAGCGCCCTCGACAAGGCAACCGGCGAGTTGAAGTGGCAGCAGAAGTACGCGGACATGGGATTCGGCCACAGCACCCCCGTCGTCATCCCGGTGAAGGAGAAGCCCCAGTTGCTGGTGTTGGCCTCGGGGATGGCGGAGAAGGAAAACGCGCTGCGAAGCTTGGACCCGGCCACCGGCCAGCCGCTGTGGTGGTGCCGGGGTGCGGGCGACTCGTCGTCGCCCGCGTTCGGAGCGGGGATCGTGTACTTCGACAGCGGGCGAGGCGGGAAGGGCGTGGCCGTGGACCCCAGCGGCACGGGCGACGTCTCTGCAACACATACCCGCTGGACCGCGAAGGCCGACGGGGTCAGTTCGCCCATCATCGTCGGCCCTCACGTGTATCGTCTGACGGGCTCGGGCGTGCTCAAGTGCTGGGCAACATCGACGGGAGAACAGGTCTATTCGGAGCGGCTGGACGGGCTCTCCACGAAGTGGGCCAGTCCGATCACGGATGGTAACGGGCGTCTCTATTTCGCCTCCGCCGGGAAGAGCTACGTGATCCAGTCCGGCCCCGAGTTTCAAGTTCTGGCCGTCAACGATCTGGACGACGGCAACCATCCCTCGCCCGCCGTGGCCCAGGGGCGGCTGTTCCTCGTCGGACTGAAGAGCGTCTACTGCATCGGGAATGGGAAATGAGATGTTCCCGCGAACCTGATACCTGATTCACTACCGTCAAAGGAGAAGCCACATCATGAGGGCTTACGCAACGAAGCCAATTGAGGGTCTCGGTAGATTGGCGGAGAGAGCGGGACTCCTGCTGGCCGTGCTGACTGCCATAGTACAATGAAAACAATTCACACCATCAGCATCATCTGCCTGTTGTTGTCGGTCACGAGCCTGCCGGCGGCGGACACGCCGGTCACGCCTCAACAACGCAAGGACCTCTGCGAGCGGGCCATCCAAGCCGGCTGGCTCAAGGGTGTCCGCGCCGTCGAATTGACCCGCGCCGACATCATCTCCGTGACCCTTGACGCCGGCATCACCCGGGCGATCGCGCCCACGATGTACATCCTGGACTCGGTCGTCAACCGGCACGCCGAGGTGCTGGTTCCGTACTCCAAGCCGGAGGCGTTCACCATCGCCAGCCCCACCGATCCGGACTTCAAGACGCCGGTGCGTCCAGTCGATGTCGGCCAATGCACCTATGAGGGCCGCAACGGCGTCATCGATAGCAAGACGTTGCCCAAGTGTACGATCTTCCACAGCGACTGCTTCCTGTTCCTGCCCAAGCCGATGAAATCAGGACACCGCTACACCATCGAGGTGCAGCCGAGCGGCGAGCGCGCGGCGGGTTTGGTTTGCTCCGGCACGCTGGATTACGACGACTCCAAGACTCCGACCAAGGCGATCAAGATCAACCAGGTCGCCTACAGTTCGCTCGCGAAGCAGCGGTACGCCTATCTCGGCTGGTGGGCGGGCAACAAGGGGAAGGTGGATTACGCGGCCTTCAAGAAGTTCGAGGTCATCGACGAGAAGACGGGGATGACCGCGCTCACGGGCGAGGTGAAACTGCGGGCGGGCGACGAAATGACGGCCAGCGTTGCCGGCGAGGAGATCTACGAGATGGACATCGCGGCCCTGCCTGTGGGCCGTTATCACATCCGCATTCCCGGCTTGGGCTGCTCGGACCCGTTGGAGGTCGGCGGGGCGGGCATCCAAGCGCTCTACTACCACACGCTGCGCGCGTTCTTCCACCAGCGCTGCGGCCAGGAGTTCAAGGAGCCGTGGACGTGGGTCAAGAAACCGGCCTGCCACACCATCATCTACGAGAACGGCTACTTCGCTCCCGAAACGCTTTGTCCCACCGAGAAGAACCGGGATCCGAAGAGGATTCCGCCGCCGGGACCGGATGACAAACCCCGGCACTTTCGCGGATGTTGCCACGATGCGGCCGATTTCGATTCGTTCACGGGCCACTTGCTCGCCACCAGCGAACTGATCACGCTCTTCGACCTGTTTCCGGAAGCCTTTGCCGACCGCGACCTGGACCTGCCGGAGAGCGGCAACCGCATCCCGGACATTCTCGACGAGGCCGAATGGTGCCTGCTGGGATTCCTCGAATTGCAGTATCCCAACGGCGCGGTGCCGCTGGGGCGCGGCAACATGCAGGATGGCATCAGCCAGAACATCGAGAACGGCTACAGCCATTGGGGGTGGGAGAAGGGCGAGCGAGTGGTTCCGCCCTACACCATTCTGCCGCCAAAGGACGAGTCCACGCCGACCTTCGCCGCCGTGGCGGCTTCATACTCCCGCGTCATCCGGAAGTTCGATGCCGCGAAGGCGGATCGTTACCTGGCGGCCGCACAGAAGGCCTTCGCCTACGCCTCGACCCACACGCCGGAACGAGTCTGGATGGAGTACTCAACCGACAAGGTGAAGATCAAGAAGCCCAAGGACTGGAAGGATGATGGAGCGTGGAAGGGCTGCTGTCTCTGGGCGGCCGCCGAGTTGCTGCGCGCCACGGGCAAGCCGGAGTACATGGCCTTCATCAAGGCGACCGACCAGAAGCACATGAACCGGATGAACTGGCGCTACGCGCAGCAGCGGGTGTGGGCGTTCGTCAACGCCGACGCCGCCGAACCAGCCATGCGGGAGAAGTACCGGAATGACTTGGTTTCAAGCTTCGGCGATGTCGTCAAGAAGACGTCCGCCACGCCGTACCGGATGTCCTATTGGCCGACCGACAACGGGTGCGGTTGGTGGGGGTCCATGCAGGGCATCCGCACGGACATGGTACTCGCTTACGGACTGACCAAGGACCCGAGGTATCTCGACACCATGAGTCTGTTGGCCGATTGGCATCTGGGCTGTAACCCGCGCTCGCAGACCTTCATCACGGGCATGGGCTACCGCTACCCGCGGCGACCGGAGATCAGTCCCTTCCTTTACGAACAACCGGCGGAGGATCTGGGCGGCAAGACCGTGCGCGGGATCAGCCTCTACGGCATCGGCCCACCGCGCCCCGATTGGTGGGGCGCCTGGCCCAAGCACCGCTGTTGGCGCGACGTCTTCGGGGATGGTGCCGAAGTCTACAGCGAGTTCACCGTCCCCCAGACTCTGGCGCCGGCCGCGATGACCTACGCCACGCTCTACGCTTTGGAGAAGCAAGCCGGCACGATTCCCCATGGCTCGAAACCCAATCCGCTAGAGCGTTGAGAGAACAGGAAAACACCATGGGAACGCGGGCAACCAATCGTTTGGCACCTGCAGCCATGGTGTTGCTGTGGTTTGCCGCACCGATCTGTGCTGGCGGTGTTCCGATCCGCAACGACACCGTCTGGAAGGACGACCGCGGCGAGGAGATCATGTGCCAAGGCGGCAATCTCGCCAAGTTTGGGGACACGTTCTATTTCTACGGCTGGGGGGACCACCCGGGTGATAACCGCAAAGACACCATCACCTGCTATTCGTCGCGGGTTTTGGCGTCGTGGAAATTCGAGAACCACATTTACACGCGGGACATGACCAACCTGACACTCATTGTCCCGGACCGACTCCATGTGATCTACAACGCGGCCACGAAGAAGTACGTGATGATCGGCAAGCACATCCTGCCGGTGGACGACCCGTCCATCCCCGGGCAGCCGCGCGTCACCGGGGGCGTATCCTTCTTCACCAGCGATACGCCCACCGGCGACTTCACCCACCTCGGTCACGAGATGCTTCCGGCGGGCGCGAGCCCCGGCACCGACTATCATCGCGATCTCGCCGCCTTCCAGGATACCGATGGCCAAGCCTATGTCGTCTCGGCCCATGATCAGCACAAGCCGCATCGCAACATCATGATCACCCGGCTGACTCCGGATTATCTGAAAGTGGATCGCGCGATCTGCGAGATCCCTCTCACCGGCGTGGCCCGCGAGGCCCCCTACCTCATCAGGCTCAAGGGCCGGTACTGGCTCTTCGTCTCCGGCCACGGCGTGGGCGGTTCGGCCTGGAACGGATCGCCGACCTCCTTCGCCACCGCGGAGAAGATCGAAGGGCCGTGGACGCCGTTCAGGACGGTGAAGAGCGAGCCCGTGTCGAAGGACTGCTTCAACGCCCAGAACGATTTCCTCTTCGAGGTTCGGGGCCGCGCGGGCTCTTTTGTCCTCTGGGGCGGCGACCGCTGGTCGCAACGGACCAAGTTGGGCATTGGGAAAAACGTCTGGCTGCCCCTCGAGTGGAAAGGCGACGAGCCGCTCCTGAAGTGGTATTCGAACTGGAATGTGGATGCGGCGGCGGGAACGTGGAGCGCGGATCCGGAGACAACGGCAACACTGCCAACGGATCCTCCACCGAGGGTCACTTCACGTGAGCCGACGCCACCGACATCGACCGCCGCCCCCGAAGCGAAAGCCACCGCGCCGCTCATGCCGCGCATCTTCGGGGATTGGTGGACGGTGGCCGGCAACCCGGACCTCGGCGATCTGAACGACCCCCAACAACAGCCCGTGGATTTTTCCATCTGGCAGGCGGCGGACGGCACCTGGCAGTTATGGTCCTGCATACGAAAGACCCGCATCCCTGGGGCGACCGTGTCCTCGCGGCTGTTCTTCCGCTGGGAAGGCCCTCGGCTCACCGACCCCGACTGGAAGCCGATGGGGATCGCCCTGCAAGCCGATCCGCGCTGCGGCGAAGACGTGGGCAGCATCTGGTCGCCTTTCGTGCGGCAGATCGGAGGCGAGTACGACCTGTTTTACGGGGCGTGGGTCAAAGACAGCGGTTTTCGCGTCTCGAAGATCTGCCGGGCGACGAGCAAGGACGGCAAGACCTTTGCCCGCGTGATGGGAGCCGACGGCCAGTCTGGCCTGTTCGCCGAAGACAACACCAACTACATCCGCGATCCAATGGTCATCCCGATCGGCCCGGCTTACCACTTGTACTACTGCTGTTCCCCGCAGCGTTCCAACGGCCGCGTCGATGTTCGCACTTCCAAGGATCTGAGCCGCTGGAGCGAAGCAAGGACGGTGGCTTTCGGTGGCAAGACCGGAACGGGTTTTACGTCGGCGGAGTGCCCGTTTGTGTGGTATTACGCAACCTCCGGCTACTATTATCTGTTCCGGACGCAGGCCTACGGGAATCCCGGCAGAACCACCGTTTACGCTTCGAAGGATCCCGCGAACTTCGGGATTCACGACGACCGGTTCCTCGTCGGCACACTGCCGGTGGCGGCGCCCGAGATTATCGAACACGAAGGCCAGACCTACATCGCCAGCCTGCTGCCGAGCCTCAAAGGCATCCGGATCGCCAAGCTCGAATGGGGGACCACCCAGAAGGAGGTTTCACGATGACCCTGAATCCGGTCTTGGTGTCAGGCTGGTATCGCTGCACGCCATTGGTTCTCGCCGGCCTGTTATGGTTCGTGTCTTCGGCTCACGGCGCACTGCATCGGTGGGAAAAAACGGAAATCGTTCTGACGGCGGCAAAAACCTATGCCAACGCCTACTTCGACGTGGACGTCTGGGTGGATCTGAAAGGACCGGGTTTCAGCAAACGCTGTTATGGTTTCTGGGATGGCGGGCGGACTTATCGGGTGCGGGTCGTCGCCACCGCGCCGGGCGAGTGGACTTGGCGGAGCGGCTCCAATCAGGACGACGCCGGGCTGAACGGGAAGTCCGCTTCCTTCACTGCCGTGGCTTGGACGGAAGCAGAGAAGCAGGCCAACCCGAATCGCCGCGGCTTCATCCGCTCCACGCCGAACGGCCGCGCGCTGCAATACGCGGACGGCACGCCATATTTCATCGTCGGCGATTGGATGGCGGCGGCCAGTTCGAGCCGCTACCGCTGGCGCGACGAGGACACCGACTACTCCGTCGGCACGCCCGAAGGCGGCTTCAAGGACTGGATCAAATTCCGCCAGCGGCAGGGCTTCAACAACATCACCGTGATCTCCTCGTTTCCCTCCTGGTCCTTCGAAGACGGTCATCCGCAGGACCTCTACGACCAGGGCGGCGTGTGCCTGCGCCTGGCGTGGGAACACGCGGGCTTGAACCGGCCCGAAACGATGCTCAACGAAGACGGCGAGCGCCCGTTCCTGTTTCTCGGCAAGTCGAAGGGCTTTGAGAACGTCTCGCCCGACTTCGACCGCCTCAATCCTTCCTACTTCCGTTACCTCGACAAGAAACTGGATTACGCCAACGCGCAGGGCTTCGTCATCTTCCTCGAAACGCTCCGCCGGGACATCATGGGCGCGTTCAAGGGCTACCATCACCTCACCAGCACCGATCCGGCAAAGAACGCGATGTTCCACTACATCCGATACATCTACAACCGCTACCAGGCCAACAGCGTCATCTTCAGCCCGATCCACCTCGACGTTTACAACGCCCCGCTCGGCGCCGCCGACCTGCGCGTGCCCATTGATCTTCACCACGCGAAATACGGACGGCCACCGTTCGACCAACCGGTGGCCACGTGCATCAATCGTTCGACCTACGAGCGCTTCGGGCACACGGACAAAGCGCCGTGGCTCACGATGCACACTGTGGGCAACACGCCTCGCGACCACACGGCCTCGGACCTGATCGAGACGATGTGGAACTTGTCGAACCCGATCCCCATCTTCAACCAAGAGCCGTGGTTTGTGGCGGACGACAGCGCCAAGGAAGCCTGGGAAAACCGCCGCACAATGTATTCCTGCCTGCTGCGGGGCGGGCTGGGCGGCGTGGTGTACGAGGCGATGGGCCAGACCCGCGCCGTCCGCGAGACAAGCGACTTGCCACCGGGCACGCACGGGAAGCATCCGTTGATGTGGGTGTCCGTGTTGTGGACGAACGCGAACGAAACGCAACACGCGCGCACCTTCATGCTCACACACGGCGCGCGCTACCAGGATTTGGTCCCGCACAAGGAACTCCTGTCACCCGCCTGGAACAGCACGAAGCACTGGGCCTATTGCCTGCGCACCGATGACCGGACGCTGTTCAAACTGTATTTTGAGCGCGACGGCAAGGAGAGCCTGTCCGGCGCGCTGCCCGATGCGGCTTACACAGCACGGTGGTTCAACCCGCGCACCGGCGCCTGGACCAACGCCGGCCCCGGCACACTCATCGCCAACGCACATGGACAAATCAAACTGCCTGCATTCCCCACGGCCAACGAAGACTGGGCAATGAGCCTGGCGAAGGACTAACTTACCCATGACAATTCCCACTTCATTCTCTATCCGACCACCCAATTGTTCCTCGCTAATTCCAGTGGCCAGCGGGAGAGGTTTCGGGCAGTTTCGATGGCATGACGACACCGGAGAGGCTGTTTGGCGAGCTGTTGGGACTGGGTGAGGCGTGGGCGGTTGAGCGGGCGACGTTCGACGAGGCGAAGAAGGTTCTGGAGCTTCATGTGCGGGAGACGCCGAAGCTCTGGGAGACGGAGCGTTGCCCCCACGACGGCAGCGGCGGGGTGGTCTGCCACGACCACATTCGGGGGCTTCGGTGGCGACATTTGAACGTGTTCAACAAGGAAGCGGAGATCGTCTGCGACCTTCCTCGGGGCCGGTGCCCGACGTGCGGCAAGGTGTGGCGCGTGACGCCGCCGTGGGAAGGTAGGGCGAAGCACTTCACGAAGGAGTTCGAGGCCTTTGCGCTGACCCTGATGCGGGAGATGCCCGTGAAGAAGGCGGCCGAGATCCTGGGCGAGCAAGACACCCGGATGTGGCGGGTGGCCCAGGCGTACGTCGAGGAAGCGTACGCGGCCGTCGATATGTCCGAGGTGACCTGCGTGGGCGTCGACGAGATGGCCCGGGCGAAGGGGCATCGATACCTGACGGTGTTCGCGGATCTTGTGAAGAAGGCGGTGCTGTTTGCGACCCCCGGGAAGGACAGCGAGACGTGGGCGGAGTTCGTGACGGCCCTGGCGGCGCACAACGGCCATCCGCACGCGTTGACGAACGTCTCGATGGACATGAGCAAGGCGTACGCGAAGGGGGTCCGCGATTACTGTCGGAACGCCCGAATCATCTACGACAAGATTCACGTGATCGCCCACGCGAACCAAACCGTCGATCTCGTCCGCCGGACCGAAGTGCAAAGCGGCACGGAGGCGGCCCGGACGGCGCTGGCCAAGGGCCGCTGGCTGTGGCTGAAGAACCCCGAGAACCTCAGCAGGAAGCAGCGCACCCGTCTGCGACAGATCGATCAGGACATGCTCCAGACGGGCCGGGCCTACCAGATGCGCTTGGCGCTCCAGGAGATCTACACCCTCGACACGGCGGAGGCGGCGGCCAAGCGCTTCGGAGAATGGTGCCGATGGGTCCGCCGGGAGGCTCGGAAGTCGAGCCGCTGGCTCCTTCATCACATGGCCCGCGTCGCGGACATGATCGAGTCGCATATCGCAGGTATCCTGGCGCACTGGGATCAAGGCGTGACCAACGCTTTCATGGAGGGGCTCAACAGCGTCTTCTCCGCCGTCCGCCGCAAGGCCCGCGGGTATCGAAGCGTCCGAAACATGATCACCATGCTCTACTTCGTCGCCGGCAAACTGCCCTCACCGGCCGTTCTCAGCCACTGAAAACAGCGAGGAACCACTCATTTACAATACGTCTCGTGATCCGACCCGGGATACGCCTCATTGGTGAGGCATGGACGCCTCATCCTTCATCCATAGTCTGGTGCCCGTTCTTCTCGCGCTCGAAGGACGAGGGCGAGATGTGCATGATGCAACAACCTCGAAGTACATGGGAGCGAACATGAAGAACCGCAGTTGCACACTCATGGCGTTGTTGTCGGTGGTCATCAGCATTTCCGATGCATGGGCGCAGGCCGCGCCAGCGCCGGCTGCCGCCGCGGCGGCGCTTCGCGGCGGCTCGCCATTCTCCGACCACATGGTGCTCCAGCGCGACATGCTGGTGCCGGTCTGGGGTACGGCCGCGCCCGGATCCAAGGTAGAGGTCGCCTTCGCCGGTCAATCCAAGTCCGCCACGGCCGATGCCAAGGGGAAATGGATGATCAAGCTCGGCAAGCTCGAGGCCAGTGCCGAGAGCCGCGAAATGACCGTCACCTGCGGTGCCGACAAAACCGTGTTCAAAGATGTGGTGGTGGGCGAAGTCTGGTTCGGCTCTGGCCAATCCAACATGCAGATGGGCCTCGATGGAACCGAGGGCGGGGCGGAAGCGATCGCCAACAGCACCGACCCGTTGCTCCGCTCCCTCGTGCAAAGCCTGGATGACACCAAGACCGATGTGTCCCGTGATTTCTCCAAAAACAAACCCAACTGGGAATTGGCCTCCCCGGAAAGCGTGACCGAAAAGGGGCGCGATCCCCGCACCAAACCGCATTGGAGTGCCGTGGCCTACTACATGGCCAGGAAATTGCGCGCCGAGCTCAAGGTGCCGGTGGGCATCATCTCCTCTTCTTGCGGGAGCACCCCCGCCCAAGTCTGGATTGCGCCCGAAGGCGCAGACTTCGAGCCTGAAACTGAAGGCCATGAAGGCACCCATGAGTTCTACCACAACATGATCCACCCGCTGATCCCCTACGGCATCCGCGGCGTCATCTGGTATCAGGGTGAAAACAACATCCGCCTGCAATATGAAACCTTCCGCTACAAGGCCCGCTTCAAGGCCTTGGTGGGCGGCTGGCGCAAGGCGTGGGGGCAGGGCGACTTCCCCTTCTACGCCATCCAGTTGGGCTATTGCTCCTGGTTCCCGGACAATTCGCTTTCCACTTGGTGCGAAGGCATGAACCAAGCCGTCAAGGAACTCCCCCACACGGGCGTCATCGTCAACAATGACTTGAACCCGGATTACAACAACGTCCACCCCGTCAAGAAACGCGAGGCCGGCGAACGCTGCGCGCTGCTTGCCTTGGGCACGATCCACGGCGTCAAGATGAAGGCCCATGCCAGCCCGGAATACCAATCCAAGTCGATGACGGTGGAAGGGTCCTCGATCAAACTCAAGTTCGACCAGGTGGGCGATGGCCTCAAGTCGCGCGACGGCAAGCCCCTGACCGGTTTTGAAATCACCGATGGCTCAAAAGCCAAAGACGAGAAAGGCAAGTCTCAGGTCGTCTGGGTTCCCGCCACCGCCACGGCGAAAGGCAACACCGTGACCTTGACGAGCGACAAGGTGGCCAAGCCAACCGAGGCCCGCTACGCTTGGATCTACAACACCGCTAACAATGTCGTGAACAGCGAAGGCCTGCCGCTGGGGGCCTTCCGCACCCACCGTCCGGACATGAGCTATTCCGTGAATCCCACCGATTGGCAACCGCTTCTGGATGGCTTTAAATCAACCATCAATCCGGTCTATAAGCAGGTGTACAATGGGGCGCCGGGAGAGATGGCGCTCCTTGTCCTCCCCACCGCGGCTGCTGAAAAGGAGGCCTCGATCACCCACACCTTCGGGACGCAGTCTTTCGACATTACTGCCGTCCAGATCACTTCGCCCCATTTTACCAAGCTGAAGGTCCAAGTGTGCGAAAGAGACACCTGGAAGACCGTGGCGGAATACAAACAAGGCGACGCCCTGACCACCTTGGGCAAGCCCTACAAGGTCAATCAAGTCCGTTTCCTCGTCCCCGCAGAAGTCATGGCCACCTTCAAGGCAGATGACAGAGTCACCTTGAAACTGACCTTCACCCAGCCCGATGGCAAAACCCTCGGCTATGCCAATAAGAAGAGCTTCTCTTATCCTGCCACCATGAACTGATTCCCAACGTCGTTTCATTATCAACCATCATTGAAGGAAAACCCAAAAACAGAAGCTTGCCGCATTGCTGGCGGTCGCCATGACCGTCTACGGGGTAGAAGTCGATGGGGTCGGACGTGAACAGCATGTGCGGCGCCTTGAAACTGATACTCATGCAGAACGGCTTACCGCTCGCCTTGGCCGCTTTCAGGGAATCCTCCGCCCAAGCACCGTAGGTCCGCGAGCAGTGCGGATACTTTGCGGCGTACTTCGCGATGCCTTCGTTCCCGGCCGTTTCGTAGCGGGTTTGCCCGGGGCCGCCCGCCCACTGGTCGAAGTGGGGGGCGAGCGCCTCGGGTTTCTCCTCCTGCAGCACAAACGGGCCGGGAGGGGGAGAGAAGCCAGCGACCGCGCAGCGGGAAGACGGCGAAGACCAGGCGGCGGGGAAGGCTTCGGCCGCGAAGCCGAGGGCTCGCGTCCAGGCCGGCGAGCACTCGGCGTTACGCAAGGCCGCAGGCCGGCACGTTCCCAGAGGGCGGCCGTCCAGGGCGCCCGGTGCCAAGACCGCCCCCGCGGCCGCGGCGCCCGTCAGGGCGGAGAGCCGGGCGTCCAGCCCGGCCGCTGGCCGGCGCCCCCACCGGATCGTCGTCGCGGGAAGCCGAGCGACAGCAGGCGCCAACCGCGACCGGCGAGCCCCCCGAGACGCTTCGCCGCCCTTCTTGACCCCCCGGCGGTAGTCTGCCAGCGTCCCATCATGAGCATGCTTCTCCCAACTCGATCCCTTGTGCGCCTTCTTCCGGGCCTGGCCCTGCTTTGCATGGTTCCCGCCTTCGTCCTCGCAGACGATCCGATCAAGCCCGCCCCGGCGGGGCTCGTGTGTTTCGGGTTTCCGCCGAAGGGATGGGAGACGATCTTCAACTGCATGGTCTGCAAGTGCCCATGGGAGGAACTCGAGCCCGCAGCGGGCGATTATGCGCCCGGGTTCCGCAAGATCGACGCGACCCTCGGCAAGGCGAAGGAGATGGGACTGTCGATCCGTCTCGTCGTCGTGTGCGGCGCGAACTCCCCTGCATGGCTGAAGGCGGAGGTCGGCACGGTCACGGTGTACGATGCCGCAGGCGTGGCCTTCAATCCCGCCGCCGTCGGCGGCCGCACATGCGCACGATGGTGGACGCCCGGATTCGGCGAAGCCTACTCCCGAATGCAACAGGCGTTGGCGGCGCGCTACGACTCGCATCCCGCCCTTGCGGTCGTCGACATGACGCGATGCATGTCGTACTGGCCCGAGCCCTTCATGCGACAGCTGAAGGATCCGCAGAACCGGCGCAATCTCCGCGAGGCCGGCTTCTCTGCCGCTCTGGACAAGGCCGCCCAGGGAGAGACGCTCCATACGCACGCCCGTTTCTGGAAGAGGACGTGTTCGGGCATCGCCTTGAATCCCTATCAGGAGCTGTCCGACTCCGGGGACTCCTGGAAGCCCGACATGGAGTATACGGCGGCGTTCATTCAGGAGGCCGTGCGAGTCCTTGGTGCGAGGCTGAATCTCCAGAACGACAGCTTCGTCTCCGAGCGATCCCAACTGGGCGCGGACTACTGGAAGATGTTCGACCTGATCCGAGCCTCGGGGGCAAGCTTCGGGCTCCAGCCCCGCGGGACGACCCGGGAGACGATCGGCGATCTGCGAACGTTGATCGAGGCGGCCATTGGGCACGGTGCCGGGTATCTGGAGTTGGTGAGGATCTTCGAGGAATGCCCCGTTTCCAAGGAGGAGTTCGCCGCCTACGACCGGCGTCTCGAAGCCAACGCAAGGGGCGGTTCACCCCGAGGCCGGCGGCCTGGCCCTTGACCCGCCATCGCTCCGCATCGCCATGATCGGGGGCGACCGTCGACCGAGCCGGACCCGAAGCGCCCCGTCCCCGGCGGACCCGCCGAGACGGCGTGGGCGGAGGAACGAAGCGCGGAGAGGCGACTCCCTGTCCCATCGAAGCGCTGCTTCACGTCACGCATCGGCGTGCCGCTGCCGGCACCGTACCCAGCGGGCAGCCGTTGATCGGGCGGATCGTGCGCGCAGCACAACGCCGCGCGGCGGCCTTCCTCGTCTCACCCGTGAAGGACCGTGTGCGCCTGCGGCTGGCCGTCGAGCGCCGGGGTCCCGGGGAGCACCGACCGGCGTCGTCATCCCCTCACGTCGCCGCGGGGGCCGCGGCGGGGAGGGGCTGGTCGGTGACGGTGACGGTGAACGTGGTGCCGACATCGGGCTCGCTGCGGACGACGACATCGCCGCCGTAGAGGGTGGCGAGCTTCCTGACGGTCGAGAGGCCGAGGCCGCTGCCGGAGATGTTGCGCGTCTTGTCGTTCTTGATGCGGACGAACTCGCCGAACAGCCGGGCCGCCTCCGCCTGCGACATCCCGATGCCGGTGTCCTGCACCTCGAGGGTGACGCCGGCGTCGCCGCGGGCGAGGCGCACGTCGACGGAGCCGCCGTCGCGATTGTACTTCACGGCATTGCTGACGAGGTTGTTGAAGACGATCTCCATCTCGCTGCGGTCCGCGACGAGGTCCAGCCTCTCCGGCGCCTGCAGGCGGATCGCGATGCGCCGCGCCTCGGCGTCGGGCGTCATCGTCTCGATCGCGGTGCGGGCGACATCGACGAGATCGACGGACTTCACCTCGCGCTTCCGCTCGCCGGCCTCGATGCGGGTGAGGTCCAGAAGGTCGAAGATCAGCTTCCGCATGCCCTCGATGCGGGCCAGGGCGCGCTTGACCTGGACTTCATATTTCGCCAGGTCCGGCCCCATGATCTTCTGGTCGAGCAGCTTCAGGTTCCCCTCGACCGACCCGAGCGGCGCCTTCAACTCGTGCGCGAGCACCGAGAGGAAGCGCAGGCGCATCTTGCGCTTCTCCTCGGCCATCCGGCGGGCGGCGCGTTCGACGACCAGCGAGCGGCTCGCCTTGGTGACGATGCTCTCGAGTTCCTCGGGGGCGAAGGGCTTGGAGAGGAAGTCGAACGCGCCGTTGCGGGTCGCGCTGACGGCCACCTCGAGCGACGCGAACGCGGTGATCATGATCACCAGCAGGTCCATCCGCTGCTCCTGGATCTCGCGGAGCAGTTCGAGCCCGGTCCCGTCGGGCAGCTTGTAGTCGAGCAGCAGGAGGTCGAATCCTCCCGCCGCGAGCTTCCCGCGCGCCTCGGCGATGCTTTCGGCGACGTCGCACTCGAACGAGACCTCGCTGTCGATGTGCGGCAGGCGGACGGTGTGGCGCTTCAGGACGCGGACCGCGCCCATGCGCATGCCGGGCTCGTCGTCGACGATCAGGACGCGGAGGCTCTCCATCACCCCTCCTCCGACCGGCGCGGCAGCGTGACGGTGAACGTCGTGCCCGTCGGTCCCTTCGCGGGATCGGCGTTGGACACGACGTCGATGCGGCCGCGGTGCATCTTGACGATGCCGTAGGTCACGGCGAGCCCGAGCCCGGTGCCCTTGCCGATCTGCTTCGTGGTGAAGAACGGCTCGTAGATCTTCGCGATATTCTGCGGCGCGATGCCGCAGCCGGTGTCCTGGACGGCCACCCGGACCTCGTCCGGCGTGTCGGACGTCACGATCGTGAGGTCGCCGCCGGAGCCCATGGCCTCGCAGGCGTTGACGATGAGGTTCGTCAGCACCTGGATGACCTGGTCCTCGTCGATCTCGGCGACCGCGTCCTTCATCTCGTGGCGGACGTAGACGCGAACGTTGTCGGGGATCAGCACGGCCCGGCGGCAGCGGTCGATCAGGCCGGTCACGCCGACGGGCTGGCGGATGACCTTGTTCTTCCGCGCGAAGTTGAGCAGGCCGGTCACGATCTTCTTGCAGCGCTCGGCCTGCTCGGCGATCAACGAGACGTCGGTATGCTGCTCGCTGGTGGACGGCGTGTCCTGGAGCAGCAGCTTCGCGTAGAGCAGGATGACGCCGAGCGGGTTGTTGATCTCGTGCGCGATTCCGGCGGCGAGCTGGCCCATGCTGGCGAGCTTCTCGGCGCTGATCAGGGCCTGCCGGGTGGTCGCCAGTTCGGCGTTCGACTCGCTGAGGTCCTTGAGCGATTCCCGGAGGCGGTCGATCGTGTACGGGAGGCACATCTCGCTCTCGGCGAGTCCGCTGTAGATGGCCGCCGCATGGTCCCTGCAGGTGGGATAACCGCAGGCGCCGCAGTTGAGCTCGTCCTCCGGGTTCATCTTGCCCATCAGCGACATGATCGACTGCAGGTCCTTCGGCGGCGCGGCGCCGGGCGGCAGTTCCTGGGGGGCGAAGCGGACGGCGAGGTCGAGGTCCTTGAAGCGTTCGACCGAGGCCTCGCAGGCCGCGGGGTCGCCCCCGGCGACGCGGCGGCGGACGTACTGGCTGACGGCGGCGCGGCGGCGGAAGAGCGGGGTGTCGACGCTCATCCCGGAGCCCATCACGCAGCCGTTGCAGCAGAGGATCTCGAGCAGCTTGGCATCGAGCACGCCGGCGGCGAAGTCGTTGAGCGCCTGCATGAACCCCGGGCGGCCGTCGGCGGCGACGACGTCGGTGTTGAGCAGGTCCTCGACGAGGCTCGCGGCCTGCAGCATGCCGCGGCTGATCGGGAAGAGGGCGCCGAGGCCCGGATGCGGCGGATCGAAGTCGCCCGAGGCATCGCCCGCCGGCACGATCCCGGCGGCGGCGAGCATCAGGCGCAGTTCGACGAACGTGAGGACCGCGTCGATCTCCCCCTCCCCCGTCGCGCTGCCGTCGCCCTCGACCTTCTTGGCGAGGCAGGGGCCGATGAAGACGATCTTGAGTTCGTTCCCGTGCAGGGCCCGGAGAGCGCGCGCCTCGGCGATCATCGGCGAGGCGATCGGCGCGAGGCTGGGCACGAGGTCGGCGTGGTACTTCTCGACGTAGGCCACGACCGCCGGACACGTCGTGGCGATGTAGCGCTTCCCGTTCGATGTCTCCAGGAGGCGGCGGTACTCCCGGGCGACGAGGTCGGCGCCGAACGCAACCTCGCACACGAGCGAGAACCCGAGCTTCCGGATCATCGTCGCCACGTCGCGATGGTCGACCTCGGCGAACTCGGCCGCGAAACTCGGCGCGACGATCGCCGCGACGCGGGCGCCGGAGTCGAGGATCGCGCGGACGTCGTCGCGGGAGTCGTAGATCTGCTTCGCGCTCTGGCTGCACACGCGGTAGCAGTTGCCGCAGCCGATGCACCGCTCGGGCACGACCTGCGCCTGGCCTCCGGCGATGCGGATCGCCTTGGCCGGGCAGTCGCGCACGCAGGTGTAGCACACCCGGCAGCGCTCCCCGATCGTCTTGATCAGCTGGGCATCGGCCTTCATGCATCCTCCGCGGGGCCGGCCGTCCCGGCGCCCGTCGGACGCGGCCAGTCTCGCCCAACACGCGGCCGGACGCAAGGCGGCCCCGGCGGCCCGCCGCGATTGCGCTTGCGGACCGCGGGGCGCCGGGCATCATGGGGGCGTGAACGACACCCACCCCAGGGTCCGCGGGATCGCACGACGGAACCGCCCGGTGCACGTCGCCCGGCGCGACGCGTGTGTCGAACGGGCCACCGAGATGCTGATCATGCCGCTCGAGCACATGGGCACCGGGGCGCGGATCGACCACGTCAGCCGCGTGATCCACCTTCTCGAGAAGGCCCTCGGCGAGGCCGAACTGGCCGCGCGCGGGGGCGCGGTCTCGCCGGTCGAGCAGGACTTCACCCACTTCCTCAACCTGATCCTGGCCAACGTCCGCTCCGCCGACGCCTTTCTCGACCACCAGGCGCACCTGGAATCCGACGAACACTCGTTCCTGACCAAGTTCCTCGGCATCGGCCCCGACGAGATCGCCCTGGCGGCCATGAACTACCAGCGGCTGTCCGTCGAGGTGCTCGCCGCCCTCTGGCAGATGCTCCGCCTGATGCACGTGCCCTACCACACGCTGCAGCAGAAGAACCAGGGCGAGTTCGACGAGGCCGATCGCGCGCGCTACCAGACCGCCTACCAGCACCTGCGCGCCGAACTGCAGGCCCGGCCCGCCGCCGCCGGCGCCTGAACGGCGGCCGCCCCCGCCCCCCGCCGCGGCCCCCGCGCAACGCTCCCGCACCGGGGACGGCGGGAGCCTACGGAATCAAGTCGCGGAGCGAATCCATCACGCACGCGCCCGTCGCGGCGAGCCTGGCGCGCGCCTGGTGGCCGCAGGGGACGAGCACGCAGTCCGCCCCCATCGCGGAGGCGACCTCGGCATCGTGGACGGTGTCGCCGATGACGAGCACGCCCGCCGCCGGAACCCCGAGGCGGCGCAGGAGGGCGATCCCCTGCTCGCGCTTGCCGGAGGCGTAGATGTCGTCGCCGCCGACGACATGCTCGAAGCGGTCCCGGAGGCCGAAGTGGCGGAGCAGCTCGTCGAGCGTGTCGTGGCGGTACGCCGAGAGGACCGACTGCCCGATCCCTGCGGCGCGAGCGGCCTCGATCACCTCGCGGGCGCCGGCCTGCAGCCCGCATTCGAGCCGGCGCCCCTCGTAGATGCGGATGAACTCGGCCCCGACGACCTCGAACGGATCGCGGACGAAGTCGAAGCCGAGGCGCACGTAGTAGTCGCGGACGGGGAAGTCGAACAACTCCGCGTACCGCGCCGCGGTCAGGCGCGGGAGTCCCCGGGCCCGCAGGAGGCCGTCCATCACCTCGACGCAGAGCCACGCGTCGTCGAAGAGCGTGCCGTTCCAGTCCCAGACGACGTGGCGACAGGAGGCCGGCAGGGCCGGAGGCATGGAATCGCCCCCGGTCATCGCTCGAAGGGATCCACCATCGACGGCTTGTCGCAGAAGATGCAGAGGGGGCGGGCCTTGATCATGACGCGGCCGCAGTGCGGGCATGTCCGGGGCGGCGAGGGCGCGACGCGTCCGTCGGCACGGCCGTCGCGCAGGTCGATCTCCGTGATGCGGCGGAAGAGCTCGGAATCGGTGTAGCCGTGCTGTTCCTTGAGGATCTGCCAGAGCGCCTCGGTGAGGATCAGCAGGCGCTCGATGTCCGCCCGGGCCGCCTGGGCGATCGTCTTGGCGTCGGTCGCCGCGGACGGCGCGACCGGGGTCGCCAGTTCCCCGGCGGCGGACCTGACGGCCGCGGCGCTGTCCATGAGGACATCGAGCATGCTTGTACGGAACATGACGCACCCCGGTTTTGCCGGACACCGTAGCGGACCCGAACCCCGCGCGCAACGGCGGAAGCCGCGTCCGTGCGCCGTTCAGGATTGAGCCGGGGCCGCGGACAACGCAAACTGCCGGGATGGATGCGACCCCCTACCGGGAATGCAGGCTGTGTCCCCGCGACTGCGGCGTCGACCGCACGGCGGGCCGCACGGGCCGCTGCGGCGAGACGGCGGCGCTGCGCGTGGCGTCCATCGGCCCGCACTTCGGCGAGGAACCCTCGTTCACGGGCGCCCGGGGGTCCGGCACGGTCTTCTTCACGGGCTGCTCCAGCGGCTGCTTCTTCTGCCAGAACGGGCAGATCTCGGTGGAGCACGTGGGCGGGGAGCTGTCGAGCGACGACCTCTTCGCGCGGGTTCTCGCGATGGTCCGCGGCGGCGTCCACAACGTGAACTTCGTCACGCCCGACCACGTCTGGCCGCACGTGGCGGACCTCGGCCGGCGCCTGCGCGAGGCCGGGGTGACCGTGCCGTTCCTGTTCAACGGATCCGGCTACCACCGGGCGGACCGGATCCCGGACTACCTGCGCCTCATCGACATCTTCCTCCCGGATTTCAAGTTCGCCGACCCCGCGCTGGCGCACCGGTGCATGGGGGACTCGCGCTATCCGCAGATCGCCCTGTCCGCCCTGCATGCGATGGTCGAGGCGCGCGGCTTCCTGGAGCCGTGGGACACGACGGGCGCCCGCACCGCCGAGCGGGGCGTCCTCGTCCGCCACCTCGTCCTTCCCGGCGAGACCGCCAACAGCCTGGAGGTTCTCCGCACCCTCCGCCGCGAATTCGGGCGGCACCTGCCGCTGTCCGTGATGAGCCAGTTCCGCCCCACGCCCGCCTGCGCGTCCCGCGGCGACCTCCAGCGACCGCTCGCGCGGCCGGAGTACGACGAGGTGCTTGCCTGCGTGGCCGATCTCGGCTTCGACCAGGTCTACCTCCAGGAACTGCGGGACGACGACGCGTTTTCTCCCGATTTCCGGCACAACGCCCCGTTCCGCGGCAACCGGGACCGCGCCGCCGGACCCGGCGCATCCTGATACCCCCCGCACCGGCCGGCGAAAAAATGAGCCCCGAAAACCGCTCCAGTGGCCCCTTTCCAATCCACCCCGGTTTTTTCTCTTGAGCCCCACAAGATGTGGCGTAGATTTTCGCTCGTGACAGAAGTTATCAACAACCTGTAGTGGTTTTCAAGTATGCTTCAATAGCCTGTGTAGGAACCGGTTACGGATGGGGGGCGGGAATATGCTGGAGTCCAGGGATTCGGTGCAGTCGACGGGGCGGACCCACCGGGCTGCGAGGGTTTCGACGGCACAGGGAGCGCGCCTTTCCGCCGACCGGCGGGCGGCGGCTTCCGGCGAGAAGAAGGGGCTTCCGGTGAAGAGGGTGTTCACGACGCCGGGCGTCGACCCGTTCGAGGCGGTGAACTGGGATCTCCGCAAGGCCCAGATCACGGATGACCGCGGGCAGGTCATCTTCGAGCAGGACAACATCGAGGTTCCCGCCCCGTGGTCGCAACTCGCGACGAACGTCGTCGCGTCGAAGTACTTTTACGGAACCCACGGCACGCCCGAGCGCGAGCGCTCGGTGCGCCAGCTGATCCACCGCGTCGTGCGCACGATCGCCGACTGGGGCGTGCGCGACGGGTACTTCCAGACGCCGGAGGACGGCGAGTCGTTCTACAACGAGCTCGCGTACCTGTGCGTCAACCAGTACGGCTCCTTCAACTCGCCCGTGTGGTTCAACTGCGGGCTCTTCCATGCCTACGGCGTCGGCAAGCAAAGCGCCGCCGGCAACTTCCACTTCGACAGGCTGGCGAACGCCGTCCGCCGCTCGAACACGCAGTACGAGCACCCGCAGTGCTCCGCGTGCTTCATCCAGTCGGTCCAGGACTCGATGGACAGCATCATGGACCTCGCCCGCAGCGAGGCGATGCTGTTCAAGTTCGGCAGCGGCAGCGGCACGGACCTCTCCACGCTCCGCTCCGAGCGCGAGCGCCTCAGCGGCGGCGGCCGCCCGAGCGGTCCGCTGTCGTTCCTCAAGGTCTACGACTCGATCGCCAGCGTCGTGAAGTCGGGCGGCAAGACCCGCCGCGCCGCGAAGATGAACACGCTGAAGGTCTGGCACCCGGACATCAAGGAGTTCATCCAGGCCAAGCAGCGCGAGGAGAAGAAGGCCTGGGCGCTGATCGAGGAGGGCTACTCCGGGAACTTCAACGGCGAGGCCTACGGGTCGGTCGCGTTCCAGAACGAGAACCTCAGCATCCGCGTGACCGACGAGTTCATGAAGGCGGTCGAGGAGGACGGCGACTGGACGACCCGGTACGTCACCGACCCCTCGAAGCCCGGGCCCGTCTACAAGGCGCGCGACCTGATGCGGTGGATCGCCGAGGGCACGTGGACCTGCGGCGATCCGGGCGTCCAGTACGAGGACTCGATCCAGCGCTGGCACACGTGCAAGACCGACGGCTCGATCAACTCGAGCAACCCGTGCAGCGAGTACATGTTCCTCGACGACAGCGCGTGCAACCTCGCCTCGCTGAACCTGATGAAGTTCATCGACGAGCGCGGCACGTTCGACGTCGACCGGTTCAAGGCCGCCGTCGAGATCTACATCACGGCGCAGGAGATCCTGGTCGACAACTCCAGCTACCCGACCGACCGGATCGCGCTCAACAGCCACCGCTACCGCCCGCTCGGCCTCGGCTACGCGAACCTCGGCTGCATGCTGATGGCGCTGGGGCTGCCCTACGACAGCGACGAGGGCCGCACGCTGGCCGGGGCCGTCACGGCCGTCATGCACTGCCACGCCTTCACGCACTCGGCCCGGATCGCGGCCGACCAGGGCCCCTTCGAGGGCTACGAGAAGAACCGCGACGCCATGCTGGGCGTGATCGACATGCACCGGCGGGCCGCGCACGCGATCCCGGAATCCTGCCCCGCGCCGCTGCGCGAGGCCGCGATCGAGTGCGCCGGGGCCGCGCTGGCCGCCGGCCAGGCGCACGGGTTCCGCAACTCGCAGGTCACCGTGCTCGCGCCGACCGGGACCATCGGGTTCATGATGGACTGCGACACGACCGGCGTGGAGCCGGACATCGCCCTGGTCAAGTACAAGACCCTCGCCGGCGGCGGCATGATGAAGATCGTCAACCAGACCGTGCCGCGCGCCCTGCGGCGCCTCGGCTACGAGGACGCCTCGGTCGAGACCATCCGCGGCTTCATCGACAAGCACGACACGATCGAGGGCGCCCCGGGCCTCCGCGAGGAGGACCTGCCCGTCTTCGACTGCGCCTTCCCTCCCAAGAACGGCAAGCGCACGATCCACCACCTCGCCCACCTGCGCATGATGAGCGCGGTGCAGCCGTTCCTCTCCGGCGCCATCTCCAAGACCGTCAACATGCCCGAGTCCTCGACGGTCGAGGACATCGCCCAGACCTACATGACCGGCTGGAAGCTCGGCCTGAAGGCCGTCGCCATCTACCGCGACGGAAGCAAGCGCAGCCAGCCGCTGAACACGAGCAAGGAAGGCAAGGAGAAGGCCAAGGCGCCGGATCCGGCCGCCCACGCCGCCCCCGGCGGCAACGGCTCGAAGGCCCGCCCCCTGCGCCGCCGCATGCCGGCCACGCGCCGCTCCATCACCCACAAGTTCGACATCGCCGGCCACGAGGGCTATCTCACCGTCGGCCTCTACGACGACAACTCGCCGGGCGAGCTGTTCATCACGATGGCCAAGGAGGGCAGCACCGTCGGCGGCCTCATGGACTCCTTCGGCACCGCCATCTCCCTGTGCCTGCAGTACGGCGTGCCCGTGAAGACCCTCGTCGAGAAGTTCGCCCACTCGCGCTTCGAACCGAGCGGATTCACGAAGAACCCGGACATCCCGATCGCGAAGTCCCTCACGGATTATATCTTCCGCTGGATGGGCCAGACCTTCCTCGACAAGCGCGACGAGCCGGCCGACAAGGAAGCGAACCCGACCTCGGCCCAGGCCTCCGATCCGGCAGCCCCGGCGCCCCAGGCATCCGCCGCCACCGCCGAGAAGGCGTCCGATGCCGCGCGGCACGCAAGCGTCAAGGCCAGCCGGATCGACGCGCAGTTCCAGCACTTCATGGAAGATGCCCCCGCCTGCGACCAGTGCGGCGCCATCACCGTCCGCAACGGCGCCTGCTATCGCTGCTACAACTGCGGGAACTCCATGGGCTGCTCCTGACGGCGCCCCCGCACCTCGAAGCGTGAGATCCAACGCCCGCCCCGCCCGGGGGCGGGCGTTCCTTCTTCGTGATGCCCACCCTCCCCTCCGCCCGGCATCCCGTTGCCATCACTTGGTAACATTTGTGTGATATTGCTATCGTGTCACTTCATTCGTGTATGCATCGGTAGTCACGAATATCTTCTTGTACCCTCGAAAGAGCTGCGCGAAATACCAATAACAACTTGTTCCGCAACGTGTTCCGTCGATTCTCCGCGATCCATGGCATCCTGTTGGCACGTCCGGTGCTAATCCATGGTTCTACAGAAAGAAAGCTCCGGTGGGGTGCCGGAGCACGAGCCAGGCAAGAGCCCGGATCCGAACGACCGGACAGGGCGAAACGAAGGAAAGGGATCGGACGATGAACGTGCGAGCGATGACGGTGGCCGGGTTGGTGATGGCGGGCGGCGTGGGCGTGGCGGCGGCCGCGACCGGGTCGTTCTCTCTGAGCCCGATGTCGGGGTACATGTGGCGCGGCCAGTACTACAGCGACGAGGCGGTCCTGCAGCCGAGCATCACGGCGAGCGACGACAGCGGGTTCTCGATCAACGTGTGGGGCAACCTCGACCTGACGGACAACAACAACGCCTTCGACGAGATGGGCGCACTCGTGACGGAGCGCAAGGACGAGTTCACGGAACTTGACCTGACGCTGTCCTACGCGCTCCCGCTGGAGGGGCCGATCGGGCTGACGCTGGGCTTCATCCAGTACACGTTCCCGGCGTACAGCCTCAGCACGCGGGAGTTCTACGCGACGATCGTCGGCAAGACGCTGCTGAACCCGACCCTGTCGATCTACGGTGACATCGACGCCGCGGAAGGTCTCTACGGCAACTTCGGCCTGTCGCACTCCTTCGCACTGGCGGAGAAGCTGACGCTGGGCCTGAGCGCCTCCATCGGCTACGGGACGGAGAAGTACAACGCGTTCTACTTCGGCGTCGAGGACGACCTGGTCAACGACGTCAACGCCGGCGCGACGCTGACGTACGCCGTGACGGAGAAGTTCTCGCTGGCCGCGCTGGCGACCTTCACGACGCTGATCGACAGCGACATCGAGGACGGCGCCCTGGCGATCGGCTACGACGACACCGAGGCGGTCGTGGGAGGCATCACGGCGACGTACACATTCTGAAGCAGCCCCCAAACCCGCGCGGAATCTCCTCCCCACGACCGCGCGGGCCATCCCGAGGGCCGGACGGGAGCGCACCCACCCGTCCGGCTCTTTTCGTCTCCGAAGGGCGGAAAGGCCGGATGGATGCGGGCGAAGGCCCTCATCCACTCATCCGTTCATCCCTTCGACCGCCCGTCGGTCATCCGCCCGCGCTCGCCCGGGCGCGCAGACGCAGGGCCTGCAGCCGGATGAAGCCGGTCGCGTCGGACTGGTCGTAGCCGCCCGCCCCCTCGAACGAGGCGATGTGCGGGTTGTAGAGGGACCGCGGCGCCTTCCGGCCGACGACCGTGCAGTTCCCCTTGTAGAGCTTCACGCGGGCCGTGCCCGTGACGACCGAGGCCGCCCGGTCCATCGCCGCCTGCAGCATCTCGCGCTCGGGGGCGAACCAGAACCCGTAGTACACCATCTCGGCGTAGCGCGGCACGAGCGAGTTCCGGAGGTGCAGCACCTCGCGGTCCATCGTGAGCTGCTCCACCGCCTCCCGCGCCCGGTGCAGCACGGTGCCGGCGGGGGTCTCGTAGACGCCGCGGCTCTTCATGCCGACGAACCGGTTCTCGACGAGGTCGATCCGGCCCACGCCGTGGCGTCCCGCCAGCTTGTTGAGGGTCTGCATGACCTTGAGCGGGTTCATCCGCCGTCCGTTGACCGCGACCGCATCGCCGGCCTTGAACTCGATCTCGACGCACTCCGCGGCATCGGGGGCGTCCTCGGGATCGACGCTCAGCTTGAAGATGTCCCGCGTCGGCTCGTTCCACGGATCCTCGAGGATCCCGCCCTCGTAGCTGATGTGAAGGAGGTTCCGGTCCATCGAATAGGGCTTCCTGGCCGAGGCCTCGACCGGGATCCGGTTCTTCGCGCAATAGGCGATCATGTCGGCCCGGCCCTGGAACTGCTCCCGGAACCGCGCCTCGCGCCACGGCGCAATGATCCGGATGTCGGGCTGCAACGCGAAGGCGGTGAGCTCGAACCGCACCTGGTCGTTTCCCTTCCCCGTCGCGCCATGCGCGATCGCCTGGGCCTTGTTCTCCCGCGCGATCTCCACCATGCGCTTGGCGATCAGCGGCCGCGCGATGGAGGTGCCGAGCAGGTAGCCGGACTCGTAGACGGCGCCGGCCCGGAGCATCGGGAAGACGAAATCGCGCGCGAACTCGGCCCGGAGGTCCTCGATGTAGACCTTCGACGCGCCGGTCTTCTTCGCTTTCGCGTCGAGGCCGTCGAGTTCCTCCTCCTGCCCCACGTCGGCGCAGAACGCGATCATCTCGGCCCGGTACGTCTGCTTGATCCACTTCAACAGCACCGACGTGTCGAGGCCGCCCGAGTATGCGAGTACGATCTTCATGCGTGTTCTCCGGTGTCGAACGGGCACTTGTACCGCCGCAGCAGCCCGGATTCAAGACCCGGTTCCGCCGCGAATCGCCGGCCGGGCCGGAACCACGCGAAGGGACCCGTCGCAGGGTGCGCATGGATCCGGCCGCGACCCCGCGCCGCTTCGCGTCGAGTGGCAGGCGGAGCCTCCTTCGCGAGGACGCTACGGAGGCCGAGGCGCGCCCCTCCGGCGCTCGTTCCGCCGAGATGGGGTTGTTCCGGGCGCCCTTTCCGGTTTGCCAACGCCCGGGCGCGCGGCGCACAATGACGGCATGACACCGGATCTCCAATCGTGCCTCCTCTGCGACGACGTCCGCCAGGAGCGGAACGGGAAGTTCATCCTGATCGGCCTGTTCGACGCGATCGGCGCTCCGGCGTTCCCCCTCGTCTACCCGCGCCTCTTCATGGTGACGCGCTGGTGCAGCGGCGAGGGCGGATTCCTCCAGCACACGCGCGTCCTGGCCCCCGACCAGGTGACGCCCGTGATCGACGGGAAGGACATCGCCTTCCAGCTCCCCGGCCCGGAGGCCACCGCCACGAACGTGGAGATCTTCGTCAACAAGACCTTCACAACCGAGGGCACCCACTGGGTCGAGATCCTGCTCAACGGCGACCTGAAGCTCCGGTTCCCGCTGCGCGTGCAGCGGATCGTCCCCCCGCAGGGCGCCACTCCCCCGCCTCCGGCATGAAAGGTCCGGCCTGGCTCCCGGCGGCGGCCGGCCTCCTGCTGGCCGCCTGCGGCGGCTCCGACCTCCCGCCCCTCGTCCGGATCCCCGGCGGAACCCACGACCTGGGCAGCCGCGACCCGGCGGCCCGGAATCCTCCGCACAGGGCGGCGCTGTCCGCCTTCTCCATCGCCGCGCGGGAGACGACGGTCGCCGAGTTCGCCCGCTACCTGGACGAATCGGGCGCGACGCCGGTCATGGACCCGCACCCGGATCTCGTCCGCCGCGGCCGCGGCTGGGCCCCGGCCCCCGGCCGCGCCGGCCGGCCGATCGCCTGCGTAACGCGGGCGGAGGCCGGAGCCTACTGCGCCTGGCTCTCGTCGAAGGCCGGCGTGCCCGTCCGTCTTCCGACCGAGGACGAGTGGGAGGCGGCGGCGCGCGGCGGTCTGCGTGGCGCACCGTGGCCGTGGGGCTGGGGCGATCCAGCCGGACGCGCCGTCCTGAACCGGACCGGCCCCGCGAACGCCGGCAGCACGCCCGCCGGTCCGCGGGGCCTTCGCGACATGGCCGGCAACGTCTTCGAGTGGTGCGCGGGAGAGGTGCCGGACGGCGTCCCGGCCCGGGGAGGCGCGTGGTCGGAGCGCGACCCGGCCATGGGGACGGTGGCCCGACGGTTCGTCTTCCGCGGGGACTACTGCGGTGCGGACACGGGATTCCGGGTGGCGGCCGACTGAGCCGCCGCGCCCGGGGCGGCGTCCCCCGGGCGGAGGACGATGGCGTCGTGCAGGAGCGGCAGGAAATCCCCCAACTGGTGGAGGTACTCGCCCGAGTCCTTGTCCCGCCGGCCGGACACCGAGATGTAGGCCCACCGGTGGGCGACGCTGTGCACCACGCGGTCCCACGCCAGCCAGAGCATCCGCATGTAGTGGTCCGGCGTCTCCCGCCCCTGCCCGACGAACCAGTAGGCGTAGTAGGACAGGTACCCGTAGGCCCCCTGCGCCGTCTCGATCTTCCGCTCGTTCAGGAAGACCATCGCCTTGAGCGGGTCGCGCCCCTGCATCGGGAACTCCCGCACATCGCGCGACAGGATCGTGTGCCCCTGCCCGGTCAGGCATCGCTCGGGACGGTGGATGCTCTCGCGGTCGCGGCCGGTCAGCACGATGGAGACGTAGACGGACTCCCCCGCCCCGCTCTGGTAGATGGCCTTGATGAACTCCGTGTCCTTCGGGAGCTGCTCGTACTCCTCCACCGTCATTGCGTGCAGTCCGCCGCCGCAGGCGGGACACTTCGTCGGGTCGCCCGTGAGGTCCTCCAACCGGTGCTCCTTCTTGCAGGAGGCCTCGTGACAGAAGCGGAGTTCATGACCGGCCCAGCCGCCCAGGTGCGCCGGGAGCTTGAGCCGCACGCCGGGCCGGTCCTGCAGCGAGACGTCGACAAAGGAACTCAGTGCCCAGCACGCCGCGACGAGCAGCAGGAGGACCGGCACCACCGCACGGACCTGCCGGCTCACGGCCGCGGCCCCTGCCGGGGCGGCCCGGCCGGCAGCCTTCCCAGCCCGACCCATCGCCACCGGAACTCCGTGTTGAGCGCCGAACCGACGCTGACCATGAGCAGGATGGCCACGGTGAAGACCACGTAGCCGGAGTAGTCGTGGACCAGGCCCACCGCCACGCGCTCGCCCAGGGATTCCGCGATCAGACCGATGAAGATGATGCGGACGACGTTGCCCGCGATGGCCAGCGGAATCGAGCTGAGGAACAGGACCCACCGCTTCAGCAGCGTGCGCTGCGTCACGTAGGCGTAGACCGCGGTGAGCGCCGTCATGGCCAGAAGCGAGCGCAGGCCGCTGCAGGGATTGGCCACGTCCACACCCCACCGCTCGGCGCCCATCGCGTCGAAGGCACGGATCGACGAGCCCACCTGGACGACGTCGATGCTCAGGCCGTGGAGCACCGCCACGGAGACGTTGGTGGCGAAGATGCGGAGCGGAAACGCGATGACGTCAAGGAAGTTGAGCGGAATGCAGAAGACCAGGTAGGACACGGGGAAGACCAGGTGCCGGGCGAACCGCCAGCCGTAGAAATACAGGGGGAACGCCCACAGGAGGAGGATCAGCGCCGCGAGCGACACGCGCGTCTGCTGCATCTTCGCCCCGATCCAGTGCAGGATCAGGGCCACCACGATCAGCGCCAGCCCCGACGGGTTGATCGACCGGGGCGCGGACATCAGGTCGTGCCGCTTGTGCCACACCGCCCAGAGGCTGACGAACGGGATGATGAAGCCGTGCGAGTAGTCCGCGCCGCCGAACGAGATCTTGTCCTGCCAGCGGGCGTACATCCACAGGAAGGCCGACCGGCCGCCGGCCTCGGCCACGGTGTTGCCCAGGAAGTGGAACATCGCGAAGAGGAAGCCCACCACCACGGCCGCCAGCCCGAGCCCCATCCACTCGCCGCGATCCAGCGCCGCCAGGCGCCAGCGATCGCTGAGGATCACCGTGCTTCCGCTCTGCTGATTGTCCTTCATGGCCAAGAGGAAAATACTGGACGCGGCGGCCGGGTTCAAGCGCCCATCGCCACGCCCATCGCCGCGAAGACGCGCTCCGCGAACCCGGCCAGCGTCGCGGGGTCGGCCGGACCGGCGGGAACGGCCATGCCCGCGGCACGCAGCCAGGCGTCGAGGTCCGCGGCGGTGAGCGGGGCCTCGGGGCGGTCCGACGGCGGAGTCCACGCGCGCCCCTCCGCGGCCAGGATGCGGGCGAGCTTGGTCCAGCCGTGGCGGCGGGTCATCGCCAGGTCCGGCGTCGCGTCGTAGCGTGGATTCAGCCCGCGCGCGCCGAGCCACTGGAGCGCCGCGAAGCGGGGGTGGTCGAACGGCAGGTCGGAGTAGAACGTGATGACGCCCCGCCGCGACACCAGGATCCCCTGCACCTCGGCGACCGGCACGGCGCGCACCGTCGTGCCGCGCGCGATCGCCACGTGCGCCGCGATGCCGGCGGCCTCGCCGAGGGCCATGAAGACGGGTTCCATCCGCAGCGCGTTGTAGCCGACGTGGCTGCAGGAGCACGCGACCGGCACGAGGAGGCCGTCCACCCCGCGCGGGACGATCACGCCGTAGGGCACCTGGAGCGGCGGATGCTCGATGTAGATGTAGCCCTCGCGGACGCCGGGGTGCGCCGGGTCGTACTTGTGGCAGCCGTGGGAATCGAACGCGAACTCGAGGATGCCGATCGAGTCGCGACGAACCGGCGTCCGCTCGAGCGCCGGATCGGGATCGCCGTCGCGCTGCGTCAGCACGTGGTCGCCGAGGATCCGCCGGCCCTGCCGCACGTAGACCTGCCGCGGCACGTGGCCGTTGCCGGCCCACTCGTCGCGCGGCCAGCCGTAGGCCGCGGCCTCGGTGCGGACCGCCTCCGGCACCGCGGGATCGTTCTGGAGCAGCCACATCAGGCCGGTGTTGTGAGCGAGGTAGCGTTCGTAGATCCGCCGCCGGGCGGCCGGCGTGGCCTCGGGCCATCCCCAGTTCTCCTCGGCGAGGTCGAACGACTCCGACGGCACGCGGCGCACCGGGTGCGGGTGGTTGCTGTTCGTCTCGAACTTGCCGTTGGGCATCGGGTAGACCTGCACGACGTCCCGGAAGCTCGCGCGGCCGGACGCCAGGTCCTCCAGCACGTGGCGGTAATCGTCGCGGTTGAACGCGGCGGGCTTCGCGATCGGAACGCGCCGGGCGGGGTCCTTCGTGACGTGGAACCGGAAGCAGAACCCCTGGATCGCATCGTCCGCCACGCCCGTCGAGCCCTCGAGCGGCTCGCGGGTCCCGAACCGCGTGTAGATCCGCCCCGCGTGCGGCTCGCCGTACTCGTCTCGGCTCTCGCGCCCGACCCGGTACGGCGCGCCCGCCATCGCGGCGAGATCGCCCTCGTAGGTCGCATCGACGAACGCCGCCGCCGCGATCCGGAGCGGACGGCCCGGCGATGCGGCGTCCGCGAAGACCGCGGCCGACAACCGGCCGGCCACGACCACCGCCGCCCGCAATTCATGCCCCAGCAGGAGACGGATGCGCCCGCCCTCGCCGTCGAGCATCTCCCGGAAGACCCGCTCGGCGACGGACGCCTCGTACCAGTAGCCGTTCCGGCACAGCTTCACGTTCGGCTTCGCGGGATCGTCGCGGTCGAACGCCTCGTAGTACGCGACCACGCGCCGCGTGAACTCGTGGAAGAGCCCGCCGACCGCCTGCTTCTTCCCGATATCGGCGTTCGTCAGCCCGTTCGAGACGATCCCGCCGATGTGGTCCTCGTGGGCCGCGAGGATGACGGTCCGCCCCGACCGCGCAGCCGCAACCGCCGCCGCAATGCCGCCGGGGGTCGCGCCGTAGACCAGGACGTCACAGGCCCCCTCCGCCGGGGCCGCCGCCGCGCCGGCCGGAATCCGGCCCACGGCCAGGGCCGTGGCGCCCGAGACCGCCCGGCCGAGGAACGTTCGTCGCGTGATGACGGGGTGCCGGCTCATGGGGAACCTCGCGCTACTTCGCGGCCCGGGCCGGCTTGAGGTGGGCATCGAACCAGTCGGCGATCTGCTCCATATCCTTGTCCATGTCCGGCCAGCCATGCTTGGCGCCCGGCTTGACGACGAGCTTCGCGTCGACGCCGGCCTCCTTCATCTTCGCGACGAAGATCTCTGCCTGCTGGATCGGCACGTGGGGATCGGCGTCCCCGTGGATGATCAGCGTCGGCGCGGAGGACGCACGGACGTGAGTGATGGGCGAGACCTGCCGCCCGATCTCGACGATGCGCGCCTCGTTCGTGACCGGCACGAGCTTGCGCGACCCCGGATCGAGTTCCCGGAAGTCGAAGGCGCCGGCGAAGCTCGCGAGGATCCCGCGGCCGATCGCATCCTCGCCCGGCTTGCCGAAGTTCAGGAAGTCCGTGGGCGGATAGAAGCACGCCACCGCCTGGACGCGACTGGACTCGCGGTCCACCGGGTCCTTCGCCTTCGGATCGCCCTCGGCGCCGCAGGTGCCCATCATCAAGGACAGGTGTCCGCCCGCGGAACCGCCCGTGATCCCGAGACGGTCCGGATCCACCCCGTACTCGCGAGCGTGAACCCGGATGAAGCGGACCGCGCGGTGCATGTCCTCGAGGATCTCCGGGATCGCGAACTTCGGCTGGCTGCCGTGGACCACCGCGAAAACCGTGTAGCCCCGCTCGAACAGCGGAGCCATGCGCGTGGCGACGCCGGCCATCTCGTGCGACGAGAACCATCCCCCGCTGACCACCTGGACGATGCCCACGCCGTTCGCGGGCCCCTTCGGCCGGAAGACATCGAGCGTCAGCGCCGTTCCGTACTTGCGGCCGTAGATGACGTCCTCCGTCCGCTCGAACGCCGGCTCGGCGGCCGCCCCCCACCCCGCCGCCAGGACGAATGCCGCCGCCGCCTGTCGCACACGGTGACACCCGCGGGTCATTGTCCACCGCCCTTTCCGTCGATCCCTGCCGCCGGGTCCTTGAGCCATCCGAGCGACACGAGGAAGCGGTCCGCCTCCGCGAGGGTCTTCTTGAAATACTCGTCCCCGCCGCGACCGTGGTTGAAGAAGCCGTGGGCCTGGCCCTCGTACGTGACGATCTCGCACCGTCCGCCGGCCTCCCGAGCGCGCTTGCGGAAGGCCTCGGCGCCGGGGAGAAGCGCGTCTTTCGTTCCGAAGAACATGATGCACGGCGGGGCGCCCTTGCCGACGTGATGGGCCGGCGAGACGGTCGACGGCTCCGCGCCGATGCGTTCCGCCAAGGCCGACAGGTCGCGGTCCGTCGTGATGCCGTCGATCGGCGCCAGGGCCATCGCGGGATTGAAGAGCACCATCGCGTCGGCGCGGCCGGACACCGTGGCGTCCTCGCCCGGCTCGTCAAACCCCGGAAGCACGCCCATGCACGCCGCCAGGTGTCCCCCGGCCGACCCGCCGCCGGCCGCGATCCGGGCCGGATCGATGCCGAGCCGGTCGGCGTTCGCGCGAACCCACCGCATGGCCGACTTCGCGTCGCGGATGCAGTCGACGACCTTCGCCTGGTGGCGCGTGGCCACGCGGTAGTCGGCCGTCATCGCAACCATTCCCCGCGACGCGAAATGACGGCACTGCTCGGCGAACTGAGCCGGCGAGCCGTTCGCCCACCCGCCTCCGAAGAAGAAGACGATCGCGGGCTTGCGATCCCCGGCGCGATGGCCCGCCGGTTCGTGGATCCAGACGGACAGCTTCACGTCGCCGACCGTCTTGTAGACCTCCGCCCGCGCCCCGGGCAGATCGGGCGGGTAGGCGAGACCGCCGCGCCCCTGCCCGCGCGGCGCAGGCGCAGCCGCCGCAGAACCGACAAGGAGCAACATCCACGTCCAGGTCCGGATCCGCATCATGGGTCGTCCTCCACACAGGTCGCGCACCGCCGGCCCGCCGTCCTCCCGCGGGGTCGCGGCCCGGCCGTCGTCGCGCCCATCCTACGCGACGCGCCCCGGGGCGAACAGGAGGAACCGGACGCCGCGGGTTTCCAATCCTTGGACGGACTCAGCGAACGCGCTTCCAAGGCTTGGACGACGCGGCCGGCTCGCGGTACTCGACCCGGCGGCCGCGGGGCCCCCGGAGGATCGCCCCGGTGCGGGTCCAGCGAACGACCGCGGTCGGCAGCAGGGGGATCTTGCCTGCGGTTCCCGGCGTGTCGACGACGAAGGTCGGCACGGCCAGGCCGGTCAGGCGCGCGCGCAGTTCGTCGACGATCCCCAGCGCGCGCCGCAGGGGGACGCGGAAGTGGGCGGTGCCGCGGACCGGATCGCACTGCAGCAGGTAGTACGGGCGCACGCGCATCCGCACGAGGCCGCGGAAGAGGGCCTCCAGGGTGTCGACCGAATCGTTGACGCCGCGCAGGAGGACGGCCTGGTTCCCGACCGGGATGCCGGCGTCGGCAAGGCGTTCGCAGGCGCGCGCCGCCTCGGGCGTCAGCTCGGCCGGATGGTTGAAGTGGGTGTTCAGCCAGACGGGATGATGGCGCCGGAGCATCGCGCAGAGGCCGCGCGTGATGCGCTGCGGCAGGACGACCGGCACGCGCGTGCCGATGCGGAGGATCTCGATCGTAGGCACCGACCGGAGCGCGCGCAGGATGGCGTCGAGGCGCGCCGTCGAAAGCACGAGCGGATCGCCTCCCGTGACGAGGATCTCGCGGACCTCCGGGTGGCGGCGGAGCCAGGCGAGGACGGGCGGGAGTTCCAAGCTCCACGTTTCGAGTTTCAAGCTGCGGCCTGAACCCGAAGCGCCCGCCACCGCCGCTCTACCATCCGCCGTTGCCTCTTGGCTGTTGGCTGTTGGATGTTGGTTGTTGGGTGTTGGGTTTCGGCTGTTGGCTCCGCCGCCCGCCTTTCGATGTTCGGTGTTCAACGAGCGCAGCTCGTTCCTCCGCGTGCAGTGGCGGCAGAGGACGGCGCATTCGCGGGTCGCGATCAGCGCGGCGCGGTCGCGGTACCGGCGGATGAGGCCGGAGACCGGCATGTGCCCGGCCTCGTCGAACGGGTCGGGGTCGAGGTCGCCGCCCGAGAGCTCCGCCGGGTCGGCCGCGCAGAGGCGGCGGATCGGATCGGAGGAAGCACACCGCCGGATCAGCGACGCATAGTACGGCGTCACCGCCATCGGCCAGGCCTCGCAGGCGCCCGCAACGGCCGCCCCTGACGGCAGCGCGCGATCGCCGAGGTACGCCGCCAGTTCCTCCGGGCTGCGGAGGCGGCGGCGCAGCTGCGCGAGCCACGTATCGTTGGAATCCGGCTTCATTCCGGCGGCGCATGATGCCTGAGAAGGCCGCCCGACAACAACACCAACAGCCACCGACCGAAACCCAACCCCGGGAGTGCTGGAGGGCCGGGCTGCGCGGGACCGGGGGACGGCTCGCGGAACGCGAGGCCCGGTCTCGCCGCAGCCCGCCCCTTCGGCAACGGCGCGGTGACGGGGCAGGCACTCCCGCCCGGCAGGGGGTCTCCGACGCCCGCCGTCAGTCTTCCACGATCACGCGGAACCCGACGTTGTACACTTGCTGATACGGCCGGTAGGCGCGTCGGAAGGAGGCGGTCGCGTGTTTCGGGCGGTCGTACCACGAGCCGCCGCGGACGATGCGGCAGCCGCCGCCGCCCGGCGCGTTGCGTCCGTCGTCGTCGCGGTACGGATAGGCGGCCTCCTTCGAGCGCGTCCACTCCGCGGCGTTGCCGTGAAGGTCGCTCACGCCCCACGGGTTCGGCGTCCACCGGCCCGACGCCTCGGTCAGGAACCCGCCGTCGTTCACGCCGGGGATCTGCGGAATCCAGTTGTCGTAGATGTTCTCCGGGTTGCCGTGCCGCGCCTTGACGCGGTCCTGCTCGTAAGGGTCTCCGGAGAAGTCGGCCAGCGTCACGTCCGCCAGGTTGGCATGGGGGGCGAAGTCCGCCTCCAGCCCTCCCCACCAGAACGGCCGGTCCGACCCCGCCCGCGCGGCCCATTCCCACTGCGCCTCGGTCGGCAGGCGGACCGTCCGGCCGGTTTGCTTCGACAGCCACTCGCAGAACGCCACGGCCTCGAGCCAGGACACGCGCACGACCGGGAGGTCGTCCCCGTTGACGTCGTATCCCGTCACGCCGAACTGGTAGCCGTGCCGCGACTCGCGCCGGCTGTCGTGCCCCGCGCGGAAGCGGCGGAACTGGCGGTTCGTGACCTCGATCCGCCCGATCGTGAACGGCTTCACCTCCACCCGCGTCACGGGGGCCTCGTCGGGGAATCCGTCCCTCGACCCCATCAGGAACGCGCCGCCCGGCACCGCCACGAGGTCGAGCGAAACCCCCTCGCCGAGATCCAGCGGCGCCGCGGGCGCGGACGGCCGGCTGGACGGGGCGAAGGGCCATCCCGCGCACGCGGTCTCGCCCTCGGGGCGCGGCGCGGCGGCCCGGTCGAGGGCTCGGATCCGGACCGGGGGCAGATCGATCGCCTCGTGGTTTTCCGACAGGCCCGCGTAAAGCTCCCGCCTCCGGGCGCGCGTCTCCTCCTTCGCGCAAGCGGTCTCGCAGCCGACGATCGACTGCCACCGTCCGTGGAAGGGCGCGTTGAGATCGATCCACGTGACCAGCCGGTCCCACGCCTCGTCGTCCAGGCGCACGCCGTGGTGGCCCTTCCGGAGCATCGCGACCAGTTCGGTGGTGTCCGCGTGCCACTCCATCGGAACGAACAGGTGGATGTCGCTCTCGATGCCCGGGCGCCGCACGAAGCGGTGCAGGTTCGCGTAGGCGACGGAGAACTTGCCGGCGGCGTTCGCGGGCCCCCGCCCCGGCATCCGGGTGGTCCAATCGCCGATCGAGCGGGGG
>VGWF01000035.1 GCA_016873715.1 Lentisphaerota bacterium | reverse complement strand
TTCTGTGTGCGGCGGGGCGGGTCGGGGCGGGGGCGCCCGCGGCGCCGCGGAGCTTCGCGTACGTGCTGCAGGCGGAGGGCCTGGGCAAGACGCGGGGCGAGGTCGTGCGGCGGCTGGCGGACTGCGGGCGGGACTGGATCATCCTGGATCCGTTCTTCGAGGGCGACGACGACGGCCGGTGGGCGGAAAAGGACCTCGCGGCCATCCGGTCCGGGCGGGCCGGCCGGAAGGTGGTGGCCTACCTCTCGATCGGCGAGGCGGAGAACTACCGGCCCTACTGGAAGCGCGAGTGGGACACCGCGCGCGACGGCCGGCCGGATCCGAAGGCGCCGGCGTGGCTGGGCGACGAGAATCCCGAGTGGAAGGGCAACTACAAGGTCCGCTACTGGGACGCGGCGTGGCAGGACATCATGCTCGGGCAGCTGGAGGCGATCGTCCGCGCGGGTTTCGACGGGGTCTACCTCGATCTCGTCGACGCGTTCGAGACCTTCGAGTTCGACCCGGCGACGAAGGACTGGATCGACCACCGGCCCAACCCGGCGACCGGGAAGACCTACCGCGAGGACATGATCGCGTGGGTGCGGCGCATCGCGGACGAGGCGCGGCGCCGGAAGCCCGGCTTCGTGGTCATCCCCCAGAACGGCGTGCAGCTTCTCGAAGACGCGGCGTTCCTCGCGACCGTCGACGCGGTCGGCGTCGAGGACCTGTTCACCGACGGAAACAGGAACCAGCCCAAGAACCATGTGGACCCCAGCCTCGGCTTCCTCGACCGCGCCACGAAGGCCGGAAAGCCCGTGCTGCTGATCGAGTACGGGACCAAGCCGGCCGCCGTGAAGCGCTCCACCGACGGCGCCGCGGGGAAGGGCTTCGTCCTCCTGGTCACCGACCGCCAGTTGAAGACCCTCGGCCGGTCCGGCGAGGCCGACGCGCGGTAGGCAGGGCCGTTTCATGCCGGGCGATGTGCCGCTTGTCGGCGGTCGCCGGCTCGCCGATGATGGCCGCGCCGTCCCGGGGCGGGCGGCGGAGGGTGAGGCCTATGCGTCGCGCGGCGGACCTGCGGATCGGCATCCTGGTCATCCTGGCGGCCGGAGCGGCCGCGGCGAACGACCGTAATCCGACCAACGCGGCTGGAGGGCCGGGCTCCGTCCCGGCCGCGCCGACGGCGTCCGGGCCCGCCTGGACGCGCGCCTGGAGCGGGAAGCCGCCGATGACGGCGGACGAGACCCGCGCGTTCATGAAGCGCCTCGCGACGTACGTCCTCGACCACCACCTCAAGCGCGTCGATTCGCCGCAGCGCGGGATGATCTACGAGTACTTCCACGTCGCGAAGTCCGGCGCGCCGCAGCAGTGGATCCAGGGCGAGGCCTTGGACACGATGCACGACGGCGCCTGGTTCGCCGCCGCGATGGTCCACGCCGCGCGCGCGACGGGCGACCCGTTCTACCGCGAAGTCCTCGTGCGGTGGCAGCTCCCGTTCTACGTCCGGATGCTCAACGGCGGCGACGCGCTCTTCACCTCCGACCGCAACGACGGCCGTCCCGGCGACGACCGCGGCTGGCGCGGGAGCAAGGAGTGGCTTCTGCAGGGCCGCGAGAAGGGCTTCGTCCCGTACTGGTGGGACGACGGCGCGTCGGTCAGCCTCGACATGCTCAACCGTCGCGACGGCGACCGGCACGTCAATTTCGCCGGCCGCAACGAATGGAGCGGACCCAACCCCGAGGGGCGCCTGAGCGGCTACTCCCACGGCTCGTCGAGCCACATGGCGCAGGATCTCGCCGTGATGCTCCTCCTCGCGTGGGAGCTTCTGCACGACTCGAAGGACCCCGCGGAGCGGGCGCTGGCGGCCCAGGTCGCGGACGCGGCGCGGAACCTCCAGGAGTGCCGCGCCCGCCACGGGGCGCCCTCGATCCCGATGGTGCGCGCGGCGCTCGCGGTGGCGTCGGGGGACGACGCGGTCCGCCGGTCGCTGCCCGAGACGACGTGGGCCTCGGTCGAGACCGCCCGCAACGACTGGCGGCGCGCGGTCGTCGAGTTCAAGCCCGGCGAGCCGGTCAGCGTGCCCGGCTTCGCGGACGACCAGGTGTACCAGTTCCATGTCGCGGTCGCGCGGGAGGGATCGCTGGCGGCGCCCGCCGCGTTCCGCCTCGTCTACGACGCGTTCACGCTGCCGATGCTCTACCGCGCCTATTGCGACGACGCGCCCGCGCCGCCGGGCATCGGGGTCTTCGACCTCCATCCCTACAAGTTCGTCGACGGCCGGCCGCAGGATCTGCGCTCGGAGCGAAAGGGGCCGCACGGCGGTCCGCGTCCCATCGGTTCACGCTTCGGCCCGCAGAACATGATCGTCAGCGGCTGGGCGCTCCAGGCGCTCGCGGAGCGGCCGGGGCTGTGGGACGAGGCGATGGAGAGGATACGGAAGCCGGGGTTCTTTCCAGAAGAGAACATCGAACATCGAACATCGAACGCCCAACATCGAACGGCGGATTCAACGTCCAACAACCAACAGCCAACACCCAACATCCAACGCGGAACCCGGAACGCGGAACCCGGAACCGGCACGGCGGAACCTTCGTCCGCCGACGTCCGCGCGGCGCTCGAGCGCGAACTGGGGCTGGGGCTGCGCACGTGGGAGGCGATCTTCGACGCGTACGGCTACATCCCGACCGGGATCGGATGCCAGTCGGCGCTGCCGGGCGTGGCGTTCGATGCGTTCTCGGACACCGGCGGCTACGCGCACCTGATCGCCGCCGGGGCGCAGTGGCTGCGCGTGCTCGGAGGGACGCGGGACTGGCAGGACTCCAGGGCTCGCGCGGCCGCGGCAGGGGCGAAATGATCAACGCGGGCGCCGGGGCCGCGACGGCTTCGGCCGCACCGGCATGAGGGGAGTTGCGTGACGGATTCCACGACGGTGAACGGCGGCCTCCGCCTGCGGCCGATGGAGCCGGCGGACCTGCGGGGGATGCAGGGGATGTTGCCGGCGGGCACGGGCGCATTCGGCGCGGGTGGCACCGCGCCCTCCCGAACGGTGGTCAATCGGGCCGTTGGATGCGGCGCGGGTGGCACCGCGCCCTCCCGAGCGGCGGACGATCAGGCCGTTGGATGCGAAGCGGGAGGGCCGGCTGCCACGCCGGCCGTGGCGGGGCGTCCCGAGCGGAAGCACCCCGTGCATCTCGCGAACGTGGAGCGCTTCAACCAGGCCACCATCCTGTTCGTCACCGTCTGCACGCAGGACCGCCGTCCCGTGCTGGCGTGCCCGTCGATGCATGCGCTGCTTCGGGAGGCATGGTCGAGAGCGGAGCGGTGGACGGTGGGCCGTTACATGATCATGCCGGATCACGTGCATCTGTTCTGCTCGCCCGCCGACCGGGAGAGCGAGAACGTGAAGCGCTGGGTTGCATACTGGAAGGGGATGGTGGCGCGTGCCGTGGAGGGACACGGTCCCCTGGCTCCCCCGCCGGGAGGGCCGGCTGCCACGCCGGCCGGGACCGGGTTGTGGCAGCGGGACTGCTGGGACACCCAACTCCGGGACGCCCGGCCCTACGGGGAGAATATGGTCCTATGTAGCCATGAACCCGGTGCGAAAGGGACTTGTGGCGCGGCCGGAGGACTGGCCGTATCAGGGGGAAGTGGGATTCCTTTTGTGGTGAAGGGTACCGATATCGGGCGCATCCGGCGCGGGTGGCACCGCGCCCTCCCGAATGGCGGACGATCGGGCCGTTGGATGCGGTGCGGGAGGGCCGGCTGCCACGCCGGCCGGGACCGGGTTGTGGCAGCGGGACTGCTGGGACACCCAACTCCGGGACGCCCGGCACTACGGGGAGAAATGGTCCTATGTAGCCATGAACCCGGTGCGAAAGGGACTTGTGGCGCGGCCGGAGGACTGGCCCTATCAGGGGGAAGTGGGATTCCTTTCGTGGTGAAGGGTACCGATATCGGGCGCATCCGGCGCGGGTGGCACCGCGCCCTCCCGAATGGCGGACGATCGGGCCGTTGGACGCGGTACGGGAGGGCCGGCTGCCACGCCGGCCGCATGGACACAGGAGAATGACACGATGAGCACAGGATCGGAGGCGGGCGGGACATCCCGCAGGGCCTTTCTCGGCGGCATGGGGACGGCGCTCGCCGCGGCGGTGGCGGGGGCGGCGGCGGAGCGGCGGCCCCGGATCCTGCTGCGGTCGTCGTGGCAGGTGGTGAACATCGGGGACATCGCGCACACGCCGGGCGTGCTGGCGCTGATCGAGAAGCACATCCCCGGCGCCGAGGTGCGGCTGTGGGCGTCGGGCGATCTGACGGACGAGGTCGCCGCGATGGAGCACAAGCGGTTCCCGGCGCTGAAGATCGTGAAGGGATCGATCGGCGCGGACGGCAGGGCATCCAGCGCCGACCTCGCCGACACGGTCGCCTGGTGCGATTTCCTTCTCCACGGCTCGGGCCCGTCGTTCGTCGCCGCGAAGGACATCGCGGCCTTCGACCAGGCGACGGGCAAACCGTTCGGCATCTACGGCATCACGTACGGCGGCGCCGACGAGAAGGTCCGCGGCCTGATGAGCCGCGCGAAGTTCGTCACCTTCCGCGACACCGTGTCGCTGGCGAAGGCGAAGGCCGACGGCGTGAAGGCGCCCGTGATGGAGTTCGGTCCCGACGGCGCCTTCGCCTGCGACCTGCGCAACGACGCGGCGGCGGACGCCTTCCTGCGCGCGAACGGACTCGAGACCGGGAAGTTCCTCTGCTGCATTCCGCGCCTCCGCTTCACGCCGTACTGGACGATCCGGGACCGGCCCATGGACGCCGCGAAGCACGAGCGCAACGAGGCGATGAAGGAGCGCGACATCGCGCCGCTGCGCGAGGCCGTGGCGGCGGTGGTCCGCGAGACGGGACTCAAGGTGCTTGTCTGTCCGGAGGACATGACCCAGATGGCGGTCGGGAAGGACATGATCGTCGACAAGCTTCCGGAGGACGTCCGCAAGGGGGTCGTCTGGCGGGAGCGCTTCTGGCTCACGGACGAGGCGCTGAGCACCTACGTGCGGTCTGCCGGCCTCTTCGGCCTCGAGATGCACTCGCCGATCATGTGCATCGGCAACGGCGTTCCCGCGATCGTCTGCCGCTTCGCCGAGCAGACGAGCAAGGGGATCATGTGGCGCGACATCGGGCTCGGCGACTGGCTGTTCGACTTCGACGTGGCGGAGGAGATCCCGAAGCTGCTGCCGGCGGTCCTGGCGATGGCGCGCGATCCGGCCGCCGCGCGCGCGAAGGTGGCGAAGGCCCGTGCCTTGGTCGAACGGCGCCAGCGCGAGACCATGGCGGTGGTCGCACGCTCGATGCCGGCGCGTTGACAGCCCGCGGGGCCGGGGCTATATCGCATCGGCCCGCGCGGCGCGACCGGTCGTCGGCGCCGGGCGGGCAGGAGCCATGGCCAACGTCGTTCTCGATCGCGTGTCCAAGGAGTATCCCGGCGGCGTGACCGCCGTGCGGGAGGCCTGCCTCGACGTGGCGGACCGGGAATTCGTCGCCCTGGTCGGGCCGTCGGGCTGCGGGAAGTCGACGACGCTGCGGATGATCGCCGGCCTGGAGGAGGCGACGCGCGGCGACATCCGGATCGACGGGCGGCGCGTCAACGACGTGCCGCCGCGCGACCGGGACCTGGCGATGGTCTTCCAGAACTACGCGCTCTACCCGCACATGACCGTCGCGGAGAACCTCTCCTTCGGCCTGCGGCTGCGGCGCGTGTCGCGCGACGAGATCGACCGGCGCGTCCGCGAGACCGCCGCGCTGCTCGGGATCGCGGACCTGCTCGGGCGCCGGCCGCGCGCGCTCTCCGGCGGGCAGCGGCAGCGCGTCGCGCTCGGCCGGGCGATCGTCCGCCGGCCGCGGGCGTTCCTGTTCGACGAGCCCCTGTCGAACCTCGACGCGCGGATGCGGGTCCAGATGCGCGTGGAGATCAGCCGGCTTCACCGGCGGCTCGACGCGACGATGATCTACGTCACGCACGACCAGATCGAGGCGATGACGATGGGGGACCGGGTGGTCGTGATGAAGGACGGCGTCATCCACCAGGCCGGCCCGCCGCTGGAGATCTACGACCGGCCCACGGACCGGTTCGTCGCCGGCTTCATCGGCAGCCCGCCGATGAACTTCATCGACGGGCGGATCGCGGCGCGCGAGGGTGCGCCGTGGTTCGAGGCGGAGGGGATCGCCCTGCGGGTTCCGGCTCCGGTCGCGGACCGCGTCGCGCTTCCGGCGGCGGGCGCCGCGGTGGCGTTCGGGATCCGGCCGGAGGCGCTGGAGATCCGCGAGGGTCCGGCGGGGGCGGGCGCCGGCATGGAGGCGATGGTCGACGTCGTCGAGACCCTCGGGGCCGACACGCTCGTCCACGCCCAGGCGGGCCCGCACCGGCTGGTGGCGCGGTCGTCCGCGCGGATCGCGGGCGGGGCGCGCCGGGTGGCGCTGGTCCCCGACGCGGCGCGGTGGCATTTCTTTGACTCGGAAACCGGGCGCCATCTGGGATAGAAGTAAAGGAATGTCCGACAGCTCGTCAGCCCTGATGCAGACGGCGATGGCGGCGGCCGCCGCCTTCGTCCTGCTCGCCCTCGCCTTCAGCTACGTCAAGTACGAGCGCCTGATGCGGCTCGCGCGCAGCGGGGGCGGCGGGGGGCTCACGCCCGGCGATGCCTTCCTGCTCGCCTTGGCGCGGCGCCTGGCCATCGGCGGTCCGGGGCGGGGCAGCTTCATGGTCTGCATCCTCCGCTTCGCCGCCCGGTCCGGCGCGCCCGCCGCCTCCGCGGCCCTTCCCCTGCTCAAGGCGGCGGTGCGGCGGACCGACGATGTCATGGCGCTCGATGACGATCGCATCGGCGCCGTGCTCGATCTCGACTCGCGGCACCTGCACCTGGTGATCGAGCGGTGGCGGGGGCGCCTCGAGGCGGCGGCCGGGGCGGACGGCATCGCGTGGGTCTCGGCGTTCGGGGCGGCGGAGTATCCCGCCGAAGGCGACACCGGTCCCTCGCTCGTGGGGGCCGCGGAAACGGCGCTGGCCGCCGCGGGCGACCGTGCGCCGGGCGTGCTCGCCGGCGTTCTGCCCGAGCCCGGCCCCGCGGCGGCGGAGGAGCCCGCGCCGCCCGCCGAGGTCGCGCTGCTCGACCCGCTGACCGGCATCCTGCGGGCGGAGAAGATGGGCGGCGCGGCGCGGAAGTTCATCGCGCGGTGCCGGCGGGACGTCCTCGCGGTGTCGGTCCTGCACATCGATATCGACCGGCTGGAGGACGTCAACCGGCGCGTGGGGCGCGAGGCCGGCGACGCGGTGATGCGGACCTTCGGCGAACTGCTGTCGGCCCACGTCCGCGAGGCCGACCTGATCGGGCGCCTGGCGGGCGACGATTTCCTCGCGATGCTCCAGTGCGCGCCGCCGGACGCCGAGGTCGCCGCGCGCCGCCTGGTCGACCGCGTGCGGGACACGGCCGCCGCCGTCGGCGACGTCCGCGTGCCCTTCGCCGTCTGCATCGGCATCGCGGGCATCGGCGGCACGGGGTCCACGCCCGGCCACGTGATCGATGCGGCGGGCACGGCGCTGCAGCAGGCCCGCCGGAAGGGGCCGAACTCGTGGGTCGTCTACGACCGCTCGATGGGCCTCTACGAACCGCCCGACGTCGAAACGAGGGACGTGCTCTGATCCGGGCCGTCCGGGAGAACCCGCCATGCTTCGCCTGGGAGTCAACATCGACCACGTCGCCACGCTGCGTCAGGCGCGCGGCACCGCCTACCCCGACCTCGTCGAGGCGGCGCGGGTCTGCATGCAGTCCGGCGCGCACGGGATCACGGTCCACCTGCGCGAGGACCGCCGGCACGTGCAGGAGGCGGACGTCCGCGCGCTGCGGGCCCTGCCGGGCGTGCCGCTGAACCTCGAGATGGCCAACGCGCCGGAGATCCTCGCGATCGCGCTCGAGCTCCGGCCCGACGAGGTCTGCCTCGTGCCCGAGCGCCGGCAGGAGCGCACGACCGAGGGCGGTCTCGATGCCGCCGGCCGGGAGCGGGACCTGCGGCCCTGCGTCGAGGCGTTGCGCTCCGCCGGCATCGCGGTGAGCCTGTTCATCGAGGCCGACCGCCGGCAGCTCGAGGCGTCGGCGCGGCTGGGCGCGCCGTACGTCGAGCTGCACACGGGCCGCTACTGCGACCTCGCCGGCGCCGCCGCCGCCGCGGAACTCGACCGCCTCGTCGAGGGCGGGCGCATCGGCGCGGCCCTCGGCCTGCGCGTCAACGCCGGCCACGGCATCAACCTCGCGAACCTGCCGGGCATCCTCGAGATCCCGCACCTCGACACGCTGAACATCGGCCACAGCCTGGTGTGCGCGGCGGTCTTCACCGGGCTCGGCCCTGCGGTCCGGGCGATGCGCGGGGCGATGGACGCCTATCGCGGGGGGCGCGCGTGACGGCACGCCGTGCCCGGCATGCGCCCCGGTCCCCGCGGCGGCCGCCGCCGCCCGCGTCGGGCGAGCGCGTGCTGGCCGTCGGCGTCGACCTCGTCGAGAGCGACCGCGTCCGCAAGGCGATCGAGGCGTGGGGCGACCGGTTCGTCGGCCGCGTGTTCCGCACCGACGAGCGGGCCTACTGCGACCGCCAGGCCGCGCCGTGGCGCCATTACGCCGGGCGCTTTGCCGTGAAGGAGGCCGTCGCCAAGGCCTTCGGCACCGGGATCGGCGATTCGCTCGGATGGAAGGATGTCGAGGTCGCGCGCGACCCGAAGACCGGCGCGCCGGCGGTGACCCTTCACGGCCGCGGCCGGCGACTGGCGGCGGAGCGCGGCGTGGCGCGCGTCCTCGTCAGCCTCGCCCACGGCCGCGACCTGGCGATCGCGCAGGCCACGCTGGTGGGAAGGGAAGGGAGACCCCCGGACTCCAGGGACGTGCGACGTCATGGGGAGTGAAGGAAGGAGGGCGCCGTCGCGAACCGCCCTCCGGCTTCCCTCGCCGGCCCCTTCGTCCCTCGGAACTCCCCGGAGTTCGGAATCCTCTACTTTTCCGCGAGAGTCCGCACCTTGAGATTCCGGTACGCCACCGGACCGTGGTCGCCCTGCAGCATCAGGGGGCCGAGCGGCTTCTCGTCGTTCCACGTCGACGCGCGCGTCGGGCCGGTGACCTCCTCGTTCTCGTGGATCACGGTCCCGTTGTGGACCACCTTCACGAACCGCGCGTTGGCGGTCTTCCGTCCCGCGGCGTCGAACCGGGGGGCGCGGAACGTGATGTCGAACGTCTGCCACTCGCCCGGCTTCTTCGCGGCGTTGACGCGCGGGGGCTTCCCCTCGAATCCGCGGTTGTCCGCCCAGCGCTGGTAGATGCCGCCGCAGTCGGAGTGGTGCGGTTCCTTCACGCCGAAGCTGTCGAAGACCTGGATCTCGTACCGCGCCATCAGGTAGACGCCGGAGTTCGACTTCTCGGGCACCAGGAACTCGACGTGCACCTCGACGTCGCCCCATTCCTGCTTCGACAGGAGATTGGAGGTGCGCCCCTTCGCGCCGTTGACGATCGCGCCCGCGCCCGGCTTCGACGCGAGCGCCTTCGGATTCGCCTCATCCTTCGCCACGTCGCCCGCGGCCGCCCACTCGCCGGTCGGCGCGCGCCACGCGTCCAGCCCGCCGCCCGCCAGCAGATCGACCTCCGCCGCCATCGCTCCCGCCGCGCAAAGCACCACCGCCGCCAATGCCGTCTTCATGCCGCGTCCTCCCGGCCCCGTCGGGCCGCCGCGTGACGTACCACGGACGGCCCGGCCGGAGAAGCCCGAAACGGCCCCGCCGGCCGGGACGCCACGGATCCCGCGGATAAGACGGATGCGAACGGAGTCCCTCCTCCCGGGGCGCTCAGACGAGTTCCGCGAACACGGCATCACTGATGAAGAGGGCGCGTCCGCTCAGCCGGACGCCGGTGGCCGTCCGTTCGAGGAGCCCCTGGTCGGCCAGCCGGGCGATCTCGGGGCCGCAGAGCGCGTCGAGGTCGAAGCCGGTCGCCGCGCGGAAGGCGGCGGCATCGACGCCGTCGAGGCGGCGGAGCGAGAAGACGAGCGTCTCCCGCGCGCGCTTCTCCGGCGTGAGCCGCTCCTCGAACGCGACGGGCGTCCAACCCCTGGACACGACGTCCGCCCAGGCTTCCAAGGTTTGGACGTTGCCCCAGCGCACGCCGCCGCGGTGCGAGTGGGCGGCCGGGCCGCAGCCGACGTACTCGCCGCCGCTCCAATAGAGGAGGTTGTGGCGGCACTCGGATCCGGGGCGGGCGAAGTTGCTGATCTCGTAGTGGACGAAGCCCGCGTCGCGCAGGCGGGAGCGGACGAGTTCGTATTCGGCCAGCGCCTGTTCGTCGGACACGGGCTTCACGGTTCCCAGGTCGACCAGCGCGGCGAGGGGCGTTCCGTCCTCGATCGACAGCGTGTAGGCGGAGATGTGCCGGGGGTCGAGGGCGAGCGCGCGGTCGATGTCGAGGGCGAGCGCGTCGGCGTCGCGCCCCGGCACCGCGGTGATCAGGTCGATGCCGACGTTGTCGAGCCCGGCGTCGCGGAGGAGGGCGACGGCGTCCCCGGCGTCGTCGGCGCCGTGCGCGCGGCCGAGGAACGAGAGCGTGGAGGGGTCGAACGACTGGGCGCCGAGGGAGACGCGGGTGACGCCCGCGGCGCGCATGCGGGAGGCCTTGGCCGCCGTCACCGTCCGCGGGTTCGCCTCGCACGACCACTCGGCGGCGCCGGCCGCGCGCGGGGCGACCAGGTCCATCAGGCGCGCGAACGCCTCGTCGTTCAGCGAGGTGGGCGTGCCGCCGCCGAGGAAGACGGTGCCGGGCCGGAAGTCCGCCGGCAGGCGGCCGAGTTCCATGTCGAGACACGCGAGGTAGCGGCGGATGCGGTCGGGGTGGGGGGGCGCCTCGGAGGCGAAGTCGCAGTAGGCGCACTTGCGGAGGCAGAAGGGGACGTGGACGTAGAGGCCGGGACGGGGCCCGGTGCGCGGGGTTGCGGTTGCGACGGCGTCCGCGCCCGGGTCACTCATGCGCCACGTCCGCGCGTTGCAGGCCGAGCCCTTCGACGCCGGTCTCGAGGACGTCGCCGGGCTTCAGCAGGAGCGGCGGCGTGCGGGCCGAGCCGATGCCCGACGGCGTGCCGGTGGCGATGACGTCGCCCGGCTCGAGGGTGACGGCGGAGGTGATGTGGACGAGGATGTCGGGGATGCGGAAGATCATGTCCGCCGTGGTGCCGTTCTGGAGGACCTGTCCGTTCAGGCTGGCGGTCACGCGCAGCGCGTGCGGGTCGGCGACGTCGCCGGCGGTGACGAGGAACGGGCCGAGGGGGCAGAACGTGTCGAAGCTCTTCCCGAAGAACCACTGCAGGCCGGCCTTCTGGGCGTCGCGGTCGGTGACGTCGTTGAGGACGCAGTAGCCGGCGATGCAGCCCATCGCGGTCTCCGGCCGGAGGTGCTTCGCGGTGCGGCCGATCACGAGGGCCAGTTCGGCCTCGCCGTCGACGCGTCCCGCGCGCGCCGGAAGCACGATCGGATCGAAGGGGCCGCTGAGCGAGGTGCCGGCCTTGGAGAACACGACGGGCACGGTCGGAACCGGGCCGCCGAACTCCTTCGCGTGCTCGGCGTAGTTCTTCCCGAGGCAGAGGATCTTGCCGGGGCGGGCGACCGGCGGGCCGAGGCGGACGCCCCCGGCGGGGACGATCTTGCGCCCGGGTTCTCGCAGCAGCGCCTCGAGGCGGTCGAGTCCGCCGTGGGCGAAGAAATGCCGGTCGTAGTCGCGGATGTCGAACGCCATGCCGTTGACGTCGAGGATGCCCGCCCGGTCCGGGCCGAGGGCGTTGTCGATCCACACGCCGGGCTGTTCGCGCCCCGGGGCGCCGTAGCGGACGAGTTTCATGCCGGTTCCTTCTTCGTGGGGGCGCGGCGGCCGCGCCATTCGCCGGACTTGACCTTCGACACCGCGCGTCCGAGTTCGCCGAGGTCCGCGCGCGAGTGCCCGGCGGCGGCGAGGACGCGGTCGGTCGTCTGGAAGTGGCATTTCGCCGCGTCGACGAGGGCGGCGGGGCCGTGCCGTCCGACGAGATCCGCGGCGGCGGCCTCCACCGCCGGCGAGGCGCCCTTCGGCGCGGTGACGCCGAAGCGCTCGCCCAGGGCGTGAAGGGCGTCGAGGAACGCGCCGCGCGCGAGGATGGAGGCGGCGGCGACGGCCGGGTCGGACTCCGCCTTCGGCCGCTGCTCCAGGCGGATGTCCCGCCCGTTCCTCAGCAGCGCCTGCCGGATCTGCCGCTCCGGGCCAAACTGGTCGGAGAGGGCGCGCGGGCAGTCCGGAACGAGATCCAGCAGGTCCTCGATGGCGCGGGCGTGTCCCCACGCCAGCATCTTGTTCACGCTCCCCATCTTCGCGTAGAGCCGGTTGTAGGCGCGCGGGCCGATGGTGACGACGACATGGCGTCCGTGCAGGAGGCGGCGGAGGTCCCGCGCCAGCGTGAGGGCGGCGCGGTCGCTCGTGATCCGCTTGCTGTCGCGCACGTTCAGCCGGGCGAACTCGGCGGCCAGGCGCTCGTCGACGTAGGCGGCCGCGATCACCATCGGGCCGAGGTAGTCGCCCTTGCCGCTCTCGTCGATGCCCATGTGCGGCTGGACGCGCGAGGGGTCCAGCGTGTTCTCGTAGCCGAGCGAGGCGGCGCCGAGGATCCGCGGTTCGAGGACGAAGGTCACCCAGTCCTGCGCCCCCGCCCCTTGGACGACGCACTTTCCGCTTTCGTACAGGACGATGCGGCAGTCCGGCCGTTCGGCGGCGTGCGATGCGTGGGGAACCTGGACGGCCCGGTAGTTGCCGTCCGCCAGTTCCTCCGCCAGGGCCTCCCGCTGCCCGGGGCTCAAGGGATAGGTAAAACTCGTCCGCCGCTTCGCTTCCATGCTGCGAACCATAGGGAAACGGGGCGCCGGAGGCAATTCGGCGCGCATCATTTTTTTCCAGTTTCTAGGTTGACGCCGCCGGGACATGAGGCTTTACTACGCATCAGGCATGGTTTCGGGAGTTGAAGAACAGGCGATTCGCCATCAGGCGGACGACGAGGAAAGGAAGACAGCCATGAAGCGCAAGGTGTTCGCGATCGGGATGACGTTGCTGTGCGCCGCGATGTTCGCAGTGCCGACCGTGACGGTGGCCGCCGAGGGCGATGACGGGGAGGCCGACCAGATGAACCAGGGCCAGTTGGCCCTGCTCCTCGTGGAGAAACTGGGTCTCCTGTCCTTCCTTCCGCCGAACCCCAGCGCCATGGAATGCATGATGATCCTGTCGCAGAACGGGATCTTCCCGTCCCCCACCCTGGGGCCGACGGAGCAGAATCCGACCCCGGGATGGAGCCTTGACCCGTCGACCAAGGTGACGATGGCCGATCTCGCGGTCGTCCTCGTCCGCGCGCTCGGGTTGGAAGAAACGGTCCAGGGCGACAAGGCCGATCCGCAGAACTGGATGAACGCGCTTCAGAGCGTCAACGTGCCCACCGACACGGTCGAGGGCGGCGTCCAGACCCTGATCCCCCTCTCGGCGGCGCTGCAGAATATTTCCGCCGGCAGCACGTCGGGCAACCCGCTGTCGAGCGTCTTCATCCCGTCCTCCTCGGGCAGCGGCCTGTTGAACGGGCTGACCTTCCCGGATGTCGAGTCGAGCCTCAATGAATTGCAGGACGAGGGCAGGCCGATCCCGCTGACGCCGACCTGATCCGCCGCCGGAGGAACCGCCTGTTTGGTTGGGGTTGATATCGTCCGCTGGGGAACAAAGGAGTCGAATGATGAAGAGCATGATGGGTGTGATCGTGGCCGCGGTTGTGGCCGCCGGCAGCGCCGCGTGGGCGGCGGAGGGTGAGAATCCGTTCCATGTGGACAACAGCCTGCGGCTTGGCTACGACGACAACGTCACGTACGCCGACACGGAAAAGCTCGACAGCTTCTTCATCACGGAAGAGATCTCGCTGTTGATGGACCAGGTGTACCAGACCGGATTCTTCGGCATCCGGTACCGCCCGGCCCTGACGTGGTACGAGGATATCGGCGATGGAAGCCAGAGCGACTGGTCGCACTTGGCGGATCTCACGTGGAGCCAGAGGCTCGGCCGCAAGCTGACGCTCTCCGTGCAGGACTCCTTCGTCCTCTACGAGCGCTCCGACGTGATCGACGCGGACGGCGCCCTGCGGCAGGCCAACAACAGCTACATCTACAACTCCGCCTCGGCGGCGTTGAGCGTCATGCTGACCCCGAAGCTGCGCCTGAACGGCATGGGCCGGTACCAGATCATGCGGTACGATCAGGAGCTCATCGCCCTGCGCGATGACTTCGATATCGCCGCCGCCGGCCTCACCCTCGGCCTGCAGGTCGGCAAGTCGGCCACGGTGTTCGTCGACGGCACCTACGACGACATGTCGTTCGACCACGCCGGCGAGGCGACGACCGAGGTCTTCATGCCCGGCTTTTCCGGCTCGACGGTGACCGAGGTCCCCGATCGCAGCGCGCAGACGTTCTCGGTCGGTCTCGGCCTCGAGAACACCTTCAGCCCGAACCTGCTGGGGCGGATCCGCGCGGGCTACTCGGCGAAGGAGATGGATGCGGCCAACCAGGCGGACGACAGCTCGCCCTACGGCGAGTTGGCGGTCACGTTCGCGCCGAAGCCCACGACCCGGCTCACGCTCACCGGCAGCTACTCGATGTACCAGTCCGGCGTGACGACCTTCGCGAACCAGCAGCGCACCACGCTCTCCGCCAACCTGGCCCACGACCTGACGGCGAAGATCACTCTGAGCCTGGTCGCGCAGTACTTCATTTCGGACTACGACTCGGAGAGCTCGGTCGACCTGGTCGACGCTTCCGCCGTCGAGGACGGATCGGAAAGCGCCGTCACGGCCGGCGTTCGCGCCAGCTTCGCGGTCAACAAGAACAACTACGTGGACGTCGGGTACACCTACTCCCAGTTTGACTCTGACTTCACGGGCCGGGCCGGCGCCGAGCGCAACCGCGTCGACGTGGGCTGGAGGATCCGGATCTAGGCCATGGCCGGATCCTCGGGTCATCTCCTTCATAGACGGAACGGTGGCCGGCGGGGGCTAGTCCCCCGCCGTGCCGTCCCGGGCCGGGCCCACGGAAGGAACCGGTAGGCAACGCGTATGGACCAACAGCAAGCTCCCGACACCAGCCTCCACTTCCTCGACTACTGGCGCGTCATCCGGTCCCGCAAGGAGATCATCCTCGCGGTCATGCTGCTGGTCCTCGTGACGACGGTTCTCTACGCCTACAGCCTTCCTCCGAAGTATCGCGCCCAGGCCCGCATCCTGGTGCGCGAGGACGTGCTCGATGTCCCCGTCTTCGAGCGCGAGTTCGCGGGCGGCTGGAACCCGTACTTCCTGAAGACGCAGTTCGAGATCATCAAGTCCCGCCCGATCATGTACACGGTTGCCGCCAACCTGGACCTGGCGCGCCTGTGGGGCGAGCAGTACAACGCGAACAAGTCGCCCCTCAGCAAGGAGAACACGATCGAGATCCTCTCCTCGTCGGTCGACGTCGCCCAGTCGCGCGACACGAGCCTCATCGCGATCCTCGTCAAGCGCGAGAATCCCGAGGAGGCCGCGAAGATCGCCAACGAAGTCGCGGAAGTCTACCGCGAGCAGCGGCTCAGCGTGAAGCGGGGCGAGCTCAAGCGGGGCATCGACGCGATCCGCGGCGAGGTCGAGAAGCAGCGCGAGCGCGTGAACGCGCAGGAGAAGGAGGTCGAGCGGCTCCGGAAGGAGCTCGGCGTCTCGATGCTCAGCTCCGGCGGTCCCGCGGGGACCGGGTACCGGGTCGACAAGATCCGCCTGCAGCAGCTCGAGGCGGACCGGATTGCGGCGCGCGTGGACATGCTCTATCGCAAGGCCCAGATGGAGCAGTTCGAGAACATGACCGGCAGTGAGCTGATGGAGTCCTCCTCGGTCATCGTCCAGGATCAGGAGATCATGACGATCCGCCGGCAGCTCGTCGACACGGACGTGCAGTTGAAGCTCATGCTCGAGACGTACGGCGAGAACCACCCGGATGTGCTCCGCGCGAAGGCCGGCCGCGACGAACTGCAGAAGAAGATGGACTCCGCCCTGCAGGGGCTCAAGCGCGGGATGAGGACGCAGTACGAGGTGAGCCTGGCCCGGTTGGAGGCGCTGGAGGCCGAGCTCAAGGCCGCGCGCGAGGCCGACATCGTGGCCGAGGGCGAGAAGTTCCTCCCGTTCACGAAGGCGGAGCGGGACCTGGAGCTGGAGCGGAGCGTCATGCAGGCCATGGAGGCGCGCGTCCGCCAGGAGGCCATCAAGCTGGAGGTTCCCAGCACGCCGGTGGAGCTGATCGACCCCGCCGAGCCGCCTCCGCTGGATCGCCCCGTCGAGCCCCGAACCCCGCTCTACATCTTCGGCGGCTTCATCGGCGGCCTGGTGTTGGGCATAGCGCTGGCGTTCTTCATCGAGTACCTCGACACGTCGGTCAAGACGGTGGACGACGTCGAGCGCTACCTTGGCCTGCCGGTGATCGGCGTGATTCCGCAGAAGGTCCGGCCGATGATCGAGGACGGGCCGGACAGTCCCTATGCCGAGGCCTACCGCGTCCTTCGGACGAACCTCCTCTTCGCCAACAAGGGCGTTCCCGGCGGCGCGTTCGCGATGACCAGCGGCGGCGTCGGCGAGGGCAAGTCGACCACGCTCTTCAACCTCGCCTACGTGTGCGCGGCGATCGGCGACAAGGTCCTGGTCGTCGACTCCGACCTGCGGCGCCCCGTCCAGCACACGATCATGGGCATGCAGAACCGGTTCGGTCTCACGAACGTGCTGATGCGCGACGTGCCGATCGAGGAGACCATCAAGCCCGTCCCGAACGTTCCGAACCTGCACTTCCTTCCCAGCGGCAAGCTGCCCCGCTCCTCCGTCGGCGTCCTGAACACGCAGCGCATGCGGGAGCTGATCAAGAACCTGAAGGCGCGGTACGACTACGTCTTCTTCGACTCGCCGCCGGTCGTGGGCGTCAGCGACGCCTCGATCCTGGCGAGCGAGGTCGACGGCGTCATGCTCGTCGTGCAGTACCGCAAGTACCCGCGCGTGATGTCGCTCCGGGCGAAGCGCATGGTCGAGAACGTCGGCGGCAAGCTGGTCGGCGTCGTGCTCAACAACATCAACATCATGCGCGACGACTATTACTACTACTATCACTCGTACTACTCGAACTACTACTACCGGGCGGAGCCGTCGAAGGACGAGACGACGGTCAAGCCGGCCTAGATCGCCGGCGCGGGATGCATGTGCGTATGAAACGGAACGGGCTTTGGGTGGTCGGCGTCCTTGCGGCGCTGCTGGCGGCGTCCGGATGCCGGATGCTCCGCTCGTCCGCCGGGGACGGCGGCGAGGAAACGGCGCTGAGGCTGGACCGGTCCGCCCCGTACGGCGACGTGGTCGCCGAGGCGGCTGCCCGGCCGGCGCCGTCGGGTCCGGTCGAGACGAAGGTCGAGCCGGTGGCGGCCCCGGCGGCGGGGTCGGCCGTGCTGCCTTCGACCGGGGGCGCCTCCTACCGCCTGCGGTCCGGCGACACGCTGATCGTCCATCTCCGAACCACCCAGCTCGAGCAGATCGAGTCGCTCGTGGACGAGAACGGCGACGTCAAGATGCCGTTCATCGGCACGGTCCGCGCGGCCGGCCTGACGGCGTCCGAACTGGAGAACCGGATCCAGAAGGACTACATCGAGAAGAAGATCTACCGGTATATGACCGTCCACGTCCTGGTGCCGACGCGCAGCTACTTCGTCCGTGGCGAAGTCCGCGCCCCGGGCCGGTTCTCCCTGATCGGATCCGTCAAGATCCTCCAGGCGATCGCGACCGCCGGCGGCTACACCGACTTCGCGGATTCGACCGATGTTCTCCTGACGCGGGGTGACAAGACGGTTCGAGTGAACGCCAAGGACATCGAGCGGAATCCCGAGAAGGACATCGAGATCGAGTCGGGCGATCAGATCGTCGTCAAGCGTTCGGTGTGGTAGCCGGCATCCGACTTGGCGCCATGTCTCCCTCCACCGCCGAGTCTCAGGTCAGACGGCGGCGAACTCCCCGCGGCGCGGCCGCCTATGAGTGGATCGCGCTCATCCTGGCGGCCCTTCCGGCCCTGGTCGGCCCCGTTCTCTTCGGCGGCGTCCGCCTCTGGTCCATCGCCCCGTTGATGCTGTGCAGCTTCGCGGGCTTCCTGCTCTACGCGCTGCGCCCTGTCGTCTTCCGGGCCGAGGTCCCCCTTTCGATTCCGCCGGGCAGCCTTCCAGCCCTGGCTTTTCTCGTCTACGTGGCGCTGACCGTGCCCCTGGCCATCGCGCCGTACGAAGGCATGCTTCGCCTCCTGATGCTGGGCAGCGCCCTGGCGGCCTACTGGGTCATCGCCGGCCTTGCGGGGCGGGGGGGGCGGTGGAAATGGCTGGTCGCGCTCGTCCTCATCGTGGCGGCGATGGACGGCGCCTACGCGGTGATGCAGCACCTCCAGGGGTCGCGGATGATGCTCGGCGTGGAGCGGCACCCGAGCTACCTGATGCGGATGGGCGGGACCTACAACTGCCCGAACCACTTCGCCAACCTGCTGGCCATGGCGATGGCGTTCGGCCTCGCCGTGGTGCTGGCGCCGGAGTCCGGATGGACCCTCAAGGTGGTGGGCGTCTACGCCGTCGGCATGATGGCCTGGCCGCTCGCGCTCTCGCAGTCCCGCTCCGGGTTCGCGGCCGCCATCCTCGGCTGCGGAACGACCCTGCTTCTGACCGCGTGGCGACGGGGGGCGAGGCAGGCGGTGTTCGCGTTCCTCGCCGTCCCCGTGATCGCGGCGGTGGCCGTGGGCCTGGTCTGGGCCAGGGCGCCGGCCCTCTGGGGGCGCCTCGCGCGGTCGTCGACGGATCTCCAGGGCCGGATCATGGTCTGGACCGGCACCCTCCGCATGGTCGAGGCCGCCCCGGTGTTCGGCCACGGGGGCGGGTCCTTCCGGCTGCTCGACAGCCGCTACGTCGACCTCCACCCCAATGTGGCGGCGGTGCACGCGCACAACGACTACCTCCACGTCGCGGCGGAGTACGGGATCGTCGGCGGCGTGCTCGGCCTGATCGTGGCCGGGGCGATCCTCGTTCGCCTGCTGCGGCTGCTGGCGGGGGCCCGCAAGGAGCTGAACGCCGTCCTGGCCGCGGGGGCCGTCGGCGTCCTTGTCGTGGCCGCGAGCCAGGCCCTGGTCGACTTCAACCTCCACATCTACGGCAACAGCATGGCGCTGCTGCTCCTGCTCGGGTGCGTTGCCGCGCTCTTCCACGCATCGGGCGACCTGCCGAACCGGTTGCCGTCGCGGAACGCCGGCCGCTGGATTGCGTGGTCGGGGGCGGCGCTCGCGCTGCTGGCGATCGTCGCCACGCTTCGTGCCGGCGTTGCCTATGCGATGTCGACCTTCCCGGGCCAGACGGCGCTCGATGCGGGACGCCTGGAGGAATCCTCCGCCTGGTACCGCCGCGCCCTCGCGTGGGACTCGCACGCCTGGGAACCGGTCCTGGGGCTCTGCCGGATCGCGGCCCGCGAGGCCGCCGCGGAGACCGATCCGGCCCGGAAGGCCGCGAAGATCGCGGAGGCGCGCGCGCTGTGCGAGCGCGGCCTTGCCCGCAATCCGCGCGAGCCCGGCTTCGAGAACACCCTCAGCCAGCTGCTCGAGATGCAGGGCGATTCGCAGGGGGCGTTGACCCTCCTCACGAAGCTCGTCGCCGACCATCCCAACCGGCCGGTTCTCCAGGCAAGGCTGGGCGTCCAGCTGGACCGGATGGGCCGGGTGCAGGAGGCGGTGGACGCCTTCCGCGAGGCGGTGCGGATGGAGCCGGGGAACAAGACGGTCCGCATGTACCTGCGCGTCGCCGAGATGAAGCTGGCCCGGTCGAAGACGGCCTCGCCGAAGCCCGCGACCCCCTGACCGGACGCCCGCCTTGCGCCGGGCCGCCCCCGGCCGGATAGTGCCCTCGTGTGGATTCTCGAACAGATGGGCCGCGCCGCGGCCGGCGCATGGTCGGTCGCCGCGCAGATGGCGCCGTATCTTCTGTTCGGCTTCGCCGTGGCCGGGCTCCTCCACCTCTGGCTCCCCGCGACCTGGGTGGCCCGGCACCTGGGCGGCCGCGGAGCGATGCAGGCCCTGAAGGCGGCGCTGCTCGGGGTCCCGCTTCCGCTCTGCTCCTGCAGCGTCATCCCGGTGGCCCTTTCGATCCGCCGCGAGGGGGCCGGGCGCGGCGCCACGGCCGCCTTCCTGATGTCCACGCCGCAGACCGGGGTCGACAGCTTCTTCGTGACCTACGGCCTTCTCGGCCCCGCCTTCGCCCTGATCCGCCCCGTCGTGGCCTTCGTCTCCGGCGCCCTCTGCGGGCTGGCCGTCGACCGGTTCACAACCGGCGGCGAACGTCCCGCCCCGGCCGCGTCGACGGCGCCGGCCCCGGCCCTTCCCGGCTGGCGGCGGGCGCTGCGCCACGGCTTCGGGACGCTCCCGTCGGACGTCGGGAACGAACTGATGATCGGACTCGGCATCGCGGGGCTGATCGGCGCGCTGGTGCCGGCCAGCTACCTGGCCGACAAGCTGCCGGCGGGAATCCCCGGGATGCTGCTCATGATGGCCGTCGGCATCCCGATGTACGTCTGCTCGACGGCGTCGGTGCCGATCGCCCTCGGGCTGATGCAGGCCGGCGTCTCGCCCGGGGCCGCGCTCGTGTTCCTCATCACGGGACCCGCGACCAATGCGGCCACGCTCGGCGCGCTCGGCCGCATGCTGGGCCCCCGGGCGGGTGCGGTCTACCTTGTCTGCCTCGCGGCATCCGCGCTGCTGGCCGGCTTGGCCGTCGACCTCTGGGTGATCCCCGCCTTCCCGGCCGCCGCGCCCTCGTGCCACGTCGAGCCCGCCTCGTGGATGGGCCACGCGGCGGCGGTCCTGCTTCTGGCGGTGCTGATCGGTGCGAAGCTGCGAAAGCGGGCGCCGAACGCAGCGGGTCCGCCGGCCCCGGCGTGTTCGTGCCGGGGAACCGCCGGTCCCGGCGCCTGATCCGGACTCCGGATCCGCCGAAGGGCGGGCTCACCCGCGCAGCACGATGTCCCCGGCGATCCGGTCGGCGGCGTCCCGTCCGCAGAGCCGCGCAACGATCTCCAGGGCGAAGGCGAAGCAGGTTCCCGCGCCCTGGCTGGTGACGAGGGTGCCGTCCACGACGACGGCATCGTCGCACCGCACGGCCGAGGTCAGGCGCTCCGCCACGTCGGGATGGCACGTTGCCCGGCGGCCGGCCAGCACGCCGGCCGCCTGCAGGGCCAGCGGCGCCGCGCACACCGCGGCCACCAACCGGCCCGCCGCGTGCATCGCGCGAACGGCATCCAGCAGGCCCCCGTGGGCGCAGAACCGGCGGGTTCCCCCGGCCCCGCCGGGCAGCACGAGCGCGTCGAAGTCCGCCGGCCACGCCGCGGACCACGGACCGTCGGGCTCGATGCGGACGCCGCGCGATCCCCGGATGGTCCCGGCGTCGAGGCCCGCGACGAAGACCTCGCATCCCGCGCGACGGAGGACATCGATCACGATCACGGCCTCCATCTCCTCCGTCCCCTCGGCGACCGGGACCAGCACTCGCTTCATGGCCTACTCCTCCGTCAGCGGGCGCAGGGCGTCGGCGGCGCGGGCGAGGGTCGAGGGATCCAGCGGAGCTTCCGTCGACTCGCCCAGAACGCGGGGCAGCGCGGTCTGCCGGCACACCACCACGCCCGCAACGCCCTCGACGTCGCGCGCGAGGGCCGCGGCGGGGAGGCAGAGGATCGCCTGCACGCCGGCCTGGACCCCTGCGCCCCGCAGCCGCTCCCTCAGGGCCCAGGCCGCCTTGCGGACGCGCTCGATCGGATCGCGGTCCGGCGGCGCCCCGTCGTAGAGGATCCGGCCCTCCTCGATCGTGGCCCGTCCGGACCAGTTGAGCGACTCGATCACGAAGATCCCGCGAGGCGAAACCAGCGCGTGATCGATGTCGCCCACGCCGGCGCCGGGAACGGACAACCCGTGGAAGACATGCGACCCCGCCGGAAGCCCCGCGAGGATGCGGGCCGTCTCCTCCTCGCCCCGCGCGCCGCGCAGGAAGTCGAGACGCCGGCGCCGGAGGTGGAAGGCCAGCACGGCCAGGCCCGTCGTCAGCAGGACGAGGCCGAATCCCGCCCGCCGCGCGGGAAGGTCGGGCTTCGGGATGGCCGCGCGCAACAGCCAGCCGGCGGCCAGGGCGCCCGCGAGAAACGGAGCGGCCAGCCGCAGCGTGCCTCGCTGGCGGGGGCTCGCGCCCGGGCTGGCGTGGACGGAGGCGCCGGACGGGGCCGGGACGCCGGGGACGGAGGGTTCGCTCATGCCCGGATTGTGGCGTCGTCCGGCCGGGGCCGCAAGCCGGCGGTGGAAAAGAAACGGGGCCGGCCCGAAGGCCGGCCCCGAAACCCTCCGCCAGGCCGCGGACTACTCGCCCAACTGCCAGATGACGTAGCGACGGACGTTCAACGCCCCGCCCGCCTCCTTGGCCTTGGCCTCGAGCAGCTGCGTGACCGTCACGTTGCCGTCCTTGACGAACGGCTGCTCGACGAAACACACGGTCGAGAAGAACTTGCCGATCTTCCCGTCGACGATCTTCTCGACGATCGCGGCCGGCTTGTTCTGGACCTGCTTCGCGTAGATCGCGCGCTCGGAGGCGATCACGTCCTGCGGGACCGCCGTCCGGTCCAGGTAGGGCGGCCGGCACGCGGCCAGGTGCAGCGTGAGGTCCCGGGCGAGCTCCTGGACCGCGGGATTCCCCGCGACCGCGTCGTTCGCGCAGCCGATCTCGACCATGACGCCGAGCTTGCTGCCGAGGTGGACGTAGGTCGCGACGAGGCCGGGCCCCTGCGCGGCGAACCTGACGTTGCGCCGGACGACCACGTTCTCGCCGATCTTCTGGATCGTGGCGTTCACCACGTCCACGACCGCCGGCGCCAGGTCCCCGTCCAGCGCCTGCGCCTTCGCGACGAGGTCCGCCACGAACGCCTTGAAGATGTCGTTGCGCGCGACGAAGTCCGTCTCGCAGTTGACCTCGATCATCACGCCCGAGCGGCCGTCGGCCGACGCCTTCGCCGCGATGACCCCGCTGTTCGCCGCGCGGCTGGCCTTCTTCGTGGCGACCGCCAGCCCGCGCTCGCGCAGGAGCTGGACGGCCTTCGCCTTGTCGCCGCCGGCGTCGAGGAGCGCCTTCTTGCACTCCATCATGCCGACGTTGGTCTCGTCGCGCAGTTCCTTGACCAGGGATGCTGAAATCTCTGCCATGACTCTCAAACTCCTTCCGGGTTGTCCTGTTCGCGCCGCCGGGCATCAGCCTGCGGCGGTTCCCTCGGGCGCCGCAGGGGCCTCGGGGGCCGCCTCGGTCGCCGGGGCGGCCTCGGCCGCGCCTTCCGCGGGCTCGGCGGCCTTGGCGGCCTTCGCCTTCGCGATCGCCTCGAGACGGGCCTTCTTCGCCTCGCGCTCGCGCGCCCGGCGCTCGTCCTCGGCGGCCTTCTGCTTCGCGCGCTCCTCGGCCTCCTCGATGGCGCGCTTGCGGGCGGCCTCGGCGGCCGTCTTGGCGTACTCGTCCGCCGCATCGCGGATCGACGACGCCAAGTCCTCGAGAATCACCTGGATCGAGCGGATCGCATCGTCGTTGGCCGGGATCGGGTAGGCGATCGGATCCGGATTCGTGTTCGTGTCGACCAGGGCCACGACCGGGATGTTCAGGCGGGTCGCCTCGAACACCGCGATCTCGTCCCGGCAGATGTCCACGACGAACACGGCGCCGGGAAGCTGGTCCATGTCGGCCACGCCGCTCAGGTTCTTCTGCAGCTTCACGAGTTCGTGGCGAAGGGCGGCGACCTCCTTCTTCGGGAGCTTCTCCATCGTCCCGTCCTTCTCCATCGTCTCGAGCTTGCGCATGCGCGCGACGCTCTGGCGGATCGTCCGGTTGTTCGTCAGCATGCCGCCGAGCCACCGGTTGACCACGTAGGGCTGGTGCAGCATGTCAGCCGCCTTGCGGACCTGCTCCTGGGCCTGCTTCTTCGTGCCCACGAAGAGGATCTGCCGGCCGGAGGCCACCGTGCGCTGCAGGAAGTCCTTCGCCTCCTTCAGGCGCACGAGCGTCTTCGCGAGGTCGATGATGTAGATGCCGTTCCGCTCGCCGAAGATGAAGGGCTTCATCTTCGGGTTCCAACGCCGGGTCTGGTGACCGAAATGGACGCCAGCTTCCAGCAGCACCTTGACGTCCACCTCGCGGCGAACGACAGGAGTCGTCGTTTCCATGCCTTCCTCCGACTATTGAGCCCGCATTACGCGGGCTAATCCGCTTGCCCCCCTGGAGGAATCCGGGGGGACTCGCTTCCATTCCGCGCCGCCGGATACGTCCGGCCGCTTCGACGCGGAACTAATGACCTGCCATTATGCCCGGGGCCGATCGTCGGTACAAGAACGATTTTCGGCCGGTCCCGGCCGCAATGAGGGGCGTCGGCCCTGGCGACCCGGCGCGGAGGTCCGTCGCGCTGGTCGCCCGGGGACCGGATTGGTTATGCTCAACGGCGCGATGGACGCCGCGGATGCCCCCTGGATCGTCGACATGCACGTGCACGCATTCCCCGATGCGGTCGCGGCGCGCGCCATCCCCGACCTGGCGCGGGAGGGCGGGGTCGTTCCGGCGACGGACGGGACCCTGCGCGGGCTGGTGGCGTCGATGGACCGTGCGGGCATCGCCACGTCCGTCGTGTGCTCCGTCGCGACCAGGCCCGCCCAGTTCGAGCGCATCCTGGAGTGGTCCGTGGCCAACGACGGCGACCGGCTCGCGATGCTGCCGTCCGTCCACCCGGCCTCGCCGGATGCGGCCGGGCAGGTGCGCCGCGTGGCCGAGGCCGGGCTGCGCGGCATCAAGCTCCATCCCTACTACCAGGACTTCGCCATCGACGAGCCCCGCATGACCCCCATCTACGAGGCCGCGCAGGATCTCGGGCTTGTCGTGGTCTGCCATGGCGGTTTCGACTTCGCCTACCCGCGCGCCCGCGTCGCCGACCCGGTCCGCACGCGACGGGTCATCGACGCCTTCCCGGGGTTGAAGCTCGTCGCCGCCCACCTGGGCGGCTGGGACGACTGGGACGAGGTCGAGCGCCACCTTCTCGGCCGGCCGGTCTGGCTCGACACGTCGTTCTCGCTCGCCTACCTGCCGGACGACCGGGCGCGGCGGCTCCTCGCGGCGCACCCGGCGGGCCGCATCCTCTTCGGAACCGATTCGCCCTGGGCCGACCAGGCCGCCGAGGTTGCGCGGCTGCGGGCGCTGGGGCTGCCGGAGGACCTCGAACGTCGCATCCTGGGCGGCAACGCGCGGGAACTCCTCGGCGGAAGCCCGAAGCACTGATCCCGAAGCCCGACACAGCCGCATGGTTGGGAGCGCTGGGATTCCGTGCCTGGCGCCTGCTTCGTGCTTCCCGCGCGTCAGCGCGGGAAGTCGTGGATCTCGCCGAGCGCCTTCCAGTCCTTCTCCCCCGTGAGACGGAAGAGCAGGTGACCCGGACGGGCGCCGCGATCGGGGATGAAGACCTCCATGTGCCGTCCGGGCAGTTCGGTTGCGAGGGTGCCCCGCGCGCCCCCGACGTCCGAATCGCGGGCGGCGATCCGGAAGACCTTGAGCCGCCCCGTCGGGTCGAGTTCGGTCCAGAGATCCGGCCCCGCGGCTCGCCAGATGCGCTTCCCCGCGGGCTCGAAGCGGTAGTCATACCAGAAGGACCGGGACGCCGGATCGGCCGCCTGGAAATAGCCCCACAGTTCCTCCCGTCGCCCATCCGCGAGTTCGACGCGGATGCGCCACGAGACCGGCGTCGCGCCCGAGAAGGCGCCGAGGGCCACGAACGCGGGCGGCGTGCCCTCCGGCGGCCGGAGGACCGCCTCGTGCCAGGGGCCGAACAGGGCGGTCTGGGTGGCGGTTGTGATGCGGGCGACGCGCGCGCCCTCGGGCCAGGAAAGGTCGAGGCGCACCGGCTCGCCCGTCCGCGGCTCGGCAGGCTCGTGGCGCGCGTGGAAGGCGCCGAAGAGCGTGTTCGACGGCGGCGGGGCGGCGGCCGGCGCCCATCCCATCCCCTGCTTCTGGTCGGCGTTGATCCAAGAGCGGTGGATCGGCATGTGGTACTGCGCGGTGCTCATCACGGACCGGTCCGCCGGTTCGGGATGGGGCAGGCCCAGCGTGTGGCCGAGGCCCTCGTGGTAGGCGACGCAGTCCGAGCCCTCGTACGGAACGCGCCAGCCGTCGGCCGTCACGAGCGCGATGCCGCCGCCGGACCGCGGATCCATGCGCGCCCGCGAACCGCCGGATTTCGCACCCGGATGGTGACGGCCATCGGGGCCGACATGCCCCTCGTGGACCGGAACGCCGTCCTCGATCCGCGTCCGCGTGAAGTCGTCCAGTTCGCGGTGGTTCTGGTCGGAGAACAGCAGCAGCACCGGGAACGATCCGTCCCGCGCGCCCGGCCAGCCGAGACGGTGGCGCGCCTCCGCGGCCATCCGCTCGAACATCGCGGTGGCGTCGCCCTCGCGCACCTTGTCCGCCGTCAACTCCGAGACCAGCGGTTCGCCCGGCATGCGGGCATCGAGAACGGAGAGGCCCGAGAACTCCCGCTCGTGGAACGCGGCGACCCGGCGCATGGCGAAGCCGATCCGGTCGCGCCAGTCCGGCACCGGCGGGCGGTCCCGCGGGAGGAAGTAGACGACCGTCACCGAGATCCGGGCCAGGTCGTTCGTTCCGCCGTACGCATGGATCGGTCCGGCCGTCGCCGCCCCGGCCGCCAGCAGCCCCCCGAGGACCAGAAGTCGCACGTTCATGCGGACTTCCTACACCGTGCCATGCGCCCGCGCAAGGGCGCCGATCCGTGTGGATTTCGCGCCCCGCACGGCGCAAGATGAGTCCCGATCAATCTGGAGGATGCCATGACGAGGGGTGCACTTGCAGGAATCGCGGTGACGTGTCTCGTGACGGCCGGGGCGTGGGGCGCCGCGAAGCCCGACGTGCTCTTCATCGCCATCGACGACCTCAACGACTGGACCGGTTGCCTGGGCGGCCATCCGCAGGCGTCCACGCCGAACCTCGACCGTCTCGCGGCGCGCGGGACGCTGTTCGCCAACGCCCAGTGCGCGGCGCCCGCGTGCAATCCGTCGCGCGCGGCGCTGATGAGCGGTCTGCGTCCCTTCACGACCGGCGTCTACGAGAACGGCCAGCCCTACGGGAAGCCGCTGAAGGATGTCCTTACGCTGAACCGCTTCCTCCAGCGCGAAGGCTATGCGGTCATCGGCGGCGGCAAGATCTACCACGGCGGCGGCGGACTGCCGGACGAGGCGACGACCGATTGGGACCACTATTTCAACCGCGGGCCCGATCCCCATCCGCCCGAGAAGTCCGTGAGCGGCCTCAACAACGACCACTTCGACTGGGGGCCCGTCGATGCGAAGGACGATGACATGGGCGACCACCGCCTCGTCACGTGGGCCTCGGAGGAACTGCAGAAGAAGCACGACAAGCCGCTCTTCCTCGCCGTCGGCTTCGTGAAGCCCCACCTGCCCTGGTACGCGCCGCAGAAGTACTTCGACCGCTTCCCGCTGGAGTCCATCCAGCTCCCCGTGGTGAAGACCAACGACCTCGACGACGTCCCCGCCGCCGGCCGCGCGATGGCGAAGCCGGATGGCGACCATGCGGCCGTCGTGAAGGCCGGCCAGTGGAAGCATGCGGTGCAGGCCTACCTGGCCACGATCGCGTTCGTCGACGGGCAGATCGGGCGGCTGATGGAGGCGGTCGACCGCTCCCCGCGCGCGAAGGACCTCATCATCGTGCTGTGGTCCGACCACGGCTGGCATCTGGGCGAGAAGGAACACTGGCGCAAGTTCGCGCTGTGGGAGGAGGCGACGCGTCCGCCGTTCCTGATCGTGGCGCCCGGCGTCACGAAGCCCGGCGCGCGCTGCGAGGCGCCCGTCGACTACATGGGCATCTACCCGACCATCGTGGATCTCATCGGCCTGCCCGTTCCGAAGCATGTCGAGGGGCCGTCGCTGCGGCCGCTGCTCGTCGATCCCGCCGCCCCGTGGAGCCACGTCAGCATCTGCACCCACGGGCGCGGCAACCACGGCGTGCGCGACCGCGACTGGCGCTACATCCGCTACAAGGACGGATCCGAGGAGCTCTACGACCACCGCAACGATCCCTACGAGTGGACCAACCTGGCCGGCGATCCGAAGCATGCCGACGTGAAGAAGCTGCTGGCCGCCCGCCTGCCCGCGACCGAGGCGCCCGACGCCCCGCGCGGCGGCGGGAAGGAAGGCGGCGAAGGCGGGGGCAAGGGAGGCGGGAAGGGCGGAAAGAGGAAGGCGGCGGCGGAGAAGTAGGCGGGATTCGACATTCAACATCCAACAACCAACAACCAACATCCAACAACCAACAACCAACATCCAACAACCAACAACCAACGTCCAACATCGAACACCGAACATCGAACATCCGAGGTCGAATGCGGGAGGATGCCGGTGGGTGTTCCCTGCCCAACCTGAAACCTGTAACGTAGGAACTTGAAACTCCACTTCCCGGAAGCCTGATACCTGCGTTTGGACGCCGGCGAGGAGCCGGCAGGAGGATGCGATGAGCGGAGCGAGGATCGGTTCCGACTGTTCCCGCCGTCAGTTCATCTCCCGGTGCGCGGCCTGTGCGGGCTGCGCGGCGGGCGCGATGCTGGCCGGCGCGAGCGGCGCGAGGGCGGAGGCCCCGGCTGCGAAGGCCAAGGTGCGGCTGGTCTTCTGCGAGACGAAGAACGACCACCCGATCTGGCCGAACATCGGCTACGACTTCGATGCGCGGCGCGCCCGCATCCTGGATGTGCTGGCCAAGGGCTGCCCCGGCGTCGAGTTCGTGCAGGCGCGGCTCATGGACAATCCGGCGGAGGCGGCCGAGGTCCTCAAGGGCGACGCCGAGGTCGGCGGCTACCTGGTCTGCCTCCAGGGCCTCGGCTGGCGCAACGACGTCGTCAAGCTGTGCGGCACGGGGAAGCCCACGCTGGTCGTCGACAACCTCTTCGGCGGCTCGGGCCTCTTCCTGACGCGCATGCCCCAGTTCATGGGCGCGGGCAGGCCCGTCGACTGGGTGAGTTCCTCGCGCGACGAGGACCTCGCCGCGTCGGCCCGCCATTTCGCGATGCTCAGGGACGGGAAGAGCCCCGCCGAGATCGCCGCCGCGTTCCGCGCGACGCGTCGCGGCGCCACGCCGGCCGTCGCCGACTGGACCTGCGCGGCCGACCCGGTGCCCGCGCCCGACCTCGGGAAGGCGCTGGAGGAGCTGAAGAAGACGAAGCTGCTCATCGTCGGCGGGCGCAAGGGGCGCGATCCCTTCTTCAAGGCGACGGCGGAGGTGACCGGCGTCGAGTTCGTCGGCGTCCCGTTCGAGGAGATGTCCGCCGCCTGCGCCGCCGCCGACGCGGGCGCCGCCCGGGCCTTCGCCGAACGCTGGGCCGCCGGCGCGAAGAAGGTCGTCGAGCCGTCGCCCGAGGACCTCCGGGGCGCGGGGACGATGTACGTCGCGATGAAGGCCCTGCTCGAAAGACACGGGGCCCGCGGCATCAGCGTCAACTGCCTCGGCGGCTTCTACGGCGGGCACCTGACGGCCTACCCGTGCCTCGGATTCAGCCAGCTCAACGACGACGGATTCGTCGGCGGCTGCGAGGCGGACGCCCTCTCGGCGCTGACCATGGCGGTCATGGGCGCCGTGACCGGCCGGCCGGGCTACATCTCCGACCCCGTCATCGACACCTCGAAGAGCGCGATCGTCTACGCGCATTGCGTGGCGATGACGAAGCCCTTCGGCCCGGGCGGCCCGGCGAGCCCCTACTTCATCCGGTCGCACTCCGAGGACCGGAAGGGCGCCTGCGTACAGTCCATCCTCCCCGTGGGGCACATGACGACGACGCTCGAGATCAGCCCGCAGGCGAAGCAGGTGCTCGTCCACCGGGCGAAGACGATCGGCAACAACGACAGCGACCTCGCCTGCCGCACGAAGCTCGAGGCGCAGGTGAAGGGCAGCCTCGAGAAGCTGACCGAGGAGTGGCGTCCCGGCTGGCATCGCGTCACGTTCTACGGCGACCTGTCGCCGCACGTGGACGCGCTGTGCGACCGCTGGAAGCTCCAGCGCATCGACGAGGCATAGCCCCGCGAATCAGCAACGAGAGTCGCCTCGAGGGTCTGTTGCGCGGCGCCGACGAAGCGGCGCCCTCCAGGGCCGTCCTCTCGCAGGTCCATGGAATAGGCCTTGGAGGGCCGCGCTCCGTCGCGGCCGTATCCATGCGTACCTTGCGATGGATCCCGGCGCGTGCATCCGGCTGAGCCGATGATCCGGGAGCCCGCTTCGGGCTTGGCCCGCCGTCCGCTTGGCCGCACAATGAGCCCTTGACCTTCGGAGGACGCATGAAGCGCTGGATGGCGGTGGCGGCAACGGCATGGACGGCGGGGATCGCGGGGGCGGCGGACCTGGTTCCGTTCGCGCCGCCATGGGACGACGGGGCGCCGGGGCCGACGGACCTGCGGCCGGTGCTGGGCCAGGGGGCGGCGTCGATCGCCCCCGTGCGCGTCCGCGACGGACACCTCTTCGCCGGAGACCGGCGGCTCCGCCTGTTCGGCGCCAACGTCACCGCGGCCGCATGCTTCCCGGACCATGCCACGGCGGACGGCGTCGCCGCACGCATGGCCAAGTTCGGGCTCAACGGCGTGCGCTTCCACTTCCTCGACGCCACCTGGGGCGAGCCGCGGTTGATCGACTACAAGTCCGGCTCCTGGACCAACTGGAGCGCCGATGCGCAGGACCGGCTCGATCACTTCATGGCCCGGCTCAAGGAGCAGGGCATCTACTGGAACGTGAACCTGCTCGTCGGCCGCCACTTCGGCACGGACGACGGCGTCGACCCGGCGGTCAACAAGCTCGACTGGAAGGCCGCCCACGCGGTGGGCGTCTTCCACGCGCCGCATCTCGAGGCGCAGAAGGCCTACGCCCGGCGGCTCCTGGGACACGTGAATCCCTACACGAAGCTGGCGGTCGCGCACGATCCGGCGCTGGCGATGGTCGAGATCAACAACGAGAACGGGCTGATCCACACGTGGATGTCGCGTGACTTCGACGATCTCCCCGAGCCCTTTGCCGGCGACCTGAAGCGGCAGTGGAACGCGTGGCTGGCGAAGCGGCATGCGGACACGAAGGCGCTCGCGGCCGCGTGGGGCGCACGGAACGAGGCGCCGGGTGCGGAGATGCTGCGCAACGCCGGCTTCGCCGACGGCGTGAAGGAATGGGGTCTCGAACAGCACCGCGGCGCCCGGGCCGATCTCGAGGCGAAAGACGGCGCCGCCGTCCTCCACGTCCGCAACGCGGCCGACGGCGGTTGGGCCGTCCAGTTCAACCAGACCCGCCTTGCCGTGCGGAAGGGCGCTCTCTACACGGTCCGCTTCCGCGCCGCCGCCGACTCGAAGCGGACCCTCCAGGCCAACATCATGCAGGCTCACGAGCCGTGGAAGGAGCTCGGCTGGTCGGCGCGGTTCGAGGTCGGACCGGAGTGGAAGACCTTCGAGTTCACGGTCGTCATCGACGCCGACGACGACAACGCACGCTTTGGCTTCACGGAACTGGGGCAGGCGGACGCGACGTTCCGGTTCGCGGACCTCTCGCTGAAGCCCGGCGGCCGCATCGGGCTCACGGCGGACGAGACCCTCGAGGCCCGCTCGATCCGCTGGCCGAAGGCCGGCGCGACGCGTCCGATGGCGCCCGGCGAGCGGGCCGACTGGATCCGCTTCCTGTGGGAGACCGAGCGCGCCCACTGGGAGGCGATGCGCCGGTGCGTCGTCGACGAGATCGGCGTCAAGGTCCCGGTCGTCGGCACCATCGTCGCCACGTCGACGCCGAACCTGATGGGCGCCTTCGACCTGGTCGACACGCATGCCTACTGGCAGCACCCGCACTGGACCGGGCGGCCGTGGGATCCCGAGAACTGGATCGTGAACCCCTGGTCGATGGTCGACCATCCGGACGGCGCGACGCTCTCGCGCCTCGCCTGGCAGCGCGTCGCCGGGAAGCCGCACATGGTCAGCGAGTACAACCACCCCGCGCCCAATCCGCACGCGGGCGAGGGGCCGCTGATGCTCGCCGCCGTCGCGGCGCTGCAGGACTGGGACGCGCTCTTCCTCTACACGTGGTCGCATGACGAGAAGGGCACGAAGGCCGGACGGATCCCCGGCTACTTCGACATCGGCCAGCATCCGACGATCATGGCGAACGTCCCCGCCGCCGCGCTGCTCTTCCGCCGCGGCGACGTTGCGGCGGCGCGGGAACTCGTCACGACGGCCCTGCCGCCGGAGCGCGAGATCGACCTGATCGCCCGGCAGGGGAGTGCGTGGAGCGTGCTCAGCCTGGACCGCATCGGCGTGGACCTCGGCGCGGCCTTCATCCATCGCGTTGCGCTCGATCTGCGCGGCCCGGCGGACCGTCCGCTCCCCGAACCGCCCGCCGTCGCGCGGACCGAATGGCTCGCCGACACCGGGGAGATCGCGTGGCGTCTGCCGGAGAAGGGCCGGGGCGTGTTCGAGGTGAAGGCGCCGAGGGCGAAGGCGGTCGTCGGGCGCACCGGCGGGCGGACGGTCGATCTCGGCCACGGGGTCCGCGTCACGGCCGGGGAAACCAGCCTCGGCTGGTGCACGGTTGCGCTTTCGTTGATGGAGGGCGAGGCCTTCGACAAGGCGCCCCGGCGCGCGCTGCTCGCGGCCACCGCGCTCGCGGAGAACACCGGGATGGTGTGGAAGGACAAGGAGCGGACCAGCGTCGGGACGAAATGGGGGAGCGCGCCGAGTCTCGTCGAGCCGGTGTCCGTCGCGGTCGGGTTCGCCCCCGCGGCCGGCAAGGTCCGCCTGTACCCGCTCGACGACCGCGGCCGCCGCGCGGGCGCGGTCCTCGAGGCCGGCGCGGACGGCCGCCTCACCCTCGATCCGGCCCACCGCACGCTGTGGTACGAGGCGGTGTTCGAGGGGCCGCGATAGAACGGCGCGTCCTCCCGCCCCGGCCCGTCGGCCGGACTTCAGAAGCCCGGGCGTCGGAGCCCTGCGGACGACCTCGCGCCGTCCCGGTTCGGGGCTTCCGCGTTTAGTCTCCGCCGATCAACCCGCCGAGGCGGCCGAGGACGGAGCCTTCGCCCTTGGCGCTGCCGCCGTGGCGGGGGGCGTGGGCGATGATGCGGTCGGCCATGCGGGAGAAGGGCAGGCTCTGGAGGTAGACGCGGCCGGTGCCGCGCAGCGTGGCGAGGAAGAGGCCCTCGCCGCCGAAGATCATGGACTTCAGGTTGCCGGCGCGTTCGATCGCATAGTCGATGCCCTCCGTGAAGCCGACGAGGCAGCCGGTGTCGACGCGGAGCGTCTGGCCGGTCAGCTCGCGGGCGATCACGGTGCCGCCGGCCTGGATGAAGGCCATGCCGTCGCCCTCGAGCTTCTGGAGGATGAAGCCCTCGCCGCCGAAGAAGCCGGCGCCGAGGCGTTTCGTGAAGGCGATGCTGACCTTGGTGCCCAGCGCGGCGCAGAGGAAGGCGTCCTTCTCGCAGATCAGCCGGCCGCCAAGCTCGGCCAGGTTCACGGGGACGATCTTGCCGGGGTAGGGCGCGGCGAACGCGACCTTCCGCTTGCCCGACCCGGTGTTGGTGAAGTGCGTCATGAAGACGGACTCGCCCGTCAGCATGCGCTTGCCGACGCTGAGCAGCTTGTCCATCACGCCGGCGCCGGGGTTGGTGCCGTCGCCCATCTTCGCCTCGAAGGTGATGCCGTCCTCCATGTAGTTCATGGCGCCGGCCTCGGCCACCACGGTCTCGCCGGGGTCGAGTTCGACCTCCACGATCTGCATGTCGTCGCCGAGGATCTCGTAGTCGATTTCGTGGCTTTTCATGGCGTCTCCCAGGTTCGCGCGTGAATCCGCGGGAACTTCACAGCCCAGGCGCCGCCCGCCGCCCTCCGCGTCAGCCCAGCAGGTTGCGGATGACGTCGGCGGCGGAGTAATCAAGGTTGGTGCCGGAGCAGAAGCGGCCGATGGCGGTGTAGTCGTCGCCGAGGGTGACGAGGGGGAGCTCGAAGGTGCCGTCGGGCTTCTGCTGGGGCATGCCGATGTTGGCGACGAGCGCGTTGCAGAGGCACTTGCGGCCGGCGGCGTCCTCGGCGCGCCCGCCCTTGGCGACGAAGGCCCTCTCGGGCTCGGCGGCGCAGCGGTAGCCGAGGGAGCCGTCCGGCCTGCGGTAGGCCTCGCGAAGGAAGCCGAGGTCGCAGATGCGGCGGCGCTGGTCGTAGACCGCGGCGTCGGACAGCGTCCCCTCGAGCTGGGCGACCTTGAACGGGAAGCCGGTCGGGGAGGCCCGCGGATCGGTGAAGACGCGGGCGGTGCCGTCGAGCGCCTTGCGGACCAGCGTGCGGCGGATCTCCGGGTCGAGGCCGGACTCCGCGCAGAGGGCGAAGGGGGTGCCGACCTGCACGCCGGAGGCGCCGAGGGCCAGCGCCTCCTTCAGCCGCTCCGGGCTGCCGTAGGAGCCGGCCAGCCAGAACGGCCGGCCGAGACGGCGGATGGCGTCGAGGTCGACGACGTCGCGCTCGCCGTAGACCGGCTGGCCGTCGCCGGTGAGCTGCATCGTGCCGCGGGGCGGGGCGTTGTGGCCGCCGGCGACGGGGCCCTCGATGATCAAGCCGGCCACGCCGTCGCCCAGGCGGCGGAGCAGGATCGCCGCCAGCGTGTGGGAGGACACGATCGGAAGGAAGGCGGGCCGCGGCAGCGGCGGGAGGGACTGTCCGGGCTCCAGGAAGGCCGCGGGATCGAGCGTCATCTGGAACGGGCCGCCCGGTTCCGGACCGGCCACCGCGAGCGAGTACACGGCGGGGCGGTGGTCCGCGAGGGCGGCGATCGCGGCGGGGAACTCCATCGGGATGCCGGCGCCCACGATCACGACGGCAACGCCGGCCAGCATTGCCCCGTAGAGCGAGGGCAGGTGCGGCATCTGGATCTTCTCGAGGAAGTTGATGCCCACCGGGCCGGCGTGGCCCTCGCGGGCGAGGAACACCTCGACGAAATTGGCGGCGATGCACAGCGCCTGCGCGTCGATGCTGCTCTCGGCGACGTGCATCCGGACGGGCTTGTAGTTCTCGTTCTCGGCGAGGCCGCCGTCGACGAAGAACGAGTCGACGATGCGCCGCGCGATGCGGGGGAAGGGGAAGTGCGCCAACGCGCGGCGGATGTGGCCGCCGAGGTCGCCGTCCTGCAGGTGCCGCAGCATCAACTGGTCGAGGGCCGTCCCCGCGACGACGCCCATCTGGCCGAGCGACGATACGGCCCGGGCCAGGCGCCAGGTGGAAACCCCGGCGCCCATGCCTCCCTGGATGATCGTCGGGATCGGCTCGCTCATCCGGACAGTGTACCTCTTCCCGGCGTCGAATGCCCGGCTATTCGAAGCCATCCTCGGGCCGGACGCCGGATCCCCGTGGTCGAGGCCCCGCTTCAGAACAGGCTGCGCGTGAAGTCGCCGTTGCGCTTCGCGTCGGCGACGCCGTCCTTCGACGGGCTGGAGGTCTCCAGCACGATCCAGCCGTTGTAGTGGATGTCCTTGAGCGCCTGGGAACAGGCGGTGAAGAAGGGCTTGTCGTCGTCGAGGTACTGCTTGCCGTTCTTGTAATGGACCTGCGAGATGCGGCCCTTGAGGCGGCGGATCTCGGCGGGGGCGTCGTAGCCCTTGGACTTCCCGAGGTTGTAGACGTCGTAGTAGACGCTGACCGACTCGTGGTCGACGGCGTCGAGGAGCCGCTCATTCTGCTCCGCGTTGATCAGGCTCTCGATGGCGAGCAGGACGCCCGCATCCTTCGCGCGCGGCGCGGCGGCCTTGATGCGCTTCACGACGGAGGCGAACTCGTCCTCCTTGAGCTTGTTGTCCTTGCCGAGCAGGTCGCCCTTGCTGAAGAAGGCGACGAGGATGTTCTTCGCGCCGAGGTCCTTCGCGCCGTCGATGGTCTGTTCCAGCCATGCCGGGCCGCGCGGATCGGTCGCCAGCGGGCTGCCGTTGAGCAGGCCCATCATGATCGAGCAGATGGGCAGGCCGGTCTCCTGCATCTCCTTCTTGTACTGGGCGCGCTTCTCGGGCCTGCCGATCTCCAGCACGTCCGCCGCGTCGCCGGCGCGGATCTCGACGCCCTCGAGCCCGGCGGCCTTCGCCTGCGCGAGGCCGACGACGCACGCGCCGACCTTGATCTTCGCGCCCGCGGCGGCGGCGAACTGCGGGAACATCGCGGCGGCGGTCACGGCGCCGGCGGACCGGCCCAGGAACGTGCGGCGGGAGAGGTTCATGGCGTGGCTCCTTCGGTTGCGTTGGTCGGTGCGGTCACGGGCTCCAGAGTAGAGGGCGGGGGATAGCGGAGCAAGTGCGTCCGGGGCGCGTCCGCAACGGCGTTGGTGGCGGGGAGGGCGCCGGCCGGATCGTTGGTCGTCGCGACGCGCATCGTGCGGACCTCCCGGCCCAGCGCGAACGCGCGGACAAGGAGTGCGCCCTGGATCGCAAGCAGGGCGGCGACGGTGACGACGGCGATGACGGAGAGGTTGACGACGAGGCGGGAGGGGAGGGCGACGGGGGCCGGGCCGGTTTCGACGCGCAGCGTGTGGGGCCCGAGGCCGAGCACCTCGCCGCGGCGGAGGGGGACGGGCACGTCGCCCACGGGGACGCCGCCGACCGCGAGCGCGGCGTCGGGCGCGGCGCGGCGGACGTGGACCACGCCGTCGCGCACCTCGATCTCCGCGTGGTGGCCGGCGATGGACGGGTCGCTCATGCGGAGGGAGCAGTCGGCGTCGCGGCCGATGCAAAGCCGGTCCTCGTGGACGGTCAGCTTCCGTCCCTTGAGCGGGCCGTCGATGAAGGCGACTCGGTACATGCGGGGCGGAGAATAGCGCAACGGAAGGCGGATTTCACGGAGAAGGGAGCGGGGAGAGGGAAAACGGGGGCGGGGAGACGGAGAAGGCGTGGGGGGGTGGGAGGGCGATCGGGCTCCGGCCCCCGGATCCCCCCTTCCGTCCCCGGCCCCGCGGCGCTTGACCTCGGGGGGCGGGTTCCGCAGGATGCTTGGCTTTCGCGGGATTCCCGGGAAGAAACGGGGGAGAGGG